>NZ_JAZHPE010000045.1:0-375197 GCF_036553535.1 Subtercola sp. YIM 133946
AGAAGGGCCAGGCCTGGGGCATGCAGACCATCTCCACCTTCCACACACACGGCACCCCCACCGTGGACACCGCGCCGGCGCCGCACGCCTGACCCGAACCGCCTCACGTCGGTCGGTCATGCGCCGCGCCGCGTGCGACGCCGTCCACGCGCGGGTGGCCGGTCAGTTCGTGCGGTAGTTCTCGCGGGCGTAGGAGGAGTACGGGGCCGGCTGCACGGTGGCGCGCACCTCGATCTGGCGGTGCGGCTCGACTGAGGGCTTGCGGGTGTTCGGGTCTTCGCCCCACACCACCGTGACCGCGGTGCCCGGTTCGGCGAACTCGTTGGCGATGCTGGCGAGCGAGACGAACACCTGCTCGTTCGTGATGTAGCCGGCGTCGTGCGAGATTCCCACATCGCTGCCGTCGGCCAGCACGCGGTCGACCTGGTAGAGGCCGTACCGCGCTTTGGGCAGATCGATGTACTTGGCCGGCAGGCCCGGTCGCATGAGTGAACCCAGGGCATCGGCGACGTCGTCGTCGTTCCACACCAGCGTGACCTTCTGGCGCCCCTGGTTCTGCGCGTGCCGCTCGAGCGCCTCGCGGCCGATGAAGTCGTGGTCGAAGGCGACACTGCGGCCGTACCCGATGTCGTATGGGGTCAGGTAGTAGTCTTCGATGCGTTCAGAGGTGAAGCTGCCGGCCAGCGAACCCGCACTGGTGGCGGGCAGCCATCGCCGGTACTCCTCAGTGCCCTCGCCGCTGAAGATCGCAGGCAGTGGCGACGGAACCCACGCCGACTCGAGGTTGGCCGACGAGTACGCCTTCGACCCGACGAGCACCAGGTCGAACTGCGCGCCCGCCTCGATGAGCGCGGCGCGCACCCGGGCGCCCTCCGACCACGGGCCGAACAGCTCGAACCCGGGCTGTCCCGCCATGCCGTGCCGCAGCGATCTCACGCTGATGCCGCCGATGTCGAACGTGGCCATGTGGAAGAACTTGGTGGCGGGCACCGGATGCCCGGTCACGGCCTCCATCAGCGCGAGAGCGTTCGGCCCCTGCAGCTCGAACCGGTACAGCGCCGGGTCGCCCTGCCGCACGATCGAGTTGCCGTCGCGCTCGAACGTCACGTCGTAGCCACCCGTCTCGCCGTGGAACTGCGTCCAGTCGATGACCATCTGGTGCCCCACGAGGTCGAACTCGTTCTCGCCGAGGTAGAACAGAATCGCGTCGCCGATCAGGTAGCCCTCGTGGTTCACCGCGATGAACTGCTTGGCGTTGTCGACCTCGAACTTCGCGAAGCTGTTCACGCCGACGTCAGAGAGCAGTCGCAGGGCGTCGGGGCCGCTGATGAACAGATCGGTCATGTGGTGCGACTGGTCGAGCAGCGCGACCGTTCGGCTCCACGACAGCTGCTCAGACCGCCAGTTGCTGAACTCGGGTGTGACCGGAAAGATCGTGGGCCTGGCCTGCGCGTTGCGCAGCAGGTCGACGGCGCTGCCCACTCTTTCGATGGCCTCTGCCAGCGATTCCTGCATGAGAACTCCTTCGTTCTGGTGGTGCGTGGATGGTGCGCCGGCCGGGGCCGGCGGTCTACTGGGGCGCAGCGGTCTCCGCTGTGGTCTCCGGGCTGGTCTCCTCGAGTGCAGCGGCCTTGCGGGCGGCGTTCTCGGCGTCGAGCTGCGCCAGCCAGTCGCGGCTCGCGGCGGCGACGCGGGGTGGGATGCCCAGGTCGGTGAGCAGGTCGGTGGCCGCGGCCATCTCGTCGGTGCGGCGACGGGCGTGGGTGATGCTGCCCTGCTCGAGCCGGTCGAGCGTCTGCCCGGTGGCCGAAGCGATCTCGTCGCGGATGTTCTCGCGCAACCACTCGCCGCAGCCGGCGGCCTCGCCCGCGCGAAGCGACTCCGTCACCGCGGCGGCCCAGCCCTTGTAGAACACGCTGCGCACGAGCTTTCGCGCCGCGGCCGTGCCCGCCTCACCTTCGACGACGTCGACGGTCGCGCCGAGCATCCGCAGCACCTCGGCGTAGTGGGTGGCGCCGGTACCGCTGACGAGCATAGGGGTGTGCAGCCCTTTGCCGGGCACCGGCGACATGAGCGCGACGTCGGTGAAGACGATGCCCGCCTCGGCCGCGATCACGGCGAGCCGCTGCTTCACGGCCGGTGCCGCGGTGTTCAGGTCGGCGTAGTGGTCGCCGGGTCGCAGCCCGGCCAGGGCGAGACGCAGGGTCTCTTCGGCCTCGTGCCCGCTGGTGAGGGCGAACGTGATGGTGGCGCCCGTGGCGGCGTCACCATCGTCGCGGCAGGCGAGAACGCCGGCAGGTGGGCTGACGAGCGGGTCGAACCCGCGAACGGTGGCCCCCGCGGCGTGCAGGTCGGCGGCGATGGCCGAGCCCGCCTCGCCGAGCCCGAGCACGGCGATCGTGACGGCGGTCATCCGAGCGCCCTTCTACTCGTGGCGACGGCGGCCTGCGACGCGCGCGCGTTCAACGCCGGGCCGAATCGAGGGAGGGCAGGGCGCGCAGGGCGTCGATCACGCTGCGCAGATGCGCCTTCATGGCGTCTTCGGCGCCGGGCACGTCGCGGGCGACGATGGCCGCGACGATCGCCTCGTGCTGCGGCAGCGACTGCGACGGCCGCCCCGGCACCAGGGCCAGCGAGAACTGGTGCCGTGCCGTCTGGTTGCGCAGCTCGCGCAGCAGTCGTGCAGAGGTCTCGTGCCGGGCGGCCTCCCGGATGCTCGCGTGCAGCCGTACGTTCAGATCGCTGTACGTCAGCAGCTCCCCGGCCTCGACGGCCTCGCGCATGCGCACGGCGATGTCAGAGAGTTCGGCGGCCTCGGCGTCGGTGACACGTTCGGCGGCGAGCGACGCCTCCATTCCCTCGAGCACGACGCGCACCTCGGTGATCTCGATGGCCTCGTCGACCGAGATGCTGCGCACCCGGGCGCCCTTGTTGGGCTGGAACTCGACGAGCCCCTGCGACACCAGCTCCTGCAGGGCGATGCGCACGGCCGAACGGGATGCGCCGAAACGCTCGCTCAGGTCGCTCTCGATGAGACGCTGCAGGGGAACGAATTCACCTCGCAGGATAGCGCTCTTGACCTCTTCGAGCAGTTCTGGCTTCGCACGGGAGCCAGCGCCCCGCGCCGGGCGCCCCGGGTCGGTCATTCACCCAAGATACCGGCGCCCACCTCACATTGGCAACAATTCTGTCTGCAAACTGTTGAACGCCGAGAAAGAGCGGGCGCCTCAAACGGGCGCGTCTGCGCGGTCGGACTCCGCCTGATGCGTCGACGAGTCTTTGTACTCGGTGTAGGTGTACGGGTTGTCGAGCATCTCGGCGGCCGGGGCATCCGGGTTCATGCCCCGCTGCCACGACGGCTCGCCGAGCTCGCCCTGCAGGTATTCGACCGTCGACTCGACCTGCCTCTTCACCGAGGCCAGTTCGTCGCCCAGCAGACGGCCGTCGAACTTCGCGATCGTGCCATCGACCATCACCGTGTGCACGTCGCCGCGGCCGGCCTGCAGGGCGATGTGACCGCTCGGGTTCAGAATCGGCAGCATCGTCGGCGAGGCGTCGTTCTTGATCAGCACGATGTCGGCGCGCTTGCCCACCTCGAGCGACCCGACGAGGTTCTGCATGCCGAGACTCTCGGCACCGCCCCTCGTGGCCCAGTCGACCACGTGCTCGGCGCGCAGGTGCGAGTGGGTCACGGTGTCGCCCTTTTCGTGCGCGCGCATGTGCTCCCAGCCGCGGTCGGCCCCGAGGGTCGAGCGCATTGCCGAGAACAGGTCGCTCGAGAACCACACGCTGGTGTCGACCGACAGCGACACCGGAATGCCGTGCTGGCGCAGAATCCACGACGGCGGGTAACCCTGGCCGCAGCTCAATTCGCTCTCGGTCGACAGCGACACCGAGCCCCCGGTGGCCGCGATGCGCTGGTACGAGTCGTTGCTGAGCGTCGCCGCGTGCACGTACACCGTCTCGGGAGTCATGAAGCCGTTCTCGTGCATCAGCCTGATGCCGTCGTCGTTCGTCGCGCCCCACACGCCGGCGTGGGTCGTGACCGGCAGGCCCAGCTCGCGCGCTGCCTCGAAGGCGGCCCGCTCGGGAAAGGCGGGGTCGCCGGTGACGTCGAACGCCAGCTGAAAACGCAGGTCGTCGGAGCCCGTGTTGTTCTTCTTCAGAAAGGCCAGCACCTCGGGGTCGGCCGACCACTCCCACGGGCCCGCAAAGATGTTGCCGTACGCGAGTACGAAACGGCCGACGGATGCCCGGAGCGCCTCGAGCGCGGCTTCGCCGTGTTCGATCGTGCGGAGCCCGTGCGACCAGTCGACCGTCGTGGTCACTCCCGCATCGATGGCGTCGAGCGCCGAGAGGCGGTTGCCCGCGTAGACGTCTTCGGGGCGAAAGCTCTTGCCGTGCTCGAGGTAGTACCAGACGAAGTACTGGGTGAGGGTCCAGTCGGCGCCGTAGCCGCGCATGGCCGTCTGCCACATGTGCCGGTGGGTGTCGATCATGCCGGGCATCACGATGCCCCCTTCGGCGTCGATCTCGAAGGTGCCGTCCGGAACGGCGAGGTTCTCACCGATCGCGGCGATGTTCTGGCCGATGACGAGCACGTCTCCCTTCGGCAGGATGCGGCGCTGGTCGTCGACCGTCACGACGATGGCGTTGCGAAAGACGACAGGGCGGTCATCCGTCGGTGGTTCAGCGGTGGTGTTCGACATGGTTCGACTCCTTCGGCGATGCGGGTGGTGGTGTTCGGCAGACCGGGTCGGGCCGGTCAGAGGGCGACCGTCGGGTAGTCTCGGCCGACCCAGTGCGAGAGCTTCTGGGCGTACTCCCGCTGAAAGGCGAGCGGGCCCGACTGAGCCTCGTAGTCGTCGTTGTAGATGGCGATGAAGATGGTGAGCGTCAGAAAGAAGTGCGCGCCCAGTTCGAAGAGAGTCGTGTAGTCGTGCTCGACGAGGGCGGTGCGCTCGTCGTCGGTGAACGACAGCCACGTGGTCTGCTCGACCCGGTTGCCGGCGCCGAGCCAGCGGCCGTACTCGTCTTCCCAGCGCTCGACCAACCCGGCCGGGTCGGCCTTGTAGGCGGCCAGCAGCTCGGGGTCGCGGTCGACCTGGTAGAGAAACTTGTTCACGTAGTACTTGCTCACCGGGGGTCGCCTCCCGGGTACCAGGTCATGTACATCTCCCGGGTGTGAAACAGGTCGAGCTCGTCGACGTACGACGCCTCGATGGGGCCGGCGATGCCGAGCATCAGAATGAGGTCCATGAAGCCGTGGGTCGCATTGCCCGCCCCGGCCATGCTCTCGTGGGTCACGTTCTGCAGAATCGCCTCGATGTCGCCGCTCGCGAGCCAGTCGATCGCCTTGCGATCGAACACCGGGTCTGGCCCCGTCTCGCCGAACTGCCGCGGGCCGCCGAGCTCGAGCGAGAGATGCCCACTGCCGACGGCGGCGATGCGCTGGTCGGAGGGGTACTCGTCGATGATGCTGCGAATGGCTCGGCCGAGGTCGTAGAAGCGCCGCGGGCTCGGCAGGGGCGGCGCGAAGATGTTCGTGTAGATCGGCACGACGGGCAGGTCGGCGTCGGGCCGGGTCGTGATGATGGGGCAGATGATCGAGTGGTCGAGCTTCAGCTCATGGCTGACCGAGAAGTCGAAGCCGCGGTCGAGCAGGCCCTGCAGCATGAAGCCCGAGAGGTCTTCGTGCCCGTCGAGCAGGTACGTCGGGATGCCGAACTCACGTTCCTCGTTGTAGAAGATCGCGTCGTACTTCGGCTGTTTGCCGATCAGGAACGCGGGGTAGTTGTCGCTGAAGAACTGGTGGAAGTGGTCGGCGCCGACCATCACGAGAATGTCGGGCTTCGCGGCCGTCAGGGTCTCGCGGTAGGCCTCGACCTTGCGCTTCCACTCATCGGCCTGGGGCATGCGCTCTTCGGGTGGTGCGGTGGTCGCCTTCAGGTAGAACGGGTGATGGGTCGTGGCGAGCACGGCGCTCAGATCAGCCATTGTCACTCTCCTTGCGGGGGCACGTACACGGCGTTGCGGTCGACCGAGTAGTACACGTCGGGGCCGATGGGGGTGACCTGCTCTTCGGCGATGTGGCCGAGCAGTCCGGCGGTTCGGGCGAGCAGTGCGAACCCGCGCAGCATCGCGACGGGCAGGCCGAGGTCGGCGAGGGCCGCGCCCGCGACCCCCGCGCCGTTCAGCGGAAGGTTCTTGCCGAGCACCTCCTGCTGCATCCGGCCGATCGCGGCGAACAGGCGCAGGTGCGGGCCGAGGGTGCCTTCTTCTTCGGCGATACGCATGATGACGGGTGTGCGGGGGTCGCCGGTCTTGTGCACCGGATGCCCGAGACCGGGCACGCGCGCACCCTCGCTCTTGGCCTGCAACAGCGCGGCCCGGGCCACGTCATCCCACTGTTCGTCGGTGTAGCCGCTCGTGTCGCCGAGGCCCAGAACGATCGCGTCGAGGTAGAGCCCGGTGTTCTCGGTGACTCCGAGGAATCGTGACCCGCCGCCGAGCAGCCCCGCGGCCACGGCGCCCTGAATCGAGTCGGGAGCGCTGTAGTAGGTGAGTCGGGCGGCGATGGCCGTGGGTGTGAAGCCGTGGTCGGCCAGCGACACCAGCACCGCCTCGAAGACCCGGCCCTCGCCCTTCGTCGGCCGACGTTTGGCGACCAGCCAGAAAGCGAGCTCGCCGAACGTCACGGTGCCCAGCAGGCTCGTGATGTCGTGCCCGAGCAGCGAGATGCTGGTCAGGTCGCTGGTGCCGATTCCGGTGGAATACTCGGTCATTTCGCTTCTCCTCGCGGGCTCTGCAGCCAGGCCCTGATCTCGTCGTCATCGGCGCCGAGCGCGGGCGCGGCACTCACATAGGCGGGTGGGGTCAGCGAGAAGTCGATGGCGTTGCGGATCATCGGAATCGCGGCATCCCCCTCGCCGACCACGACGACTGGGCGAAGACCGAGCCGCTCGGCCAGCGCCACCCCGCCGTCGATGGTGTTGATCGGGCCACAGGCGACGCCAGCCGCGGTCAGCACGTCGAACCATTCGGCCACCGTCTTCGTGGCGAGCGCCTCGAGCAGCAGCGGGCGCAGCTGCTCGCGGTTGCGGTTGCGCAGCTCGGTCTTCGCGAACAGCGGGTCGGCGGCGAGCTCAGGCCGGCCGAGGGCCGCGGCCAGCTTGGCGAACTGCCCGTCGTTGGCGGCGACGATGACGATCTCGCCGTCGCTCGCGGCCAGCGGCTCGTAGGGAAAGAGGCTCGGATGCGCGTTGCCCATGCGAAACGGCACCTGACCGCCGGCGACGTACGTCGAGCTGTGGTTGGCCATGGCAGACAGGGCGGTCGACAGCAGGTTCACTTCGACGTGCTGGCCCTGACCCGTGAGGTGCCGGTGGTTCAGGGCAGCCAGAATGCCGATGGTCGCCTGCATGCCCGTCATGATGTCGAACACCGAGACACCACTGCGGTAGGCGGGGCCGTCGGCGTCGCCGGTGAGGCTCATCAGGCCAGAGGCCGCCTGCACGATCAGGTCGTAGCCGGGCAGCGCGGCGCCCTCGTGTGAGCCGAAACCGCTGATCGAGGCGTAGATCACGGCGGGATTGAGCGAGCGCACCGACTCGTAGTCGAGGCCGAACTTTCGCAGGCCACCGGGCTTGAAGTTCTCGATCACGATGTCGGCGCGGGCGGCCAGCTCGTGCGCGAGCGCGCGGTCGGTCTCGCTGCCGAAGTCGAGCACGACGTCGCGCTTGTTGCGGTTGATGCCGAGAAAGTAGGTCGAGACGCCGTCGCGCTCGGGCGGTGCCCAGTCGCGCGTCTCGTCGCCCTTCGGACTCTCGACCTTCACGACCGTCGCGCCGAGGTCGGCCATGATCTGGGTCGCATACGGGCCGGCGAGCACCCGCGAGAGATCGGCGACCACGAGGCCGGTCAGGGGGCCGGAGTGGGCTGGAGTCGTCATCGTCACCGGATCAGTTTTGCGGACAGGTGTCCGTCAAGCGGACGTCATCAGTATGTGCCCGCCTGCATCCGGCGTCAAGAGGCGAGCGGAGGTCGCCGTGCCGTCAGGCCTCGGTGACCTCGACGTACGGTCGGTCGGCCATCCGTCGCCAGTCTGCCGAGATGGCGGCCGCGGTCGCGACCAGGTCAGAGAGATGGCGTTCGATGAGCTCGTCGGTGCTCGTCTCGGCCGCGTGCACGGTCACGTTGACGGTGGCGCGCACGGTTCCGCTGCCGTCGAACACCGGTGCGGCGATCGACCGGATGCCCGGCGCCAGTTCTTCGTCGGCGAGGGCCCACCCCCGCGCCCGCACCGTCTCGAGTTCTCGAAGCAGGTCGGCGGGATCGCGCGGGGCGACCACGACCCGCGAGGTGCTCGGCACGGCGAGGGTGCGCTGCAGGTCATTCGGAGCCAGGGCAGCGAGCAGCACCTTGCCTTGAGACGTGACGACGGCCGGAAAGCGGGTGCCGATCTCGACCCGCAGCGCGATGATCTTCGGCACCGCCACGCGAGCCGTGTAGACGATGTCGGAGCCGCTCAGCTGGGCCATCGACGACGACTCCCCGGTGCGGTGCACCAGCTCTTCGAGGTGGGACCGGGCGATCTGCCAGAGCCCCTGCGAGCTGACGAACGCGTACCCGAGGTCGAGCACCCGCGGCGTGAGCTCGAACACCGAACCGCTCTGTCGCACGAAGCCCAGCTCGATGAGGGTGGCGAGCAGACGGTGGGTCGTGGGGCGCGCCAGCCCCGTCGCAGTCGACAGCTCGGCGAGCGACATGCTGGTGTGGCTGTCGGAGAACGCCTCGATGACGTCGAGCCCGCGGGCCAGCGCCTCGACGAACCCGGCAGACTCACCGCGACCGGCCATCGTGGGCCTCCTTTCGCGGTGCAGACGACGCTCCCGAGTGTGCCATGCCCCCCGCCCGATCTCCAGCCGCCTGACGAACATCGGAGTGGTGCGCTAACTCTTTTGCCTCGACGCACCCTAGGGAACAGCAGTGAGCGTTGAAATTGCAACGATCCAAGACTTGCATGTTTGTGATAGTGCGCTAACATCGGAATTACGAAACCAACAACGAAGGAGTTGACGTGACCGAGCCGTATACCGTTGTGGCCCTCTCGCCGCTGCAGATCCCGATCGTGGAGCCCGAAGACGCACTGACCAACACGAAGCGCATCATCGGCTTCATGCGCACAGCAGTCGGCGTGGCAGCCACCGAGGGGCACCCCGTGAAACTGGTGGTCATCCCCGAGATGGCGATCCAGGGCATGCACATGGCGTTCAAGGCCGGCGACCGGGAGCAGGAGAAGAAGTTCGCCCGCACGATTCCCGGCCCCGAGACCGACGAACTGGCGAAGGCCGCCCGCGAGCTGAACACCTACATCGCCGCCGAACTCTACCTGGTCGCCGATGACGACTTTCCCGACCGCTACTTCAACGTGGCCTTCATGATCGACCCGAAGGGCGAGCTCGTCTACCGCCGCGCCAAGGCGACGAGTGACGGCTTCGAGGGCGGCACGCTCGGCACCACGAACCCGCACGACCTGTGGGACGAGTGGGTCGAGAAGAAGGGCGGCGGCGACGCGCTGCAGGCGATCTACCCGGTGGCCAAGACCCCCGACATCGGCAACATCGGCTACGTGATCTGTCACGAGGGTTCCTACCCCGAGATCGCGCGTGGCCTGGCCATGAACGGGGCCGAGATCATCATTCGGGCCACCCTGTTCCAGCCGCAGACGATGAACGGGATGTGGGAGGTGCAGAACCGTGCCCACGCGCTGTTCAACAACGCCATCGTCGTCGCGCCCAACCTCGGCCCGGAGCTCGGCCCCGACGGAGTCATCAACGACCTCTTCGGCGGCGAGTCGATGATCGTAGACCACAAGGGCCACGTGGTGATCAAGCAGAACGGCATCGTTCCCGGCGACAGCTTCGTCAGCACGGTCATCGACATCGATCACCTGCGCCGCGAGCGTCAGGCGAACGGCGTCTTCAACGGGTTCAAAGACCTGCGCACCGAGCAGTACGCGGCCATCTACGCCAAGCCCATCTACCCGAAGAACCAGTACCTGACCGAGCCGCCGACCGAAGGCTGGCTGGCTCGCGAGCGCAAGACCCGCCAGGCGAACATCGACCTGCTCATCGAGCGCGGCGTGTTCACCCAGATCGACTAGCGCTCATCCACCGGGGGTCGGTCGTCTCCGACCCCCGGTGCCGCAACACCCATTCGCAACACCCCCAACGCAACACCCATTCGCAACACCCCCAACGCCACACCCAGCACCACAGGTCAGACACAAAGGAGTGCACCATGATCAGCATCGCCCGAAACAGGCGCGCCCGACGAGTCATCGTCGGCGTCGCCGCAATCGCCACCACCGCCCTCTTGCTCACGGGCTGCCGTGGCGGTGGAACCACCGCCAGCTCAGAAGACAAGGCCACCGGCAAGGGGCTCGTCATCGGTTGGAGCCAGCGCGGAATCAGTGGAAGCGACTGGTGGAAGACCCTCGTCGAGGGCGGCCAGGCGCAGGCCTCATCGATCGGCGCCACCGTCGACGTACTCGACGCGAACGGCGACACCGTGCGCCAGAACGCCGACATCCAGACCCTCATCACGAAGGGCGTCGACGTTCTCGTCATCAACGCCAACGACCCGATCGGCATCGCCCCGTCGATCGCTGCTGCGAAGGCGGCCGGCATTCCGGTCGTCACCGTCAACTCGAACCTCGACCCGAGCATCGTGCCCGACACCTTCTGCTACGTGGCTGAAGACCAGGGGGCGACCGGAGCGCTCGCCGGCGAGGTGGCGGCGAAGAAGGCCGTCGAGAAGTTCGGCGACACCGGCGAGATCAAGATCGTCGGCATCGGCGGCTTTCCCGGCGACGTTCTCACCGACCTGCGTTTCAACGGTTTCATGAAGGGCTTCAACGATGTGATCGCGGCCGACCCCGGGATAACGGTCAACCAGCTGCCCATCAAGTACGGCTCGTGGAAGCCCGATCAGGCGCTTGCACCCATTCGTGACGTGGCCACGGCCAACCCCGACCTGAAGGTCGTCTACAGCATGAGCGACGTCATGAACGGCGGCGTCGTGCAGGGCCTGCAGCAGGCCGGAATCTACGGCGACGGCATCATCATGGCGAGTTACGACGGCGGCATGGTGTCGGTGAAGACGATGCAGGACGACCCGACGGGCCCGCTGCAGGCCGACGCATCGAACCAGCCCTGGGACCAGGGTACGACCGCAGTCAAGATCGCGCTCGCGGCCTACAACAAAGACCAGACACAGTGCCCCGACAAGACGCTCTACATCAAGACGACCGTCGTGACGCCCGACAACGCGGCCAGCTACTACAAGCCGAGCGACACCTACGTGCGCGCTCAAGACGGCCAGTAGACCTCGGTCTCACCCACCTGTGCGGACCGGCAGCGCTCTCGACAGCCTGCCGGCCCGTTCACCACCCGACTCGACGAAAGAACGAGGCAGAACCATGAGCGATGCGGTTGTCAGCCCGGATGCTCCAGACGAACTGCGCCTGACCGGCATCACGAAGGGCTACCTCGGCGTGCAGGCGCTGAAGGGAGTCGACCTGACGGTCAAGCGAGGCTCGATCCACGCGCTCGCCGGTCAGAACGGCGCAGGCAAGTCCACGCTGATCAAGATCATCTCGGGGGCCGAGACGCCTGACCGCGGCAGCATCGAGCTGGGTGGCAGGCAGATGAAGTTCCGCGAGCCGATCGATGCCCAGAATGCGGGCATCCACACCATCTACCAGGAGCTCAGTCTCGTACCGTCGCTCTCTGTGGCTGAGAACATCTTTCTCGGCCAACTGCCGAAGCGTGGTCGCACTGCCGTCGACTGGAGCCGCATGAAGGCCGGTGCCCGCGCCGCCCTCGACCGGGTCGGATTCGACCTCGACGTTCGGCGCCCGGTGGCCAGCTTCTCTGTCGCCGAGCAGCAGGCGGTCGAGTTGGCGAAAGCCCTGCACAAGGATGCACGGCTGCTGCTGCTCGACGAGCCGACCTCGACGCTGCCGCTGCCCGATGTCGACCGCCTCTTCACCGTCTTGCGCTCGGTCGCCGAGCAGGGAGTCACCCTGCTCTACATCTCGCATCGTATGGACGAGCTCTACTCGCTGTGCAACGAGGTCACGGTGCTGCGCGACGGCCGCAACGCCGCCGAGTACAGCACGGCATCGTCGACGGCGAGCGACGTCGTCACCGCGATGATCGGCAAGAGCCTCGAGGGTTCGATCGCCGACGCGGCCCTTCGGGGCGAGCGCAGTCCGCGGCTCGGCTCCGGGCACACGGGTGAGGTGCTGATGTCTGTCGCGAACCTCAGCGAAGACGAGCGCGTCGAAAACGTGAACTTCGAACTGCGCAGAGGCGAGGTGCTCGGCATCTCCGGGCTCATCGGCAGCGGGCAGTCCGAACTCGCGGGCCTGCTGGCCGGGGCCCGGCGCAAGACGCAGGGCACCATCACGCTCGACGACAAAGCCGTGGTCTTCAAGAACCCCCGCGATGCCATCCGCCGTGGAATCGGGCTGCTGCCGCAAGACCGCAAGGCTGAAGGCTTCATTCCCGAGATGGGCGTTGCGGGCAACATCACCCTGGCCAGTCTGCCCATGTTCAGCCGGCTCAGCGTGATCGACTCCCACGCTGAGAAGAAGGTGGCGAGCCAGATGGTCGAACGCCTCGGCATGAAGGTCTCGAGCGTGAACCAGCCGATGAAGACCCTCAGCGGCGGCACGCAGCAGAAGGCGATTCTCGCCCGCTGGCTCGCACGGTCATCCCGTCTGCTCATCTGTGACGAACCCACCCGTGGCGTCGATGTCGGCGCGAAAGAAGACATGTACGAGTTGATTCGCGACTTCGCCCGGTCGGGCGGCACCGTGATCATCTCCAGTTCAGAAATCACCGAAGCGATGATGTGCGATCGCGTGCTGGTCATGGCACGCGGCAAGGTCGTCGCCGAGTTCGAGCACGACGACATCGACCCTCAGGGGCACGCCCTGATCTCCGAATTCGCCTGAGCGCGGCACCCCACTTCTCACCCCACTTCACACGAGGGAAACCATCATGACGAACACCACCCTGACCCCACCACCCCGGTCGCAGGCGCCGCAGTCTCCGGATGCCCGCCCGACCGGCACCACACTCGGCATCGTGAAGCGGCTGCTGCCGAAGAGCTACCTGCTGCTGGTGCTTCTGGCCATCATCATCGTCGGCTACTACGTCTCGGCCGACTTCCTCACTGCCCGCAACGCCCAGAACGTCATCGCAGCAGCGTCGATCACCGCCGTGCTCGCGATCGGCCAGTTCTTCGTCATCCTGACCGGGGGCATCGACCTGTCGGTCGGATCGACGCTCGCCATGTCGACGGTCATCATCGCTCTGACGCTGCAGTCGGGCATGGACGCCGGGCTGGCCACCGGGGTCACGCTGGCCGCCTGCGCCTTCGCGGGCCTCATCAACGGCGTGCTGATCGTGTGGCTGCGAATACCGCCGTTCATCGCCACCCTGGCGATGATGAGCGCGATCAAGGGCTTCAGTTACATCATCCAGTCGACGAGCCTCATCCAGATCACCAACCAGGCGTTCATCAATGCATTCAGCAGCGGCTCCTGGCTGTGGGTGCGCAACCCCGTCGCGATCTTCATCATCGTGGCCGTGATCGCCGCTCTGGTGGCGAAATTCACCACCTTCGGCCGCTCGCTCTACGCCATCGGAGGCAACCCCGAGGCGGCACGTCTCTCGGGGCTCCCCGTCGCGCGCAATCTGCTGATCACCTACACCCTCTCGGGATTCCTCGCCGGCCTGGCCGGCCTGATCGCCGCAGCACAGCTGCAGCAGGGCAGCTCGCTGATCGGCGTGGGATACGAACTGGATGCCATCGCGGCGGTCGTGGTCGGCGGAGCCTCCCTGATGGGCGGCAAAGGCGACCCCATCAGCGCCGTCATCGGCGTATTCGTGCTGGCCACCATCATCAACATCATGAACCTGGTCGGCATCTCCTCCGAACCACAGCTCGTCATCAAGGGTGCGGTCATCATCATCGCCGTCTTCCTCTCGAGCGCCGGGGGAGTGCAGCGCATCAGCGGCTTCTTCAGTTCGCACTTCGGCCGGTCACGGGTGACTGCTCCGGCGTAGCAGCCGCCGAGCATCCGCCGACCCCTGCCGCCCCCTACCCGAAGACGAGCATGCTCGCGCCAGCTGAGAGGAGAAGGTCTCGTGAAGGAGAACGGCAGTGACGAACGCAGCGTTCGGATGATCGACGTCGCCCGGCTGGCGGGTGTGTCGCACCAGACCGTCTCCCGAGTGGTCAACAACCACCCGAGCGTGTCACCCGAGGTGCGCGAGAGAGTGGAGACGGCCATCCGCCGGCTTCGCTACCGTCGGCACTCGTCGGCGCGGGCCCTGGCTTCCAATCGCAGCCTCACCATCGGCGTGGTCAGCTTCGGTCTGGCGCAGTACGGGCCCTCGGTCATCCTCACCGGCGTGGTCGACGAGGCCAAACGCGCCGGATACTCGACCAGCCTGGTGACGGTGGCCGACCCCGACCGCGACATGACGGCGGCGGTCGATCACCTGCTCGCCGTTCCCGTCGACGGCATCGTCATTGTCGCGCCCATCGAGGCGGCCCTGCGTTCAGCGCGCACGCTGCACGTCGAGGTGCCGATCGTCGTCTTCGAGCCCGGTGCCGACCACACCTCCGGCAATGTCGTGACCGACGAAGTCAGCGGTTCGGCGGCGGCGACCCAGTACCTGCTCGACCTCGGGCACCAGACGGTGCACCACATCGCGGGCCCGGCGGGCTGGCTCGGCACGGCGGCACGCATCGCCGGGTGGACCCGCTCGCTCGAGCAGGCCGGTGTCGCGGCCAGCCCGGCGATCGCCGGCGACTGGACGACCGCCTCGGGCTACCGGGCCGGTCTCGTCATCGCCGACGATCCCGAGGTCACGGCGGTGTTCGTGGCGAACGACCAGATGGCGCTCGGAGTGATCAAGGCGCTCGCCGACCGTGGCATCGACGTGCCGGGCGACGTCAGCGTTCTCGGGTTCGACGACGTTCCCGAGTCGTCGTTCTTCCGGCCCGCCCTCTCGACGATGCACATCGACTTCGACCAGGTCGGGCGGTACGCCGTGACCGGCCTGGTCTCGCTGATCACGGGGCACTCCGATCGCGTCGACCGCGGCGTTCTGCCGGTGCTGGTCGAACGGCAGAGCACCGGACCGCCCAGCGGCCAGCGCGGCCAGCGCGGCACCACCGGCACCGCCGGCACGCGCGACACCACCGGCACCGCCGCGACCGCCGTCACCGGAGACCCGGGAACACCCTCAGAACCACCACCCGTCATCGACGAAACCCCAAGGAGCACACCATGACCGAAACCACATCACGCCCTCTGCTCTCCACTCGGAGACTCGGCAGCACGCCCCTGTTCGTGTCGTCGATCTGCGTCGGAACCAGCGCGCTCGGCAGCTTTCCCGCCCAATACGGCTATGAGGTGAGCGCCGAGACCGCTGTGGCGACCATCGAGCGTGTCTTCGACGGCCCGTTCACCTTCATCGACACCTCCAACGAATACGGCGGCGGCGACAGCGAGCGTCGCATCGGTCACGCCATCCGCGAGCGCGGTGGCGTTCCAGCCGGCGTACTGGTCGCGACGAAGGTCGATCCGCTGCCTGGGTCGTCGGACTTCTCGGGAGACCGGGTCAAGCGGTCGGTCGCCGAGAGCCTCGAGCGCCTGGGCCTCGACACGCTTCCCCTCGTCTACCTGCACGACCCCGAGAAGATCGAATTCGCGGAGGCGACGGCGAAGGGCGGCCCCCTCGAGGCCCTCGTCGCGCTGAAAGAAGAGGGGATCATCCAGCACCTCGGTGTGGCCGGCGGCCCCATCGACCTCGAGCTGCAGTACCTCGCCACCGAGGTCTTCGACGCGGTGATCAGCCACAATCGCTACACCCTGGTCGAACAGACCGCTGAACCCCTCCTCGACGACGCCCAGCGTCGCGGGGTCGCCTTCATCAATGCCGCGCCCTTCGGTGGCGGGATGCTCGTGAAGGGGCCCGACGCAGTACCGCGCTACTGCTACGCACCCGTCGGGGAGGCCACACTTGCGCGCGTGCGCGAGATGGAGCGACTCTGCCTCGACGCCGGCGTCCCCCTTGCCGCGGCCGCGCTGCAGTTCTCGCTGCGCGACGAGCGCGTCACCTCGACGATCGTCGGCATGTCGGAGCCCGGGCGCGTCGACCAGACCGTCGAGCTGGCTCAGACCGTCATCCCCGACGAGCTCTGGAACGCCCTGCTGCCGTTGGCGCACGTCGGTCGGCACGGCATCGAAACCGTCGCCCGATGAGCCGATGGCCACGGATGCGGCCCCCGACGCACGACCGAACAGCGCTTCACCGAACCACACGGAAGGAACCATCATGAAGACCAAGAAGAACCCCGAGCCGGTCGACGTCGTCATCGTCGGGGCAGGAGCGGGCGGAGCGACGGCGGCGAAGGTGCTGACCGAGGCAGGGATGCGCGTCGTCGGCCTCGAGCGCGGGCCCTGGCTGAAGCCGGAACACGCGTCGGGTGACGAACTGAAGTACCTGAACCGCAACTTCATCTGGCAAGACCCGAAGCTGAAGCCGCGCACCTACCGCCAGAACGACCAGCAGGAGGCGGTGGTCACGAACTTCTCGGCCACGCCGCAGGTCGTCGGCGGCGGAACCACCCACTGGGGCGGAATGGTGCCGCGAATGACCGAGAACGACTTCAAGCTGCGCTCGATCCACGGCGACATCGAGGGCGCGAGCCTGGTCGACTGGCCGATCACCTACGACGAACTGGAGCCGTACTACACCCGCGTCGAGTGGGAGTTCGGCACCTCGGGGCTCGGCGGTGCGAACCGCTGGGAGGGGCGCCGCAGTCGTGGCTACCCCACGAAGCCGTCACCGCTCAGCCAGATCGGGCGCACCTTCGCCACCGCCATGGACAAGCTCGGGCACAGCACGTTCCCCATGCCGCAGGGAATGGTGACCGAGCCGTACCGGGGGCGCCAGCCGTTCAGTGAGAACGGCTTCTGGCAGCAGTACCCCGACCCGGGCACCGGTAAGTCGTCGACGCTCATCAGCTTCATTCCCGACGCCATCAACACGGGGCTCTACGACCTGCGCTCAGACTGCTACGTCAGCGAGATCCTCGTCGGCCCCGACGGTAAGGCGACGGGCGTGCGCTACCAAGACGAAGACGGTGACGAGTGGGTGCAGCAGGCGAACGCCGTCATCGTCTGCGGCGGCGGCATCGAAACGCCGCGCCTGTTGCTCATGTCGAAATCGGCGCTGTTCCCCGACGGTCTCGCGAACAGCAGCGGGCAGGTGGGGCGCAACGCCACCTTCCACCAGTACTCGTTCTCGGTGGGCCTGTTCGACCGTGACCTGACAGACCCGCTCTACGGCTGGTCGGGCCACTACATGAGCGGATGCTCGTTCGACTTCTACGAGACCGACGAGAGTCGAGGGCACATCCTCGGTTCGCTGATCTTCCCGTCGAACCTCGGTCACCCCGTGAACTGGAGTTTTCCGGGGCGGCCCACCTGGGGCTCGGCGGCCAAAGACGCCGACCGTGAGCTGTTCAACCACACGATGAAGATCGGCATCCTGCTGCACGATCTGCCCGTCGAGAGCAACCGCGTCGATCTCGACCCGACCGTCACCGACGCCTGGGGCCTGCCCGTCGCCCGCATCACGCACACTCCCCACGCCAACGACTTCGCCCAGGAGAAATGGCAGGTCGCCAAGAACGGCGAGATCCTCGAGGCGGCTGGAGCACGCAAGGTCGTGCCCGTGAACATGGAGCGCATCACGGGCAACACGTCGCACGAGCTCGGAACCACGCGCATGGGTGACGACCCGGCCACCTCGGTAGTCGACCGTTGGTGCCGCACGCACGACGTGCCGAACCTGTACGTGTTCGACGCGAGCTTCTTTCCGACCGCGACAGGAATCAACCCGGCCCTGACGATCATGGCGAACGCGTGGCGTTGCGCCGACCAGATCATCCGGGTCGACTCACGAGGCTGGGCGCGGCGCTAGCCCGGCCCGACGCAGCCCTCGAAGAACCACAATCGACAAGGAGAATCACCTCATGGGACAAGCAGAATGGGTGACGGTACCCATCTCGACGCGCGACGTCGACGGCCCGATCTACTTCAGCGAAGAAGACTGGCGCACCATCGAAGCCGCAGCGGCACGCATCATTCCGACAGACCACCATCCCGGAGCGACAGAAGCACACGTCGTGCGCTTCATCGACCGGATGCTCGCGGGAACCCAGTTCGTCTTCGCGGCAGCCGACGGCGTCGGCTTCCTGCGCATGGAGGGCCGGGAGGAGAAAGCCTGGACCGAGCGCATCGAGCTGCGCCGCGAGCTGTACCGCTCGGGTCTGAACCAGTTGCGCGAGCTCTCGTCAGAGCGGTTCGGTTCGCCGTTCGTCGACCTGACGCCCGAACAGCAAGACGCCATTCTCGAGCAGGTCTCGGGTGAGCCGAAGCCGACGAAATTCACCTTCGACACGCCCGAAGACGACGGGCAGGGCGGAGCGCCCGCCGGCAATCAGCCGGTGAACGAAGACTTTCTGTCGTTCTTCCCGCTGCTCGTTCTGAACACGCGCCAGGGCTTCTACAGCGACCCGGTCTAC
Organism: Subtercola sp. YIM 133946; assembly: GCF_036553535.1. NCBI lineage: Bacteria > Bacillati > Actinomycetota > Actinomycetes > Micrococcales > Microbacteriaceae > Subtercola > Subtercola sp. YIM 133946. Next base: position 18,682 of record NZ_JAZHPE010000045.1, read on the forward strand.
GGGGGCAACGAGAACCGCATCGGCTGGTCGGTGATCGGATTCGACGGTCCACCGACTCTGGCGTCGACCATGGACGGCAGCTACACCACGAAGAAGTACATGATCGTCGACGCGGAGTGGCCGTACGAGAGGCATCCCGAAGTGCTGCGTTACCGTCGGCCCTGACGCGACGCGGATCGACGCGGATCAGGGGCTGGGCGTAGCGGGCACCTCGGCGGTTTCGAGGCTGCCCGCTACCGCATAATGGGGGATGACTGTGAAGCGTCGAAGCATGAGGGAAGCCGGCCTGTGAGCAGAATCGCGTCAAAATCGAGGGGCGCCCGCATGGTCGATGTCGCCGCACTGGCCGGGGTGTCGCAACAGACCGTTTCGCGCGTGGTGAACGGCGCCAGCAACGTCTCACCCGACATCCGAGACCGCGTTCAGACGGCGATCGAGCAGCTGCGCTACCGGCGCAACACCGCCGCCGCCGCGCTCGCCAGCAATCGAACGATGAACCTCGGCGTGGTGAGTTACGCTCTCTCTGTGCACGGCCCCTCTGTGGCGCTGTTCGGTATCTCTGAGCAGGCGAGGCTCAACGGCTACTCGACACGACTCGTCACCCTGGGTGAACTCGACCACGCCAGCATCCGTTCGGCGTTGAATGAGCTCAGCGCCGACGAGGTCGACGGCGTCATCGTGCTCGCACCACTCCATGCGGCACTGGAGGTGTTGCGCGGCCTGGAGAGCGACGTTCCCATCGTCACCTTCGAGCAGGGCTCGCCCGCCGGCCCGACGAGCGTCTCGGTCGACGAGGTGAGCGGCGCGCGGATGGCGGTCGGCCACCTGCTCGACCTCGGCCACGAGACGGTGTGGCACATCGAGGGTCCACGGGGCTGGCTGGCGACGGATGCCCGGCGGCGCGGGTGGGCCGAAGAACTGTCATCGCGCGGCAAGGCCCTTCCGCCCGTCGTGACGACCGAAGACTGGAGCGCACGGTCGGGGTACCGCGCTGCCCTGCAGCTCGCCGAGCTTGCAGAGGTCACCGCTGTCTTCGCCGCCAACGATCCATTCGCGCTCGGTGCCATCAAGGCCTTCGACGAGAAGGGGCTCTCGGTTCCGGGCCAGATCAGCGTCGTCGGCTTCGACAACCTCGCCGAGTCGGCGTACTTCCGACCGGCGTTGACGACCGTGTACCTCGACTTCGAGGAGGTCGGCCGCCGTGCGGTCGAACAGATTCTCACGCTCATGCGCCGTGAAGAGTCCCGGCCCATCCCGCTGATCGTTCCGACCCTGCTGTCGCGCGACAGCACCGCCACGCCTCCGGCTGCACCCCGGGAGAGCTGACGATGTCCGCTCTCAGCCTGACCGCGCTGCACCACGTCGCCGTCATCGCGAGCGACTACCAGCGCTCCAAGGCCTTCTACGTCGACGTGCTCGGCTTCACGCTCGAGGCCGAGTACTTCCGCGCAGAGCGAGACTCGTGGATGGGCAAGCTGTCGCTGAACGGCAGCTATCTGCTCGAACTCTTCAGCTTTCCCGCCGCGCCCGAACGGGTCAGCTCGCCCGAGGCGCTGGGCCTTCGTCATCTCGCCTTTGCGGTGGCCGACGTGGCCGGCGCTCGGCAGACGCTTCTCGAGTCGGGCGTACCCGTCGAGCCGCTGCGCACCGAGCCGCACACCGGTCTGGCGCTGTTCTTCTTCCGCGACCCCGACGGCCTCCCCCTGGAGCTCTACGAACCGGTTCGGCGCGCGGACGCGGTTTAGTCGAGACTGGAACCATGCCCGACGACACGACAGCCGAGAAGAACACCCGCGATCTCGAACCGGGCATCGTCACCGACCTGCGCGACCGCATGACCTACGGCTCGTACCTGTCGCTCGACACCCTGCTGAGCGCACAGCACCCGCTGAGCGAACCCGAGCATCACGACGAGCTGCTGTTCATCATCCAGCACCAGACCACCGAACTGTGGCTGAAGCTCGTGCTGCACGAGCTGCGTGAGGCGTGCGAGCTGCTCGCAGCCGACGAGCTGGGTGCGGCTCTGAAGAAGATCGCCCGGGTGAAGCACATCCAGAAGACGATGACCGAGCAGTGGTCGGTGCTGGCCACGCTGACGCCCAGCGAGTACGCGCAGTTCCGCGGGGCGCTCGGCAACTCGTCGGGTTTCCAGTCGTTCCAGTACCGTGCGGTCGAGTTCATTCTCGGAAACAAGAACTCCAGGATGCTGGCGGTGTTCGACGGCGAGCCCGGTGCACAGGCCGTACTCGACGAGCTGCTGCACCGGCCCAGCCTGTACGACGAGTTTCTGCGCTACCTCGCGCGCCAGGGCCTCGGCGTGCCGGCCGAGGTGCTCGACCGCGACGTCACGGTGGCCCACGTGATGACTCCGTCGCTGCTGCCGGTGTACATCGAGATCTACGACAACGCCGAGACGTATTGGGCGATCTACGAGGCGTGCGAAGAACCCGTCGACCTCGAGGAGAACTTCCAGCTCTGGCGGTTCAGGCACCTGCGCACCGTTCAGCGCACCATCGGCATGAAGTTCGGCACCGGCGGATCGTCGGGCGTCGACTTCCTGCGACGGGCGCTTGACCTCACCTTCTTTCCCGAACTGTTCGCCGTGCGCACAGAGATAGGACGCTGACGCCATGACCATCGAAGCAACTCCACGCGCCTCGGGTGCAAGCGCCGCCGAGCTCGACGCGGCCGACCCGCTGCGGTCGTATCGCGATCGGTTCATCGGAGCCGACGACCCGGGCATCCTCGCCTACCTCGACGGCAACTCGCTCGGCCGGCCGCCGAAGAGCCTGCCCGGCCTCTACGCCGACTTCATCGGCGACCAGTGGGGCGGCCGGCTGATTCGGGGGTGGGATGAGTCGTGGCTCGAGCTGCCCCTGCGCCTGGGCGACCGCATCGGCCGCGAGACGCTCGGTGCCGCGCCCGGGCAGGTCGTGGTCGGCGACTCGACCACCGTGTCGCTCTACAAGCTGGTGCGCACGGCGCTGCACGCCAACGCGGGTCGCAGCGAGATCGTCATCGACAGCGGCAACTTTCCGACCGACCGGTTCATCGTCGAAGGCATTGCAGCCGAGACGGGCGCGACCCTGCGCTGGATCGACGCCGACCCGAACCAGGGCGCGACCGTCGACGATGTGCGCGCGGTGCTGGGGCAGAACACCGCGGTCGTGCTGCTGAGCCACATCGCGTACCGCTCGGGGTACCTCGCGAACATCCGTGAGATCACCGAGCTGGCGCACGCCCACGGTGCCCTGGTCGTGTGGGATCTCTGCCACTCGGTCGGCGCCGTGCCCATCGAGCTCGACGAGTGGCAGGTCGACTTCGCGACCGGATGCACGTACAAATACCTCAACGGAGGCCCCGGTTCGCCGGCCTTCGTGTACGTGCGCAGCGACCTGATCGCCTCGTCGCGGCAGCCGATCTGGGGCTGGATGGGCGACAAGACCCCGTTCGACATGGCGGCGGGGTACCAGCCGGCCGACGGCATCCGTCGGTTTCTGAGCGGCACCCCACCCGTGCTCGGCATGCTCGCGATGGGCGAGATGCTCGGCCTGATCGCCGAGGTGGGCATCGACGCCATCCGGCGGAAGTCGCTGCTGCTCACCGACTACGCCATCGCGCTGTTCGACGAGCGTCTCGCGCAGCTCGGCGTGACGCTGTCGACGCCCCGCGAGCACGAGGTGCGCGGCGGGCACGTCACTCTCGACCACCCGGTGTTCCGGGAGTCGATGGCGGGGCTCTGGCAGCAGGGCATCATTCCCGACTTCCGGGCGCCGTCGGGCATCAGGCTCGGGCTGTCGCCGCTCTCGACCAGCTTCGCCGAAGTGGAGCTGGCCGTGGCGGCTATCGGGCGGCTGCTGCCCGAAGCGCGATGAGGGCGGGTCTGGCCGGCCGGGCGGTGGTGGCGCTGGGAGGCACCGCACAGATCGCATGCGTCGCGCGATGAGCGACGTGCTCGAGCGGGCGGCGCGGGAGCCCGACGCCGTAGTGCGGTATGGCGGGGGCGAGCTGCAGCTGGCCGACCTGTATTTGCCGTCGACGCACGCGGCCGGCGGCGGCCGAACGGTCGTACTGCTGCACGGCGGGTTCTGGCGCAACCGGTACGACCGCACCCACCTGCGTCCGTTGGCGGAGGCGCTGGCGAGCGACGGGTTCGCGGTGGCGCTGCCCGAGTACCGCCGCATCGGCGACCCGGGCGGAGGGTACCCGGGCACCTTCGACGACGCAGCGCTGGCGGTGGCTGCCTTGCCGTCTCTCGTCGCGGCCGCCGTGACCGCGGCGGCGGGCGCGCGTGGGGGCTGGGGCGGCCGCGCTCGTGGCCGCGCCGAAGACGGTGGCGATGGCGTCGGCGATGGCGTCGGGGTTGGTGGCCGTGACGCGCGTGCGACTCCTGGCACGACGGTAGTGGGCCACTCCGCGGGCGGCCAGCTCGCCATCTGGAGCCAGTGCATCCGCGCCGTCGGTCAGCCGGAGGGGGCGGGGCGCCTGTCTTCGCCGCCGACCTCAGCCGTCGACGCCGACCGGGTGGTCGCGCTCGCGGGCGTGCTCGACGTGGCGTCGGCGCACCGGCTCGGCCTGAGCGGTGGCGTGGTCGCCGAGCTGCTCGACGCCGGGCGGGCGGGGTTCGCCGAGCGCGTGGCAGAGGTCGATCCGATGCAGCTGCCCGTGCCACCGTCGGCCCGGGTTCAGACCGTGCTGCTGCACGGCTCCCGCGACGCCGAGGTACCGGTCGAATTCAGCCGGGCCTACGCGCGGCGCGAGCCGGGCATCCGCTTCGACGAGATCGGAGACGCAGGCCACTTCGAGCTGATCGATCCGTTGAGCGCCGCCTACCCGCTGCTGCTCGCCGCCCTCTGAGGGCCGAGACACGCCGGGGCATTCTTGCGCTGGCTCTCGACGATCGACTCGCCCGAACGGCAGGAGGCGAGCACCGGTGCGGGTCAGTCGGAGAACGCCACTTTGCGCAGCAGGCCGCGCAACGTCTCGCGCTCGTCGATGGTGAGGGCTGCGAGCGAATCGGCCTCAGCGGCACGGGTCGCGGCGGTCGCGCGGGCCACGAGGTGTCGCCCCGCGGGGGTGGCCGTGATGACCTTCGATCGCCGGTCTGCGGGGTCGACAACCCGCTCGACCAGGCCCTTCGTCTCGAGTTCGTCGACCAGGGCCACGATCTGGCTGGGGTCGAGCGACAGAAACGAGGCGAGTTCGCGCTGGGTCGGTTCAGTCTCGCCCGCGGCGAGCACCAGCACCGAGTACGACCGCACCTTCAGGTTGAGGGGTTTGAGCAGCTCATTGGCGTGGCGGGTGCCGTCGGCCGCCGCCTTCACGGCGAGAAACTCGATCTCGTGAGCCAGCGGGGCCTCGCTGAGCAGCGGGCGTGCGGTGGCAGGCGGCGCGGAAGCAGGCGCAGGAGCCGGCGCACTTGCGGGCGCAGAAGCAGGCGCAGGGGCGGGCTGCACGGGCATCGGTCTCGCTTTCCCAGATAATCGTTGAAATTATCAATTGTTGTCATTAGGCTAATTCTCGACCGCACTCCGGTCAACGCGATTCTAGGCCCGCACCTCGGCAGGCCGGCCTCGGGCCGGCAGCGAGGCGGGCGCCGAACGAAGCAAGGGAGCTTGAGATGGTGCAGGAACTTTCCGGTCGGGTGGCGATCGTCACCGGCAGCGGGCGCGGCCTCGGGCTCGCCTATGCGAGGGAACTCGCCCGGCGGGGAGCATCCGTCGTCATCAACGACGTCGACGCCGAGGTGGCCGACGCGGCCGTCTCGGCCATCGTCGACGAGGGCGGCAGCGCGGTCGCGGTCGTCGCGCCGGTCGGCACCAGCGAGGTGGCGAAGCAGCTCGTGGCGACCGCGGTGGCCGAGTTCGGCCGGCTCGACATTCTGGTGACGAACGCCGGGGTGCTGCGCGACAAGTCGATTCTGAAGATGACCGACGACGACTTCGACACCGTGATCGCGGTGCACCTGCGCGGCACGTTCACCTGCGCCCGCGAGGCGTACGGCTACTTCAAGGAGAACGGCGTGGCCGGGCGCATCATCGCCATCGGCTCGCCCACCGGGCAGCGCGGCAACTTCGGCCAGACCAACTACGCTGCCGCGAAGGCGGGCATCGTGGGCATGGTGCGCACCTGGGCGCTCGAGATGAAGAAGTCGGGCACCACCGTCAACGCCGTCGTACCCGTGGCGGCGACCGCGATGACCCGCACGGTGCCGTACTTCAAGCCGGCCATCGACGCCGACGACGCCGGGCAGCCGATGCCCGACTTCTACCGCAAAGACCTCGGCTTCGGAACGGCCGACGACGTGGCGGGGCTGGTGAGCTACCTGGCCTCGGATGCCGCAGCCGACGTCAATGGCCAGGTGATCGGCATCGGCGGCGACCGTGTGCAGATCTACACCCACCCCGAGGCGGCCGTCACCGCCTACCGCGACGGCGGCTGGAGCGTCGAATCGCTCACCGACGAGTTCGGCGACATTCTGCGCGAGAACCAGCAGAGCATCGGCGAGGAGTTTCCGCCGCTGCCGGCCGAGCTCCAGCCCGCTCCGAGCGTCTGACCGGCGTGTACGAGTCAGGCATCGATCTCGCCGCCGTGGTGGCGATCGATACGCACGTGCACATCGAGGTGGGCGACGACGGTCGCACGGCGCTGCCGCCCGATCTCGCCGAGGCGGCGAGCACGTACTTCAAGACAGGCGGCACGGTGCCGACGCTCGACGCCATCGCCGACTTCTACCGTGAGCGGCAGATGGCGGCGGTCGTCTTCACGGTCGACGCCGAGTTCGCGCTCGGCACACCGCCGATCTCGAGCATCGAAGTGGTCGAGGGGGCCGCGCGCAACAGCGACGTGCTGATTCCGTTCGCCTCGGTCGACCCGCACCGGGCCGATGCGGCCGACCTTGCGCGCGTGCTGGTCAGCGAGCACGGCGCCCGCGGGTTCAAGTTCCACCCCACCGTGCAGGGTTTCGACCCCAGCGATGAGCAGTGGTTCGGCCTGTGGCAGGTGATCGACGAGCTCGGGGTTCCCGCCCTGTTCCACACCGGCCAGACCGGCATCGGCGCGGGAACACCGGGCGGCCACGGCCTGCGGCTGGGCCTGTCGAACCCGATTCTGCTCGACGAGGTGGCCGCCGCGTTCCCGAGCCTCACCATCGTGATGGCGCATCCCTCTGTGCCGTGGCAAGACGAGGCGATCTCGGTCGCCACCCACAAGTCGAACGTGTACATCGACCTGTCGGGCTGGCGCCCGAAGTACTTTCCGCCCCAGCTGGTGCGAGCGGCGAACTCGTTTCTGCAAGACCGCGTGCTGTTCGGCTCAGACTTTCCGCTGATCTCGCCAGACGTCTGGATGACCGACTTCGCCGACCTCGGCCTGAAAGACACCGTGCGGCCGAAGATCCTCAAGGCCAACGCCGTGACGCTGCTGGGCCTCGCGTGACCGAGTTCTCCCCGCGCTTCCACGCCGACGCCGAGGCCATCTCCTCCTACGAAGGAACCCACGACATCGACGCCCTCATCACCGGCAGATTCATCACCAGCATTGGAGCATCCGTATGACCGACACCAGCACCGCCAAGACCATCGTCACCTTCGACCAGCTGCCAAGCCTCGTCGGCACCGACCTCGGAACCACCGAGTGGTTCGAGATCACCCAGCAGCGCATCGACCAGTTCGCCGTGGCCGCCAACGACGACCAGTGGATTCACACCGACCCCGAGCGCGCGAAAGACGGCCCCTTCGGCACCACCATCGCCCACGGGTTTCTGACGCTCGCCCTGGTCATCCCGTTCTGGACAGAGCTGTTCGACGTCGAAGGCGTCACCTCGAAGGTGAACTACGGTCTCGACCGGGTGCGTTTCACCTCGCCGGTGACCGTGGGCTCGCGCCTGCGCATGGCCGCGACCATCGACGAGGTCACCGAGGTGAAGGGCGGCGTGCAGATCAAAGTGGGAACGGTCATGCAGATCGAGGGCGGCGAACGCCCCGCGCTGGTGGCCGAGTTCATCGCCCGGTTCTACAGCTGATTCGCGCATCCGTCTCACGCAGCTGACACGAGGAGAGATTCAATGGCGAATCAGGGCATCGGTACCTGGGCGCACCGCCGACGCGTGAAGTCGGCGGGCATGCCCGCCATCATCCACAACGACCGCGAGGTCGACTACGACGAGCTCGCGACGCGGGTCGACCGGCTCGCCGGTGCGCTCGCCGACAGGGGGGTGGCGCGGGGCGACCGGGTGGCGTACCTCGGCAACAACCATCCGGCGTTCATCGAGACGATGTTCGCCTGCGGGCTGCTCGGCGCAGTGTTCGTGCCGCTCAACACGCGCCTCGTGGCGGCCGAGCTGGCGCACATGATCGACGACTCGGGCGCCGAGACCTTTGTGTACTCAGAGAATCTCTCGTCGGTGGCGCTCGACGCCCTCGCCGGTTCGGCCGGCGGCGTTCGGCGGCTCGCCATCGTGGGTGAGGGCCAGCCCCGGGCGACGGCTGCCCGGGGTTCGAGCCCGACGACGGATGCCCGGGGTTCGAGCCCTGCGGCGACGGATGCCCGCGGCACCGCGCTCGCGGCCGACGACGCTCGCGGCACCGTGCCCGTGGCCGAGCCGTTCGAGCAGCTGCTCGCCTCGGGCGACGACCGCCACCGTGACGAACCCGTCGGCCTCGACGACCCGGCCGTGATCATCTACACCTCGGGCACCACCGGAAGGCCCAAGGGTGCGGTGCTGACCCACGGCAACCTGACCTGGAACGCGCTCAACGTGCTCACCGACTACGACGTGCTGAGCGACGAGCGGTCGCTCATGATCGCGCCGCTGTTCCACGTGGCGTCGCTCGGCATGGGCTGCCTGCCCACCCTGCTGAAGGGCGGCACCGTGATCGTCGCCGAGCGGTTCGAGCCCGGCCAGGCTCTCGCCCTGATCGAGAAACACCGTGCAACGTTCATCAGCGGAGTGCCCACGACGTTCCAGCTGCTGTGCGAGCATCCGCACTGGGCCTCGACCGACATCTCGTCGCTGCGCAGCCTCACCTGTGGCGGCTCGGCGGTGCCGGCCCGGGTTCGTGAGGCGTACGAGCGGCGCGGTCTGTCGTTCTCCAGCGGTTACGGCATGACCGAGACCGCTCCCGGGGTGACCTCGCTGCAGCCGCGCTACTCGGTCAGCAAGGCTGGTTCGGCCGGTCTGCCGCACTTCTTCACCGAGGTGCGCGTGGCTGGCCCGACCGACGTCGAGCTGCCGCACGGCATGGTCGGCGAAATCCAGGCCCTGGGGCCGAACGCCATCTCTGAGTACTGGAACGATCCGGTCGCCACTGCGGCCCTGCGCACCGCCGACGGCTGGCTGAAGACCGGCGACCTCGGCTACGTCGACGACGAGGGTTTTCTGTTCATCTCCGACCGCATCAAAGACATGATCATCTCAGGCGGCGAGAACATCTACTCGGCCGAGGTGGAGGAGGCCCTGATGCGGTTGCCCTGGTTCACCGGGGTGGCCGTGATCGGCCGGCCCGACGAGCGGTGGGGAGAGGTACCCCACGCGGTCGTGGTGCTGGCGCCGGGGGTGCAGCACGACCCAGCCCAGACCATCGCCGAGCTGCGCAGCATGCTCGCCAAGTACAAGATTCCGCAGACGTACGAGGTCGTCGCCGAGCTGCCCCGCACCGCCAGCGGCAAGGTGCGCAAGAACGCCCTGCGCCAGGCCGCCGCGAACGCCTAGGTGCGGAGGGCCGCCTGAGCCGGAAGGGCAGCCGGAGCCCGGAACATTAGCACGAGCCCGGAAGATTAGCACGAGCCCGACGGAGTAGCCCGAGCCCGGAAGGCCGCTCAAGCCCGGAGGGCCGCCACGACGGTCTCGAGGCCGTAGACGTAGCCGCGGATGCCCGCGCCGGCGATCACGGCGATCGCGATGTCTGACAGGTAGGAGTGTCGGCGGAACTCCTCGCGTGCGTGAACATTCGACACGTGCACCTCGACCATCGGCAGCTCTGAGGCGAGAACGGCGTCGCGCAGCGAGACGGAGGTGTGCGTGAGCCCGCCGGGGTTGATCACGACGCCGTCGGCGCTCGTACGACCCGCGTGCAGGGCATCGATGAGGGCGCCCTCGTAGTTGCTCTGCACGAACTCGACCTCGACGCCCAGTTCGACGGCGCGCGAGGTGACGGCCTGCTCGGCGTCGGCGAGGGTCTGCGAGCCGTAGAGGCCGGGCTCGCGCAGGCCGAGCATATTGAGGTTCGGCCCGTTCAGAATGAGGATGTGCGGGGTCTGGGTCGTCATGGCTGAGAGCCTTCCGTCGGGAGTGGCCGGGCAGAGGGGGCGCCCGCGGTCAGGGTGGCGACGACCATGTCGCCCGCCAGCCGGCGGTAGTGGTCGTGCTTGGCGGGGTCGAGCATGTCGAGGTCGAACAGCGCCCGGAACGTGTACCGGTTCGCCACGTGAAAGATCGGGTACGAGCTGATCAGCATGTGCACGTCGAGCGCGCTCAGGTCTGACCGGAACACGCCCTCGGCGATGCCCCGCTCGAGCACGTCGGTGAGCGTCTCGATCGCCCGTGAGTTGAGCGCGGGTATGCTCGTCGACCGCGAGAGGTGCTCGGCCCGGTGCGTGTTTTCGATGCTCACCAGCCGAACGAAGTCGCGGTGACTCGTGTGATGGTCGTAGGTGAACTCGGCCAGTCGGCGCAGGCCCTGTACCGGGGGCATTCCGGTGACGTCGAGCGTCTGCTCGAGGTCGCGGATCACCTCGTACGCCCGCTCGAGCACGGCCAGGTAGAGGCCCTCCTTCGAGCCGAAGTAGTAGTAGATCATCCGTTTCGTCGTGTGCGTTCGATCGGCGATGTCGTCGACGCCAGCACCCGAGTAGCCGCGGTCGGCGAACTCGGCGGTGGCCACCTCGAGAATGTTCTGCTTGGTGGCGTCGGGGTCGCGTCGACGGATGCTGCGCGGCGCGGCCCCGCCGGCCACGGGCTGCCCGGGCGCCACCTGTTCGGGTGCGGCCGATTCGGGCACAGCGGCCAGCGCGTTGGGCTCACCGGCGTTCGACACGACGACCCACTCCTGACCGCCAGGCGAGACTGTTCGGCGCGGCATCTCAGCGGGGGCTGACGCGCAACGCGGCGAGACGAACCGGCGAATTCGCCGCGCCGTAGCCATCATATCGGTCGACCCGTTGCACGATCTCGATGAGCACGTCGCCGATGGGGCGCACGTACAGGTGCAGAAAACGGCCGTGCTCGTCATCGTCGAACAGAATGTTGCGGGCCGCCAACCCGGCGATGCGTTCGGCGCCGAGATCGGTGCGTGCATCGAGATCGTCGTAGTAGTTGCGCGGAATGGCCAGCACGTCGGCGTGCGCTGCGAGCCGGTCGGCCAGCGCCGCCAGGTCGTCGGTGGCGAACGCGATGTGGTTGAGGTACTGCTGCTGCCGCTCGTCGGCGGCCGGGGCGATGTTCAGCGCAATGCGCACACCCCGGTCGGCGCTCGCCAGCGACCGGCTGCGCACCAGCCCCGACTGCGACGAGACGTCGACGCTGTCGCTCACGGCGAGACCCAGCACGCTGCGGTAGAACAGCGAGGCCTCGTCGGCACGCTGCCACGGCTGCAGCAGGCCGATGTGGTCGATGCTCCGGATGCCCGCAGCACCCGCCTCGCCTCCACCCCCGAGCCCGGTGCCGGCGTCTGCGGCCGCCAGGCTCTCGGTGTCTGCCCCGCCCTCGGTGTCTGCCAGGCTCTCGGTGTCTGCCAGGCTCTCGGTGTCCGCCCTGCTCTCGGTGTCTGCCCGGCCGCCGAATTCGTCGACCCACGACCCGGCGGTCTCACTCGGGCTGAAGTAGAGTTCGATGCCGTCGGGTGTGTTCACCGCGTGCAGCACGCGTTCGCCCTGCTGCCGGTCGCGGGGCAGCACACGCGAGCCGAGGGCGACCGCCCGCCGTGAGGCTTCGTCGACGTTGAACACCTCGACTCCGATCGCCGCGATGGTGGGCTCGGCGTCGTCGCGGTCGCGGTTCAGTACGATGTTCGCGTCGCCCGCGCTCCAGAGCTCGGAGTTCTTGCGGCGGTGGTCGCCCACCCGTTGAAGGCCGAGTCCGGCGAGAAACCGCCGGGTCGCGGCGAGATCGCCCGGTGCGAGTTCGACGAAGCTGAAGCCCGCTGTCTCGCTGACGGGCGGCAGCGTCGACAGCGACACCGCCGGCCGCGACGCGCTGACGCGCTCGCTCGCGGCGTCTTCTACCGCGACCAGTGATCGCCGGGCATCCCGGGCCGTGGTGAACGGGTCGCTCTGCCTGAAGACGTCGTTGAACACCTCGAGCGAGAGAGGGCCGGTGTATCCGGCGTCGACGGCCGTGGCAACGAACGCGCCCAGGTCCCACACGCCCTCACCCGGAAACAGCCGGTAGTGGCGGCTCCAGCTGAGCACGTCGAGCGACATGGCTGGGGCGTCGGCGAGCTGGCAGAAGAAGATCTTCTCGCCCGGAATGTTGTCGATCGTGTCGAGCGACGACCCCCGCGACAGAATGTGAAAGCTGTCGAGACAGATACCGAGGCTGTCGTGCCCCACCTGCTCGACGATGCGCCAGGCGTGCTCGTAGGTCGACACGAAGCGCCCCCAGGCCAGGGCCTCGTAGGCGAGGCTGATGCCGTGACGCTGGGCCAGGTCGGCCAGCGCGCCGAGCTGGTCGACGGCGCGGGCGTCGTCGCCGAACTGCGCCGTGGCGACGTTCGAGCACACCAGCATCATGCGGGCGCCGAGCTCGCCCATCAGCTCGAACTTGCGTTCGGCGCGGCGCAGGTTGCGGGCGAGGGTGCCGGCGTCGACCCCCTCGAAGTCGCGGAACGGCTGGTACAGCTCGAGCGTGAGCCCCAGCTCGCGGGTGCGCCCCGCCACGGCTGCGGGCGACATCGAGCTGGTGATCAGGTCGTTCTCGAAGAGTTCGTAGCCGTCAAAGCCGGCCTGGGCGATGGCGTCGAGTTTCTCTTCGAGCGAGCCGCTGATGCACACCGTGGCGATCGACGACCTCATCGGCGCGCGCCCTTCTCGGGCTCGGGCTCGGGCTCGAGCGTTAGCAGGGCGAGAAAGTGCTCCCGCATGCGCGCGGCGTCGGGCTCGATGCCCGTGATGAGCTTCAGACTCTCGGCCGCCTGCCCCACGGCCATGCGGCCGCCGTCGAGCACCTGGTACCCGGCCGCCCGCGCGGTTCGCACCAGCTCGGTCTCAATGGGGCGGTAGACCACCTCGGCCACCCAGGCGCCGGCAGGCAACGCAGTGACGTCGAACGGCAGGCCCGGATGCTGGGCCATCCCGGTGGGGGTGGAGTGGATCACCCCACTCGCCGCAGCCAGCATCGCCTGCGCGTCGGCGCTGCTCGCCGCCATGACCTCGCTGCCGGAGAAGTGCTGGGCGTACCGCTCGGCGAGCTCGCGCGCTCGCTCGACGTCGACGTCGACGATGACGAGCCGCTCGGCGCCCAGCGTGAGCGCGGTGTACGCGGTGGCCGCACCGGCTCCGCCGGCGCCGAACTGCAGCACCGTGCCGAGTTCGGCGTTCGGCAGGGCGTCGGTCATGGCGCTGCGAAAGCCGAGCCAGTCGGTGTTGTCCCCGATCAGCCGGCCATCCCGCATCAGCACCAGGTTGACGGCGCCCAGCTGGGCGGCGGCGGGGCTCAGCTCGTCGAGGGCCTCGATCACCAGCTGCTTGCAGGGGTGGGTGATGTTCAGAGCGGCGTACCCCTCGTCTCGCGCGCGGCGCACCAGGCGGCCGACGCTCTCGGGGGGCTCGTGCAGGTCGAGCAGGTCGAGAATGCGGTAGTCGTAGTCGAGGCCCTGCAGGGCGGCCTCGCGCATGTGCATCGCCGGGCTCAGCGAGGCGCCGATGCCCTCGCCGATCAGGCCGACCTGGTAGTGATCTCGGGTCACGGATGTGCTCCTCGCGTGCGGGCTTCGGGTGGCGCTGATGCGCGCCGTGGGTGTCGCTGCCTCGAACGGAGCGAAGCGCTCGAGTACGAGAGGGTCGTGGCCGGCCACCACCAGGCCGGGGTCGCCGGCGAGGTCGCGAATGCGGTCGAAGCCGAAGAACACCTCGGGGTACGAGCTGAAGATCGCCGGAGCCTTGTCGCACTCGATGTTCTCGTAGAAGTGGCTGGCGTCGGAGGCGATCACGACGACGCCGTCGCGGGTGTTCACGCTGACCACCTGCGTTCCGACGGTGTGGCCTCCGACGAGGTGAACGCCGAGCCCGGGTGCGATCTCGGCGTCGCCGTCGACGAGGGTGGCCCGGCCGTCGGCGACGGCGCGGTCGAGGTGGTCGAGGTCGGTCTCGTCGGTGAGCCAGGCCTCTTCGGTGATGCGCTCGGCGGTGGCACCCCGCCAGTAGTCGCGTTCGATCTGCTGCGCCACCAGCGGCACGTCCGGCAGCAGTGCGGCACCCCCCGCGTGGTCGTAGTGCAGGTGCGTGAGAATGACGGCGTCGAGATCATCCGGCACCACGCCCACGGCCGCCAGCAGCTCGGGCGCCTCGCCGAAGAACTGCATGCCGGCGATCGCGTCGGCCCGTGCGCGGGTCATGCCCGTGTCGACGAGGTACACGCTGTGCGCGCCCACGACGAGCCACAGGTAGTAGGCGGTGTGGTGCGACTCGTAGGCGCGCGCGTCGAAGCGGTGGAAGTGCTCGCCGTGCAGCCCCCGGCGCCGGCCGTAGGCGAGGGCGTAGACGAAGAACTCGCCCTCCTCCGCCGGCCGCTCGTCGAGGATGCCCGGCCCTGTCGGCGTCACGGGGCCCTCCGGCTGCTCGCCGGGCGGCCGGAGGCGCCGCCGTCGTGCACGCTCACGCTCGCCGGCCCACCTGTTGCAGCGCCCGCTCCTGCTTGGTCAGACCGAGCTCGGCCATCGGCGTGCGGTAGGTCTCGCGACCGGTGGCGACCGCCACGATGTTGATCAGCACGACCACTGCGATGATGCCGGCCACGATCAGCCAGGCGTAGTCGCTGTTGCCGGCGACCGCCGCCGCGATGGTGGGCACGAAACCCGAGATGGCGAAACCGATCTGGGTGCCGAAGGCGGTGCCCGACAGCCGCACCGAGGTGGGGAACATCTCACCGTAGAACGCGGGCCAGACCGCCGAGGTCGCCGTGTAGACGATGCCGAACATCAGAATGCCGAACACGAAGATGAGCGGGTAGTTGCCGATCGAGATGGCCCAGAGGTAGGCGAGCATGGTGATGGCAATGCCGATCGACCCGCCGATGAACACCGGCTTGCGGCCGATGCGGTCAGACAGGCGTGCCCACAGCGGAATGGAGACGAGGGCGGCCACGTTCGCCAGCACGCCCACGACGAGCATCGTCGTCGCGTCGAGGTGCTTCTGGTTGACGGCGTACGACAGGGCGTAGACCGTGAACACCGTGCTCGGCGCGGCGATGAGGGCCGCGCAGATGACCCGGATGACCGCGTGCCAGTGGTCGGCGAACAGCACCTTCAGGGGCGCCCGTGTCAGTGTGCCGGTCGTGGCAGCAGTTTCGAACACCGGGGTCTCGGTGATGCCGCGGCGAATGAAGTAGGCGATCAGCACGACCACCGCGCTCAGCCAGAACGGAATGCGCCAGCCCCACGAGTACAGGTCGTCTTTGGGCAGGGTGGCGATGGGAATGAACACCGCGGTGGCGAGGATCTGGCCGGCCTGGGTGCCGACCAGGGTGAAGCTGGTGACGAAGGCGCGGTGGTTGGGTGCGGCGTTCTCGAGCGAGATCGAGTTGGCGCCCGACTGCTCGGCACCGGCCGAGAACCCCTGCAACAGCCTCAGGAACACGAGCAGCACGGGCGCGACGGCGCCGATCTGCGCGTAGCCCGGCAGGCACCCGACGAGAAAGGTCGAGGCGCCCATCATCAGCACCGTCGCCAGCAGAATGCGCTTGCGCCCGAAGCGGTCGCCGAAGTGCCCGAGCACGAGGGCACCGACCGGGCGGGCGAGGTACCCCACGCCGTAGGTGGCGATCGCCAGCAGGGTGCCGAGCAGGGGGTCGCTGCTCGGAAAGAAGACCACGCCGAACACCAGCGCGGCCGAGGTGCCGTAGATGAAGAAGTCGTAGTACTCGAGGGCACTGCCGATCCAGGCGGCATTCGCCGCCCGCAGGGGGCGGCCGCGGTCAGGGGCCGCGTTGAGGGCATCGTTGGGCTGAGTCATCGTCGACCTTCACTTCGCGTTATGTTTGTACCGGTTAGTACATTGTGGGGCGACGACGAAGTGCTGTCAAGAGGCTTCGTAACCCGTCGACTGCGCTGCCGCGACCGTCAGCGCAGAACGTAGACCCGGATGCAGACGAAGCCCGGTTCGCCGCGGGCCATGCCGATGAACTGGTTGCCGGTGAGCCAGCGGTGCGCCGGAGCATCCGTCTGGAAGACCGGAGCCGTGCGGTAGTAGATGTCGCTCTCGGTCATCGGCTCGCCCGCCTCGGCCCGTCGCAGCACCTCGTCGGCCGCACGAAAATAGCCGCGGTTCACAATGTCGATGACCGCGCCATCGGCGGCTTCGATGAGGTACCGCGCATCGAGCTGCGTTGTGTCGCCCCGGGTGACCCAATAGTCTCCGCCGCCCGGCAGGATGCGGCCGCTGAGCAGTGAGCCCTCGACGGTTCCACCCGTGATGGGGGTGAAGTTGAGGTCTTCGCTCGCCGAGCGGCCGATGTGCGTCGGCGGGCCGACCTCGACGCGCAACTCGAAGGCGTATTCCAGCTGGGGCTCGAGCAACCCGGTCACCGCGCCGACGCCGTCTGCACCGGTTCGACCGGGGTGATCGCGGCGCTGCCGCTCTCGACCGCGCGGGCCGCCGCGAGGGCGATGTGCTCGTTGTTGGTCGACGCGATGAGCTGCACCCCCGAGGGAACGCCGTCGTCGTCGAGGCCGGTGGGCACCGCGACCGACGGAAGGCCTAGAAAGTTCACCGTAACGAGCAGGCGATGCCGGCGCCAGAGTTCGTCGGCGGCCTCGACTCCGTCGAGGTCGTAGCCGATCTCGGGCATGCGCCTGGTCGTCACCGGGCCGAGGATGACCGGGTACTCGGCCTGGAACGAGCGCCACGCCGCGGCAATGAGCATGCGCTCGGCCCAGGCGTCCGCGTAGGCATCGACCGTGTCGAGCAACTCGGCACCGGCGACGTTGTTGTCGAAGTAGGTCACCGATCCGTCGCTCAGCGGCATCGGCAGCGCACCGGGCGCGAAGCTCGCCCTCATCTCGGTAGACGAGATGCTGCGCCAGAGCACGGCGGCACGTTCGATCAGGGGCGGCTCTACCTCGGTGACCCGCCAGCCGGCCGCGGTCAGGGCCTCGGCGGCGCGGGTGAGACCCTCGTCGACCGCGTCGTCGACGCCCCAGCCGAGAGGGTCGCGGGTGAGTGCCGCTCGTTTCGGCCCCTCGTAGCCGGAGGGGTGGGCCACGGTGACCGACAGTGGATCGTAGTCGTCGGCGCCGTGGATGATCGAGAACACGGTGTCGAGATCGTCGACCGAGCGCGCCAGAACCCCGTTCACGGCGAAGTTCTGCAGCGAAAGCGACACGGGGGCGGCCTGGGTGGTCGGAGCGGGCACCCGGCCCGCCGTCGGCCGCAGGGCACAGACGCCCGCCGCGAAGCCGGGCAGGCGAAGCGATCCGCCGTAGTCATTCCCGAGCCCGATGGGCGTCATGCCGGTGGCGACAGCCACGGCGTCGCCCGCGCTCGACCCGCCAGGGGTGCGGTCGGGCTGCCAGGGGTTGAGTGTGCGGCCGAAGAGGTCGTTGTCGGTGTCCCAGCGCAGGCCGAAGTCGGGCATGTTGCCCCGGGCGATCGGAATGGCACCCGCATCGAGAAGGCGCTGCACCAGAGTGGCGTTCGTCGGCGAGACCGCCTGGGCCAGAAACCGTGCGGCGTGGGTGGTCGGAGACCAGGTGAGGTCGATGTTCTCCTTCACCGTGAAGGGAACACCGGCGAGCGGCCCAGGGTCACGCCCCTCGGCCAGGGCTGCGTCGACGGCCTCGGCCAGTTCGAGCGATCGATCGTTGAACACCACCGTCACGGCGTTGACCAGAGGGTTCACTCGGGCGATGCGGTCGAGGTGGGCCGTGATCACCTGCACCGCCGTCACGTGCCGGCCGCCAATCGCCGCGGCCAGGTCTGTCGCGGTCATTCGCCAGAGTGCTTCGTGAGCCACAGCCGTCTCCTCCATGCCGGTCAGGGCGACGGGAGTCGCCGCCTCTTCCGGCTCATCATACATAGTCGACCATGACTAACAAAAGTCATTGACTCATGCCACGACGGCCTCGGCGATCATGCCCTCAGCGATGCGCCGGGCGACGGTGGTCCGGGCTGCCGACACCTCGAGGTCAGACATGAAGACGTTGCCGAGCGACAGGGTCATCACGCCGAACGACACCTCGTCGAGCTTCGCCGGGTCGCTGGCAGGGTGACGCTCGGCGATCGCGGCGGCGATCACCGTCTGGGTCTGCTCGTAGGCGCGCAGCATCACTTCGGCGATGGCGTGGTTCGTGCGCGATGCTTCCACCAGGCCGAGAACGACCGAGTTGTCGGCGTCGGGGTGGGTGAATTCGTCGCCGAACAGGTAGTCGAGAATCTGGTCGATGCCCTCCACGCCCTCGGGCAGCAGTGAGCCGTCCGACTCGTTGCCGAAGTAGAACTGGCGGGTGGTCTCGACCAGGAGGTCGTCACGGTTGCCGATGAAGTGGCGCACGTGACCCCGCGACATGCCACACTCCTCGGCGATCTTGTCGAGGGTGGCTCCTGCGATGCCGTACAGACCGATACACCGGATGGTCGCCTCGATGATCTGCTGCCGCCGCTCAGTACTCACGGATGGTCTGCCCACAGTGCGTCCTTCCTCCCCCGGATTGTGATTCTAGTGATCGTGTATCGAACATGTTACGGATTTATTGTCATCCTTGACTAACAACTCGGTCGATGGGTAGCTTGTCACTCACAGCGGCGCACGACGTCGTGTGGATCCAGCTGATCATTCGTTGTGGAGGCAACAGACATGAAGACATTCCGCGTAGCCGCGGCGGGCATCGCCGTGCTCCTGCTGGCCGGCTGTACTGCCGGCTCGAACGGAGGGTCGAACACGACGGCACCGTTCGACCCCTCGACGCTCGTCTCGACCACTCCCGCCGGAACCAACCCGGTCGACAAGGTCACCTGGGGCATCCAGGCCGGTGAGCCCAGCTCGCTCGACCCGGTTCGCATCGGTTCTGACTCGCAGTACCAGATCATCGGCAACATGTGCGAGGCCCTGTTGCAGGTGCAGCCCGACTTCTCCACCGCGCCGGGTCTCGCGACCGACGCCTCGTACGACACCTCGGGCAACGTGGTCATCAACCTCCGCCCGGGCGTGACCTTCTGGGACGGCACCCCGATGACCGCAGATGACGTGGCCTACAGCCTGCAGCGTTCAGCCGATCCCACGTCCGGCTCGATCACCGTCGCTGCCTTCGAGCGGGTGGCGAACATCGCCGCGACCGGCCCGCTTCAGGTCACGGTGTCGTTCACGACCCCCGACTCGCAGTTCTTGAACGCGATCGCTGGCCCCGCGGGCTTCGTCTTCGAGAAGGCGTTCTCCACCGCAGCCGGTGCCGGCCTCGGCACCCCGACGGGTGGCGTCATGTGCACCGGCCCTTTCTCGTTCACCAGCTGGACGTCGGGTAAAGACATTCTGCTCACCGCCAACCCCGATTACTGGGGCGGTGCGCCCCTGGTGAAGCAGCTCGACTTCGTCTTCACCGACAGCGACGCCACTCTCACCAATGCCCTCGTCAGCGGCGAGATCGACGGAGCGTTCGATGTGCCGGTCGCCGCGATGAGCCAGCTCAGGTCGAGCTCGACCGGCAGTGTCTATGTCGGCCCGAGCAACGCGACCTCGAGCTTCGGCCCGGCCAGCGCCACCGGCCCCGGCGCCGACCCGAATGTGCGCGAGGCCCTCAACCTGGCCATCGACAAGAACTCGTACGTCTCGACCGTTCTGGGTGGCTACGGCACCGTTGCCAAGACCTTCACGACTCCGTTCATGTGGGAGGGTCTTGCCGACGCCGGTGTGTACAAAGCGGGCTATGACGCCCTTCCGACCGATGGTTACGACCTCGCCAAGGCGAAGCAGCTGGTCGCCGACGCCCACCTGAGCACCACCGACCTCACCATGGCCATTCCGGCGGGCGCCCAGCAGATTCTGCAGTCGGCGACGATCGTGCAGGCGGCGGCCAAACAGCTCGGCCTGAACATCACGATCAAGCAGCTGCAGGCCACCGACTTCGGCAACCTGTTCTACGACCCTTCGGCGCGCGAGGGCATCGACTTCGTGGCCACCACCGGCTACCTCGACACCCCCGGTGCCTACGCCTACGCCTCGCTGTTCGCCCTGCCCGGCGGCCTGTTCAACTGGACCAACTACTCCGACGACCAGGTGACCGCGCTGCTGCAAGACGGCCGCACGACGCAGGACCAGACGAAGGCGGCCCAGGACTTCGTCGCCGCGCAGGCGATCTACGCTCCCGCCCAGCTGCAGGTGACCCTGGCCAACCAGTACACCCGCGTCTTCCTGAGCTCGAAGCTCACGGGTGTCACGACGAGCTTCAGCTACATCGTGTCACCGTGGGCGCTCAAGCTCGGCGGCAAGTAGCACGATGCACTACCCACTCGTTTCGCTCGCGATGCGCAAGGTCGGCGAGCTGGTGGTGACGCTGTTCGTCGCCAGCGTGCTCATCTTCTCGCTCGTGGCACTCGTGCCCGGCGATCCGGCCGCTGCGCTCGCGGGCGGAACGAGGCCGAACCCCGAGACGCTGGCAGCGATTCGCCGCCAGTTCAGGCTCGACGACCCGATCTGGCAGCGATACCTCGGCTGGATCGGCGATCTGTTCACCGGTAACCTCGGCACCTCGTTCGTCTACCGGGCGAACGTCACCGACATCATCGGCCCGAGAATCGGCACCAGCCTGCTGCTGGTCGCCTACTCGGCGCTGATCATCCTGGTCGTCGGTGTCGGCGTCGGCGTCGCCGGGGCCCTCGGCAACCGTGTCGTAGATCGCGGGCTGTCTGTTCTCACGGCCATCGCGATGGGCGCACCGACCTTCGTGGTCGCGATCTTCTTGATCAGCGTGTTCGCGCTCGGCCTGGGCTGGTTTCCGGTGTTCGGTGCCGGCGACGACTTCGGCGACCAGCTGTATCACCTGACGTTGCCGGCGATCGCGATGAGCTTCGCGTACTTCGCGTTCGTCGCCCGCATCACCCGATCATCGGTGCGGGGCGAGATGTTCTCCGAGCACGTCGAGACGGCGAGGAGCAGGGGGCTTGCTCCTCGCCAGTACATTCCGCATCATGTGCTGCGAAACGCGTCGGCGCAGATCTTCTCGGTGGCCGGCCTCACCATCGCCTCCCTGTTCGCGGCGACCGTCGTGGCCGAGCAGGCCTTCGGCATCAACGGCATCGGGTCGCTGTTGGTGCAGAGCGCGGCCCGGCAAGACCTGCCGACGGTGCAGATCATCTCGCTGGCCATGGTGTTCGCCTTCGTCGTCGTCAACACGGTCGTCGACATCGTGAACGCCGCCATCGATCCACGCACCGCCACGAGAGGAAGAACGGCATGAGCGTCGCACAACTCGCGGCCGGGCGCAGCACGCCGAGTGTGCTGCGCCGGGCATCCTCTGTCGGCTGGCTCACGGTGGCGAGCACGGTGTGGATGCTCGTGCTGGTCATCGTGGCCGTCATCGGGCCGCTCGTGGCCCCGTACGACCCCACCGCCCTCGACCTGATGAACGTGTACGCGGGCCCATCCTCTGCCCATCTGCTCGGCACCGACGAAACTGGCCGGGATATTCTGTCGCGCCTGCTCGTCGGCACTGCGCCGACGCTGGCGGGGCCCGCGCTCGTGGTGTTGATCGCGGGGGCGGTCGGTGTGCTGCTCGCCCTCTCGATGGCGTGGCTCGGCGGCCGGTTCGACGCCTTCCTGTCGCGTGTGCTCGACATCATGTTCGCGTTTCCGGGCATCATCGTGGCCATCGTCGCGGTGTCGATCTTCGGTGCCGGCTTCATCGCACCGGTGATCGCGCTGTCGATCGCCTATATCCCGATCATCGCGCGAATCCTGCGCACCTCGGCCATCCGCCAGCGCAACCTGCCCTACATCGCGGCACTCACCGTGCAGGGTGCGTCGCCTGCGCGCATGTGGCTCACCCACCTGCTTCCCAACCTGCTGCCGATCATCACGGTGCAGCTCGTTGTGAGCTTCAGCTACGCGATTCTCGACATCTCGGCCATCTCGTACCTCGGCCTCGGCCTGCAGCCCCCGGCCACCGACTGGGGCCTGATGGTGGCCTCGGGCCAGCCCGCGGTGATCGCTGGGCATCCTGGGCAGTCGATCAGCGCGGCGGTCGTCATCGTCATCACCGTCGTGGCCCTGAACCTGATTGGCGACCGCCTGGGCGAGCACTTCGATGTGGAGCAACGATGAGCGAACACCTGCTCGATGTGAGCGGACTCACGCTCGACCTGAAGGTCGGCAGGGACTACAAGCCGATCATCCTCGGCACCTCGTGGTGGGTCGACCGCGGCGAGGCGCTGGCGCTGGTGGGGGAGTCGGGCTCGGGCAAGTCGCTCTCGGCACGGTCGGTCATCCGGTTGCTGCCGCCAACCGCCCGGCTCGGCGGCGACGTGGTCTTCGACGGCGTCTCGATGCTGTCGGTGCCGCCCGCGCAGCTGCGGGCGATTCGGGCGAGCCGTATCGCCATGATCTTTCAAGACCCGCGGGCCTACATCAACCCGATCCACACCGTCGCCGACTTTCTCTGCGAGGGGCTCGTGCGCACCCGCGGCGTGTCGAGGTCGGATGCCCGGCGGCTCGCCGTCGACCGGCTGCACGACGTCGGCATTCGCGACGCCGATCGCCGCCTGCAGCAGCTGCCGCACGAGCTGTCGGGCGGATTGCTGCAGCGGGTGATGATCGCGGCCGCCCTGATGGCCGAGCCGACGCTGCTGCTGGCCGACGAGCCGACCACCGCCCTCGACGTGACCACGCAGGAGGAGGTGATGGCGATTCTCGACGACCTGCGCACCGAGCGCGGCCTCGCGATGGTGTTCATCACGCACGACCTCGATCTCGCCACCGCCGTCTGCGACAGGCTCGTCGTCATGCAGGCCGGCCGGGTGGTCGAGACGCTTGGCGCTGCCGAGATCTATACCGCGGCGCGCGATGCGTATACCCGGTCGCTCGTCGAGGCGCGGGCCGGCTTCGACCTGCCGGACACGAACAGGGAGGGCGTTCGATGAGCGACGTGATTCTGAGCGCCGAGGGCCTGGTGAAGGCGTTCAGTGTGAAGCGGCTCGGCGCCGGCGGGCGAGAGTCGTTCCTGGCTGTCGACACTGTCGGGTTCACGCTGCACCGCGGTGGAGCCCTGGCGATCGTCGGCGAGAGCGGCTCGGGCAAGTCGACATGCGCCCGCATGATCGTGGGGCTCGAGCGGGCCACCGCCGGCACACTTGTGGTAGAAGGCCGCGACTGGAACATGACCAGGCGCCTCTCGACGGCCGAGCGTCGACGGCGCGGCGGCGTAGTTCAGATGGTCTTCCAAGACCCGTACCAGTCGCTCGATCCACGCCAGCGCGCGGGCGACTGCATCGACGAGGCACTGCGCCTGCACACGGCCCTCTCGCCGGTGGCCCGGCGGGCTCGGGTCGCCGAGCTTTTCGGCCAGGTGCGGCTCGACCCGGGCATCGGGCAGGCGTATCCGAAGACCCTCTCGGGCGGGCAGCGCCAGCGCGTCGCCATCGCCCGTGCGCTCGCGGCCGAGCCGCGCATCCTGATACTCGACGAAGCCGTGTCGGCGCTCGACGTGTCGATCCAGCGCGACGTGCTCGCGGTGCTGAGTGGGATCCGCGCCGACACCGGCGTCTCGTTCCTGTTCATCTCGCACGACCTGCCGGTGGTGCGCTCGCTCTGTGACGACGTGGTCGTTCTGCGCAACGGCACTGTCGTCGAGGCGGGCCGTGTGCAGGCGGTGCTCGACGATCCGCAGAACGACTACACCCGGCGCCTCATCGACTCTGTTCCCCGGCGTGGCTGGAAGCCGCGCCGCCGGGCCGCCTGAAAGGAAAAGCAGTGTTCTCACCCCTCCGCATCGAGCCGGGGCCCCTCAGCGAGCTCGCGACGCAGAAGTTCGTGCGCATGCGCGACGGTGTGCGCCTGGCCACGGATGTGTACCTGCCGGGCGGCGACGTCACGCCCGGCGAGACGATTCTGATTCGCCTGCCCTATGACAAGAACGGCGAGTACACGTTCATCCCGCCGATCGCCGCGTACATGATGGGGCGCGGCTACCGGGTGGTGGCGCAGGATGTTCGGGGCAAGTTCCGCTCTGAAGGCGAGACGCTGCTCATGGTGAACGAGGCCGCCGACGGCTACGACACCATCGAGTGGATCACCCAGCAGGAGTGGTCGAACGGCCGCGTCGCCATGTGGGGCGACAGTTACTACGGGTTCACCCAGTGGGCGGCCGTGTCGAGCCAGCACCCCGCGCTGCGGGCGATCTCGCCCCGCGTCACGGGCACTCAGCTCGGCGAGCCCGTGGTCGCGCATCCGGGTGACGTGACGCGCCGCGTCGACTGGGCCGTGACGCTGATGTACCCGCTGACTTTCTTTCACTCCAACCCCACCTACCACTGGGATCTCGACTGGTCGAAGCGCCCGTTCACCGATCAGATCGAGGCGTTTCTGGCACAGGTCGGCCAGCGGTCGATCTCCTATGACCAGTGGTACCCGCACCCCGTGCACCTGCGCCGCTTTCCGTTCGGCAGCCCGTTCGAAGCCCGCGCGATACCGGTGCTGCAGACCATCGGCTGGTGGGACAACTGCGCGCCCCTATCGTGGGCAGACGTGGCCGAAATCGAGAGACGACCGGCCTGGGCATCGAACCACTACCTGCGCATCGAGTCGATCGACCATGAGAGCTACGGCCTGCTCGACCGCCCCGAGAGCAGGGTGTCCGAGCGCAGCCCGCAGCAGATCGAGGCGCTGCTGCCCGGCATGCTCGACCCCGCGCTCGACTTCTTCGAGGTGTTCGTGCGTGACAACGGCGACGCCGGCCGTGTGCCGCGGGTGGCGTGGAACCTCGCAGGCGAGGAGGGCATGCGAACCAGCCCGTCGTGGCCGCCGACCGGCGTGCGGCCGGTGACGCTGCGGGCCGAGGCCGGTGGCACTCTCGCCGTCTCGGCGGCACCGGCAGAGTCGGCGGCAGAAGGCACGGCGCCGGTGACGCCGGCGGCGCCGGGCGCCCTCGCCGAACCGGCGACGGTCGTCGCCTGGCTGCACGACGCGGCCGACCCCGTTCCGTCGAGTGTCGAGAATTCCTTCGCTTTTCTGCTCGACAAGCCCGATGAGGCCGCCCTGGGTCGGCGCGCCGACGTGATCGTCTACGAGTCCGCGCCTCTGGCGACGCACGTCGAACTCGTCGGCCCGGCGCATGCCACTGCGATGATTTCGTCGACCGGGCCCTCGATGGACCTCTTCGTGCGGCTTCTCGACGTCGACGAGCAGGGGGGTGCCCTGCGCATCGCCCGGGGCCAGGTTCATCTGGTGCACGCGACGACGCCCACCTCTGTCACCATAGATCTCACGCAGCTCGGGTACCGGCTCGACGCCGGGCACCGGCTGCGCGTACACCTGTCGAGCAGCGACTCGCCTGAGTTCCTGCCCCAGCCGGGCACCGGGGCCGATCCCTGGTCGGCTGTCGACACGACGCCCAACACCCAGTCGCTCACCATCGGCGGGCCTGACGGCTTCTCGCTCACCCTGTCTGTTCTGCACGGAGACCTCTCATGATGAACCCCACCCTCGAGTTCGCCTTCGAGATCCGCGTCGACGTGGGCGAGGGTCACCACGTCGGCCGCGGGCCCGATGAGAAGCTCCACTTCACCCCGATCACCGGCGGAACGGTCGACGGTCCCCTGCTGCAGGGGCGCGTGCTCGCCGGGGGCGGCGACTGGTCGGTCGAGCGTTCGGGCACGACTGAGCTCGAGGCGCGCTACCTGCTCGAGGCGGCAGACGGCACCGTGATCGACATTCTGAACCGGGGTTACTACCGGGCATCCGACGACGTCACGCGCCGGGTCGAGTCGGGTGAGAACGTCGATGAGACCGAGTACTACTTCAGAACCGCGCCGGTCTTCCAGACGGATGCCCCTGCCCACCGCTGGCTCGCCGAGAACCAGTTCATCGGGCTGGCCCGCGACGAAGACGGCCAGATCTGCATTCGAATCTTCGTGCTGCGGTGACGCCCCGCGCAGCACTGCCGGTTCGGCCCATGATGGAGAGAGACTCGATGCACTACCCGCAGACCGTCTTCATCGGCGGCGACCTCTACTCGGCCGGCTGGTCGTCGTCGCGGCGGGCAGCGCTCGCCGTTCGTGACGGCGCGGTGGCCGCAATCGGCTCCGACGACGATGTGCGCGCGCTCGCCGGCCCATCGACCCGGGTGGTCGACCTCGGTGGACGGATGCTCGTTCCGGGCTTCCACGACGCCCACGCGCATCCCGTCAGCGGCGGGGTGGAGCTGCTGCAGTGCGACCTGAGCCCGGCGCGGAGTGCCGCCGAGTGCCTCGACCTCGTCGCAGGGTATGCGCGCGAGCATCCGGCCGAGCCATGGATCGTCGGCGGGGGCTGGGCCATGACCCACTTCGAGGGCGGCACGCCGACCAGCGCCGCGCTCGACACCGTGGTCGCCGATCGGCCCGTGGTGCTGCTGAACCGCGACCACCACGGCGCCTGGGTGAACTCCGAAGCGCTACGGCGAGCCGGCATCGACCAGTCGACCCCCGACCCCGCCGACGGCCGCATCGAGCGTGACGCGGGCGGCGCCCCGTCCGGAACGCTGCACGAGGGCGCCATGGCCCTCGTCGATGCGGTGCGCCCCGTGATCGACCAGGAGTTCGCCTACAGCGGCTTTCTGCGCGCCCAGCACGAGTACTTTCGGCAGGGCATCGTCGGCTGGCAAGACGCCTACGTCGGCGCGACTTTCGGCCTCGACGACCTTCTCGACGTCTATCTGACGGCGCTCGACCGCGGCACACTCACCGCCCGTATCACCGCCGCCCTGTGGTGGGAACGCGCGGGCGGCCTCGCCCAGCTCGACTCACTCGTCGAGCGGCGTGAGCTGGTGCGGGGCAGGCGACGGGCCGACGTGCTCGACGCCGACACGGTGAAGATCATGGTCGACGGGGTGGCCGAGAACTTCACCGCCGCGATGTCGTCGCCCTACCTCGATGCGTGCGGGCACCCGACAGGCAACAGCGGGCTCACGTTTGTGGCAGCCGAACAGCTCGCCGAGTATGTGACGGCGCTCGACGCGGTGGGGTTCAGCGTGCACTTCCACGCCCTCGGCGACCGCGCCGTCACCATCTCGCTCGACGCGCTCGAGGCGGCGCGGCGTGCGAACGGCGTCAGCGCCGGCCGGCACCACCTCGCCCACCTGCAGGTCGTCGGCGAGCGTGACGTGGTGCGCTTCGCCGAACTCGGCGCCACAGCGAACCTGCAGATGCTCTGGGCCACCGTCGACAGCCAGCTCGCCGACCTGACCTTTCCGCACCTCGAACCGGCCCTGGTCGAGCGGCACTACCCGTTCGGCGACCTGGTTCGGGCCGGCACGGCGCTGGCCGCCGGCAGCGATTGGCCGGTCTCGACGGCCGACCCGCTGGCGGCCATCCACGTCGGGGTGAACCGCGTCGACGCGCACGAACCCACCGCACCCCTCGGGTTTCCCGAACAGGCACTCGACCTGCCTACCGCACTGTCGGCCTACACCGCCGGATCGGCGACCATCAACGGGCGCGGCGCGTACAGCGGCCGTCTGCGGGTCGGTTACTCAGCCGACCTGGCGGTTCTGTCGCAGAATCCGTTCGTCACCGGCCCCGAGTCGATCGGCGACACCAGCGTGCTGAGCACGTGGATCGACGGTGCAAGCGTCTACGAGAGCGAGTAGGCGCCGTAGCGCCTCGCCGCCCGCACTGGGGATGGGCTGCGGGCGGCGGGCGGTGCCGATATGTCCAGCAGATTGCGCCGAACCGCCAGAGCGGAACGAGAATGTACCCATGCCCACGACGCTGAGAATGCTGCTCGACGACTCTGCCCTGCAGCTGACCATGATCGCCGGCGCGGCCGCAGACGATGCCGTGCTCGAGCGGCCGGTGGCGTGGGTGCACAGCTCAGACCTGGCCGATCCGACGCCCTGGCTCGAAGCCGGCCAGGTGCTGCTGACCGACGGCGTGCAGTTCAGCGCCGCTGCAGAAGCCGGGTTCGCCGACGCCTACGTCGCGCGGCTGCGGGCCAGGGGAGTGCTCGCCCTCGGGTTCGCGACCGAGATCGTGCACGCGGGCATCCCGAGCGCCCTCCTTCAGGCCTGCGACAGGCAGGGGCTGCCGCTGTTCGAGGTGGGGGCGAAGACGCCGTTCATCGGCATCATCCGCCGGGTGGCCGACGTGATCGCCGACGAACGCCAGGCGCGCCTGCAGTGGACCCTCGACGCCCAGCGCGCCGTCGCCCGAGCCGCGCTGCGCACCGACGGACTCGGTGCGATTCTGGCCGAGCTGTCGCACCGGCTCGACACGTGGGTGGTGCTCTTCGACTCGGTGGGCGAGGTGGTCACCGTGCCGCAGCTCGACAGCGCTCCCGCCGATGCTCTGCCCGAGCTCGCGGCCAACGCCACCCGGCTGCTCGCCCGCGGTTCGCGCGCCGGCCTGCGGCTCGTCGAGGTGAGCGGGGGTGCGACGATGCAGACGCTCGGCCACACCGGCAGCCTGCGCGGCGTGCTGGCGGTGGGCACGGCCCTGCCGCTCGACCCGGCCGAGAACGACCTCGTGTCGAGCGTCATCGCCCTCGCCAGCATCGCGCTCGAACAGCAGCGCACGCTCGACCTGGCGCGGCGGCACCTGCGCAGCGGGGTGCTCGAGCTGCTGGTGGCGGGGGTGGTCGAAGTGGCCGACCGCACCGCTCAGCCGCTCTGGGGGCGGCTGCCCGACGAGCCGGTGCGGGTCACGCTCGTCGACGCCGACGGGCAGGCCCTGCTCGACGAGCTCGAACTGCTCAGCACGGCAGAGGCCGGCTCGGTGTTCTTCGCCGAACGGGGGCGGTCGGTGGTGATGGTGACCGCGGCCGACCAAGGCACGATCGTGCATCCGGTGCTGGCGAGGTGGGGGTTACGCGCAGGGGTGTCGACGCCGGCGGGCTGGCGCGAGCTCGAACGTGCGCTGCGTGAGGCCCGCCGCGCTCTCGACAGCGCCACGGCCACGGCATCGGTGGTCGACTTCGACGACCTCGCCCAGCACGGCCTGCACGGGTTGCTCGCCGCCTCGGGGGGCCGCGCGATCGCGGAACGGCTGCTGAAGCCGCTCGACGGGTTGCCGCCGGCCGAGTCGACCCGCTTCGAGGCGTCGCTCCACGCCTGGTACCGCCACAACTGCGTGTGGGAGTCGGCCGCGCGCGAACTCGGCGTGCACCGCCACACACTGCGCAGCCGGGTCGACGCCGCGGCCGAGCTGCTCGGGCTCGACCTCGACGACTTCGCCGCGCGCTCCGAGCTGTTCAATGCGTTGCAGCTGCGCCGCGAGGCGATCGGATGACCGGCCGGGGTCTGGCGTCTGCCGAGCAGTGCGCGGGCCGCCGCCGAGCCCGGCCGCGCCACCTCAGTTCTGCGGAAAACCCAGGTCGACCCCGCCGTGGCTCGGGTCGAGCCAGCGCGATGTGACCGCCTTCTGGCGGGTGTAGAACCGCACGCCCTCGGCGCCGTGCGCCTTCGTGTCGCCGAACAGCGAGTCTTTCCAGCCACCGAACGAGAACGTGGCGGCGGGCACCGGAATGGGAACGTTGATTCCGATCATGCCGACCTGCACCTCGTTCTGGAACCGCCGCGCGGCACCCCCGTCGTTGGTGAAGATGGCCGTGCCGTTGCCGAACGCGCCGCTGTTGATGAGGTCGACGCCCTGCTCGCACGAGTCGACGCGCACGATCGACAGCACCGGGCCGAAGATCTCCTCCGTGTAGGCCCTCGACGTCGTCGGCACCCGGTCGAGCAGGGTCGGGCCGAGCCAGAAGCCCGATGCATCGCCGTCGACGCTCGTGCCACGACCGTCGACGACGACCGTCGCTCCGTCGGCTGCTGCGATGTCGATGTACGAGGCCACCGTGTCACGGTGCGCCTCGGTGATGAGCGGGCCCATGTCGCAGGCCCGTCGCCCGTCGCCGACCCTCAGGCGCGCCATGCGTTCGGTGACCTTCGCGATGAGTTCGTCGGCGATCGGTTCGACGGCGACCACCACGCTGACGGCCATGCAGCGCTCGCCCGCCGAGCCGAATCCGGCGTTGATCGCGCTGTCGGCCACGAGGTCGAGATCGGCGTCGGGCAGCACGAGCATGTGGTTCTTCGCGCCGCCCAGAGCCTGTACGCGCTTGCCGTTCGCGGTGCCGGTCTCGTACACGTAGCGGGCGATCGGCGTCGAGCCGACGAACGACACGGCGGCGACATCAGGATGCTCGAGCAGCCCGTCGACCGCGGCCTTGTCGCCGTTCAGCACCGTGAAGACGCCGTCGGGCAGGCCGGCCTCCTGCCAGAGCCGGGCGATCCAGAGTGCGGCGCTCGGGTCTTTCTCCGAGGGCTTCAGAATGACCGTGTTGCCGGCCGCGATCGCGATCGGAAAGAACCACATCGGCACCATCGCCGGAAAGTTGAAGGGCGAGATGACACCGACCACGCCGACGGGCTGGCGCAGCGAGTAGACGTCGATGCCGGTCGACACCTGCTCGGAGTACTCGCCCTTCAGGTGGTGCGCGAGCCCGGTCGCGAATTCGACGACCTCCTGCCCGCGCGTGATCTCGCCGAGGGCATCAGAGAGCACCTTGCCGTGCTCGGCCGTGATGATCTCGGCGAGTTCGCCCTTACGGGTCTCGAGCAGGTGCCGGAAGGTGAACAGAATCGCCTGGCGCCGGGTCAACGAGAGGTCGCGCCAGGCCGGAAAGGCGGCCCTGGCCGAGGCTATCGCGGCCGCGATCTCGCTGGGGCCGGCCAGCGCGACGCGCTTCGAGACCTGCCCGAGGGCGGGGTCGTATACGGGCGCCGTCGCCGTCTGGGGCCCGACGTGCTCGCGCCCGTCGATCCAGTGCGGAACGATCGGCAGGTCGGCGTCGGTACGGTCGGCGTCGGGCAGGTCGGCGGCAGTGCGGTCGGCGACGGGCAGGTCGGCGTCAGACGTGCCGGCGTCGGTCGTGGGGCTGGTCATCGTGGCGACTCCAATGCGTGGGGCAGATCGGCGGGTGGCTCAGGCCACGCTACGCACCGGCGCATCACTCTCCCCTCACGAACTGGCCACCGCGAGGCATGTGGTTCGACACTTCGGCAGAGCCCTAGACTGGCACCGGAATGCGCGGATATCCGGAGGGGAAAACAGTGTCGACAATCCTGGTATGCGCCACGCCCAACCACGGTCACGTGGCGCCGATGGTCGAGATCGCCCGCCGGCTCGCCGACCGCGGCAACACCGTCACCGTGCTCACCGGCTCGCGCTTCGAGCCACGCGTCGTCGCTGCTGGGCTGGCCGCCGTCTCCCTCGAGGGCACGGCAGACTTCGACGACCGCGATCAGGCCTCGTACTTGCCCGACCGTGACCGTTACCGCGGCATCGCCCAGGCGCAGTACGACATTCAGACCATGTTCATCGAGACCATTCCGAGCCAATTCGGCGTACTGCGGCCCCCGCGAAGCGCTGCCCGCGTCGGTCGCGTTCGTCGGGGCGGTGCGTCCGGCGCCTCACCGTGATTCCCCACTGCCGGAGTGGTGGTCGCAGCTCGACGAGTCGCGGCCGATCGTGCACGTCACGCAGGGCACGATGGACAATCACGATCGGCCGACTGATCATCCCGAGCATCCGTGCCGCTCGTGACCGTGACGTGCAGCTCGTCGTCTCGACGGGCCGCGACGACGGCGAGGCCGAGCTGATCGAGGCGTTCGGCGCAGTGCCGCCGAACGTCTTCGTGGCGTCGTACCTGCCCTACGAGCTTCTGCTGCCGCGAATCGACGCCATGATTACGAACGGGGGCTAGGGCGGGGTGCAGCAGGCGCTCGCCCATGGCGTGCCGCTCATCGCCGCGGGCGACACCGAAGACAAGCCCGAGGTGTGCGCCCGCATCACCTACAGCGGGGTCGGCATCGACCTCAAGACGGGCGCTCCGGATGCCCGGCAGCTCGGCGACGCCCTCGACCGCCTGCTCGCCGAACCGGGGTACCGCGCGGCCGCACGCCGCATCGCGGCGGCCATGCGGCGGCACGACGCCCTCGCCGAGATCGCCGCCGAGGTCGAGACGCTCGCAGCCACGGTCACCGCACGCCGGGGCTCTGCGGGTTAGGGCACGCGCAGGATGAGGGCTTCGCCCTGGCCGCCGCCACCGCAGAGCGCGGCGACCCCGGTGCCGCCGCCGCGATGCTTGAGGGCGTAGGCGAGGTGCAGGGCGAGGCGGGCGCCTGACGCGCCGACGGGGTGGCCGAGCGCGATCGCGCCGCCGTTCTGGTTCGCAAGGCCCGGGTCGATGCCGAGGTCGGCCGACGACTGCAGCACGACCGAGGCGAAGGCCTCGTTGATCTCGATGACGTCGAGCGCCTCGACGCCGATGCCTTCGCGCTGCAGGGCCTGCTTGATGGCGTTCGAGGGTTGCGAGTGCAGCGATCCGTCGGGCCCGGCGACCTGCCCGGCCGAACCGATCTCGGCGAGCCACTCGTAGCCGTTCTCGGCCGCCCACGCCTTGCTGGTCACGACCAGCGCCGCCGCACCGTCGGTGAGCTGCGATGCACTGCCGGCCGTGATCGTGCCCTCGGGCCGGAAGGCGGGCTTCAGTTTCGCGAGCGTCTCCACGGTGGTGTCGGGCCGGATGCCGTCATCGGCCGACACCACCACCGGCTCACCGCGGCGCTGCGGAACGCTGATCGGTTCGATCTGCTCGTCGAAGAGCCCCGACGTGCGAGCCGCGGCGGCGCGCTCGTGCGATGCGGCCGCGAACGCGTCCTGCTCCGCCCGGCGGATGCCGCGGGTGCTGTTGCCGTCGTCGGTGGCCTGGCCCATGATCTTCTTGTCGAACGGGTCGATCAGGCCGTCGTAGTTCAGGGAATCCTCGAGGGTCTGGTTGCCGTAGGGGTGCGCCTGCCTCGACTTCAGCAGCAGGTGCGGCGCGTTCGTCATCGACTCCTGCCCGCCCGCGACGACGACATCGGCCTCCCCGACCCTGACCAGCCGCGCCGCGTCGATCACGGCGGTCAGCCCCGACAGGCACAGCTTGTTGATCGTGACCGTTGGCACATCCCAGCCGATGCCCGCGCCGATGCTCGCCTGCCGCGCCGGCCCCTGCCCGCTGCCGGCCTGAATCACCTGCCCCATGATCACCTGGTTCACCGCCGACGCAGGCACCCCCGACCGATCGAGCGCCGCCCTGATCGCGTGCGCGCCCAACTCCGGCGCGGTCAGCGCCGCCAGCGCCCCGTTGATCTTCGCGAACGGCGTGCGCGCCCCGCTGAGGATGACGGGCGTCAGGTCTCGTACAGTCATGATGTTCTCTCCGATCAGGCGAAAGCCGAGTATCCGGTGATGTCGCGGCCGATGAGCAGCGCCTGGATCGTCTCGGTTCCTTCGTAGGTGTGCAGCGATTCGATGTCGGCGAAATGCCGGGCCACCCGGTTCTCGAGCAGAATACCGTTGCCGCCCAGCAGGTCGCGAGCGTTCGCCGCAATGCTGCGTGCGGCCCGGGTCGCGGTGTACTTGCCGAGGGCCGCCGACGGCCCGCTCAGTCGTCCGGCCTCGTCGCGCCGGGTCAGCGCCACGATGAGGGTCTGCAGGCTGGTCAGCTCGCTGAGCATGCGCGCCAGTCTCTCCTGAACGATCTGTGAGGCCGCGAGTGGCCGGCCGAACTGGATGCGCTGCAGCGCGTAGTGCACAGCCGTCTCGTAGCAGGCGGTGGCGTGGCCGAGGGATGCCCAGGCCACCCCGAGCCGCGTGGCCTGCAGCACGCGCGAGGTGTCGGCGAAGCTGTTCGCCTCGGCGAGCCGCGCGCTGCCGGGCACCTTCACGGCGTCGAGCGTGATGCGCGCCTGCCAGATCGCTCGCAGCGAGGCCTTGCCGGTGATGACCTCCGCCGAGTATCCGGGTGCCTGCTGCGGCACGAGGTATCCGTGCACCTTGCCGTCGTCGCCGCGCGCCCAGACGACGGTGACGTCGCCTACCGAGCCGCTGCCGATCCACTTCTTGTGGCCGGTGATCTCGTAGCCGTCGTCGACGCTCACGGCCCGCGTCTCGAGGCTCACCGAGTCGGAGCCGTGGGTGGGTTCGGTGAGTCCGAACGCCCCGATCTTCTCGCCGCGGGCGAGCGGGCCGAGCCACTCGGCCTTCTGGGCGTCGTCGCCGAGCAGGGCGATCGAGCGCAGAGCGAGCGCTCCCTGTACGGCGATGATGGTGCCCACCGAACCGTCGCCGCGGCTGATCTCGGCCATCACCAGTCCGGCGGCGAGGGCGCTCTGGGGCGGCATCCCGTCGACGTCGACGCCGTCACGCAGCAGGTCGAGTTCGCCGAGGCGGCGCAACAGGTGCAGCGGATACTCTGCCCTGTTCCAGTAGTCGTCGATGACCGGCAGCACCTCGTTCTGCACGAAGGTGCGGGCCCGGTCGCGAAAGGCCAGGTCGTCGGGCGACAGGTCATCGAACACGCCGGCGACGTCGGGGTCGAGCGGCTCGGTCAGCACGTACTCGGGCTCGTCGGTGCCCTGCTGGGTGCGTTCGGTGCTCATCGCGTGCTCTCGTCGGTGCTGGTGCTGGTGCTCGTGCTCGTGTCTGCGGGCGCAGTAAGCTTCACATGGTACTCAGTGTCAAGTCAAGAAACTGAGTGTCAGATTGCCTCGGCTCGACCCTAGAAGGTGAGGTGACATACCGCATGACGAATCACACCCTCGTCGACGAGGCGCTGCTCGACAGCGCCGTCGTGGCGATCGACCTGCTGGCCGATCGCGGCTACGACGCGACCAGTGTGGATGATCTGGCCGACGCCCTCGAGGTGAGTCGCAGCACGTTCTTCCGCCGGTTCCGCACCAAGGAGGACATCGTGTTCATCGACCACGCCTACCTCCTCTCCCGTCTGGCCGAGGTGCTCGCCGGTGCCCCGGCCGCGGGCCGAATCCCGGCCACCACCTCGGCCGCAGCACGCGCGCGTGCCGCCACCGCCGAAGCGCGCGCCGCCGCCGCCTCGGCCGCTCCACACGCGCGCGCCACTACCGCCGAAGCACACGCGCGCGCCACCACCGCCGCGCCCGCCGACCCCTTCGCGGCGGTCAACCGCGGATGCATGATGGTGTTCGACCACCACGTCTCGCGCCCCGGCCCCACCCTGCGGCGCCGCGACCTGCTGCGCCGCACCTTCTCCCTGCGCGAGCGCGAACTCGTCATGTCGCACCGCTACGAGCGGGTGTTCACGACCTTTCTGCAGGCGAACCTGCCGCCCGGGCATCCGGCCTGGATCGTGAGCGCCTACGCCGCGGCCGCCGTCGCCCTCAACAACGAGGCCCTTCGCGCCTGGTTCGACGAGCAGTCCGATGCCGTCTCGCGCCGCCTCCAGGCCGACCTGGGCGCCCTCGCCGACACCTTTCGCGCCCTGGTGACCGAGGCCCCCGCTGTCGCCCCGTCGCCCCGCGTCGTCGTCGCCCTCTTCGACCCGGCTGCTCCCGCCGACGACGTGCTGGCGGGCATCCGCGAGGCCCTCACGCAGTAGCAGGCGTCCGGCAGCAGGCGTCAGGCGTCAGTCGCCAACCGCCGGTGATGGCGCGCAGCCCGTCGGGCGTTACGGGCAGAGCCCCCTCAGCGCACGCGGTTGACGAGTTGTCCGCCGCCGCGCAGGGCCGCCAGGTTCGCGCGCACGAGCTCGCTGGCTCCGCGCGGCCGGTTGCCCGCGACGTGCGGTGTGAGAATGACTCCGGGCGCATCCCACAGCCCGGAGCCTTCGGGCAGCGGCTCGACCTTCGTCACGTCGAGGGCGGCGACGCGCGGCGTGCCCGCGGCGAGGCCGGCCAGCAGGGCATCCTCGTCGACGGTCGGGCCGCGCCCCACGTTCACGAACACCGCGCCCGGCTTGAGCCGGGCGAAGAGCGCTGCGTCGAAGGTGTTCGCCGTCGCCGCAGTGGCGGGCAGCAGCGAGACGAGCACGTCGGTGTCGGCGAGGGTGGCTCCGGCGTCGTCGGGCGTGACGACAGTGAAGCCGTCGCGCTCGCCCGGGCTGGTGGCGACTCCGGTGACGGTGCTGCCGAGCATCCGCAGCAGCGGAGCGAGCCGGCCGGCGATCGAGCCGAAGCCCCAGATGGTGACGTGGCCCCCGTCGAGCGTGTACCTCTGGGCCGTCGCAGGGTCGGCCTGGGCCCGGTTGAAGGCGGTGTTCCATTCGTGCCGGTGGCTGGCGTCGATGAGGTCGTCGAGGCGGCGAACGGCGGCGAGGATGAGCGCCAGCGCATGCTCGGCCACCGTCGCGTCGTGCAGCGAACGCCCCGACGTGATGGCGACCGCGTCGTCGAACCCGGCGTCCAGTACGGCGTCGGGGCCGGCAGCCAGGGTCTGCACGAGCCGAAGCGCCCCGAGTCTGTCGACCGCATCGGCCAGGTTCTCGGCGGAGTTGCCCCACACCACCAGCACCTCGGCGTCGCGGTCGGCGTCGGCGAACGGCCGCTCGGGGTCGTACAGCACCACCTCGTCGGCCGGGCCGCTGGTCGCGTCGGCACCGTCGGCACCGCCGACACCGCCCGTGAGGTCGAGTTCGATGGTCTTCGGAGCGAGAATCTTCATCACCGCCACCCTACGGCAGGGCGGATGCCCGGCACGGCGGGGCGGATGCGCGTCGGCGGCCGCCGCCCGCACCGACACCGGGTACCTCAGAACATTCTCGAGCTCGCCCACCCGCCCGCAGCGCCGGGCCGATCACCCTCGTCGCCATCTGCTCACTATCGAGTGTGCTGGCGCCCAGGCGGTGGGGCCGCCCGTGAGAAAATCCTTAGATCGGCCCGTCGCGCCGCGGCGCGCCGCGCCGCGCCGCGCCGTTAAAAGGTGATCGGGGCCCGCACCGTCTCCGGCACGAACCCCGACCCTCCCCAACAGCGCTACGACGCAGCGCCACCGCTCGTGTTGAGGTCGCCGTTCACGCCGCCCGGAAAGAAGCCGCCCTTTGTGACGGCCTTCGGGTTCAGGTAGGCGATGTTCAGCACCTGGCCCGGCGTGCGGCTGAAGGTGATGCCGTTCTTGTCGGTCGGAACCAGGTTCGCCACACCGTTCACCGTGATGCCCTGGTCGAGGTCGGTGCTGCCGTCGAGGCTGTCGCGGGCATCCGAGATCTTGTTGACCGTGTCGTTGATCGACGGGGTCTCGATGCCCAGCCCGAACAGCGTCGAGCGCACGATGCCGGCGTGGTAGGCCTCGACCGAGAGGATGCCCGCCGCCGCCTCGAGATAGGTCTTGTTGGTGATCAGCGGCGCCGCGCCCTTGTAGGCCGTGACTCCGACGTCTTCGAAGATGAACGCGCCGATGAGGAAGCTGACGTCGTCGGCGTACGGGTCGAACGTCTGCCCCGGCTTGATGACCCCTGCCGCGGTCGCCGCCGCCGTGAACGCGTCAGAGATGTTGATCGCGGGGCGCGCGACCGCAGCCGAGCCGAGAGCGGCGCGCAGAAATGCGACGTGCGCCTTCTCGTCGGCAGCGATCTCGGTGGCGTAGGCCTTCACGGCCGCGTTCTTGAAGTTCACCTGCTTGCCGCCGGTGACAGCACCCGCGGTTCCCTTGCCGGCGATGAGGCTCGACGGCAGGCCCGACCCCGTGACGGCGTGCAGGTAGAACTCGGCCTCGAGGTATTCGAGGTTCAGGGCGAAGTTCAGAATCGAACCGTCGCTGATGGGTGCGGCGGCCTGGGTGACCGCGGCCGCTCCCATGGCGGGCAGCAGCACGGCCGCGCCGACGCCGGCGGCGCCGAGGCCCGCCGCGGTCAGCAGGGCGCGGCGGTCGAGCTTCGTCTCCGAGCTGCGGTTGATGGCGTTGGTGATGAATTTGTCGTCGAACATTTTTTCTCCAAATTGTGAAGGGTTCGCGATGCTCCTACGCGAGCATCCAGTGGGTGAAGCGAGTGTGGTGCGTGACGTGTGGTGATGCGGATGATCAGACGAACGGGTCGAACGACGGCGCGGCCGAGCGACCGCACCGTGTTCGAAACGTTCGGGCTAGACGCCGGCCTTACGGCGACGCGCGAGGAACAGGCCGCCGCCGACCAGCAG
This sequence comes from Subtercola sp. YIM 133946, assembly GCF_036553535.1. NCBI lineage: Bacteria > Bacillati > Actinomycetota > Actinomycetes > Micrococcales > Microbacteriaceae > Subtercola > Subtercola sp. YIM 133946. The sequence continues at coordinate 57,006 of NZ_JAZHPE010000045.1, forward strand.
CAGAACTCCGGCGATGCTGCCGATGCCCATGCCGTCGAGACCCGTCGAGGCGAGCTGTGACGGGCTGGTGGCGCTACCGTTGCCCGAGCTGCTGCCGCCGGTGCCGGCGGGAGTGGTCGGCGTGGGCGTCGGGGTGGGCACCGGGTCGGCCGTGACGGTCACGGTCGCGCTCACGGTTCGGCCGCTGCGTACTCCGGCCACCGCGACCGTGTAGTCACCCACGGGAGAGTTGCTCGGCAGAAGCAGGGTCGTGGCGAAGCTGCCGTCAGTCTCGTCCGCGAAGAACTCGTCAGTTCCGAGGCCAGCGAGAACCACGGGCGTACCCGACGGGTCTGCCACGGCCACCAGAAGTTGCTCTGACGGGCTGAAGCCGGTCGACGTGAGGGCGGCTCCTGTCGTCGAGCTGGCTGTCACCGTCTCAGAGGTGGGGGCCAGTGTCAGGCTCAAGGGAATCAGCGGCACGGGAGGGGTCGCGAAGAAGAAGGCCACGGCCTGTCGGGTGGCGCCGGGCAGCTCGTTTCCGTCGGCGTCGGTCTGGTAGACCAGCACTCGCACTCCGTCGAAGGGCGCCTCTGAGGTGGCGGTTCCGCCGCCCGGCTCGTAGTCGCTGAAGTCGGTGGCGATCGAGAACGTTCCGTCTACGCCGATCTTTCCGGTTCCGGCGGTGTCGTTGTGACCCGAGCGCCCGGTGTACTGGATCTCGACGGTGCTGCCGGGGGTGCCGGTGCCCTCGAACGTGGGCGTCGCGGTGTCGACGGTGCTGCCGACTTCGGGCGAGGTCACGGCGAACGGACTGGCGGGTACGGCGGGCGTGGCCAGGGTGAAGGTGACCGGAACCTCGGTGATGACAGTGGCAGCCTTGTTGTCGGTCAGCTCTTGCACGGTGACCGAGACGACGGTCTGGCCGGGCGTCAGGTCACCGAAGTTCGCCGTCGTCGTCCAGCTGCCGTCGGGGTTGACGTCGGCGCCGCCGAACACAGCCGGTTCCTTGTCTCCCGAGGCTGCCGTGTACAGAATCTGCACGGTGTCACCGTCGGCGAGGCCGGTGCCGGTGAAGCCGACGAGGTTGTCGACCCCGGCGTTCGGCACGTCGAGCTGGCCGTCGGTCGGCGACGTGACCGTGAACGAGTCGGCGGCGAAGGCGGCCGGCGCGAACGCGATGGCCGGAACCACGGCGAGAGCAGCGGATGCCCCGACGATGCTGAGGCGGGTGAGCAGTCTCTTGGGGCTCGACAGAGTTCTCTCTGGCATAGGGGGCTCCTGGGTTTGTAGGCGACAAAGGAAGGAAGCGCCCCCTGCGACGGCGACATCGAGAGTCAAGGTATCCCACTCCTTGAGAATTGTCACGGGATTGTTTATGAACATTCCCAGACGCCATAATTGTGGGTCGCTTGCACGTGGTCGAGGTTTGCAGCGCAGGTGCCTCCCACCCCCAGCACAGAAGCCGATCGCTAGGCTTGCTGCGACGAACGAGCGAGAGTCAGGCGATGGTCGGCAAGAAGCGGCGGGCACAGAAGGCGGGCAGGCGCACCAGGCGCTCGTTCTTCCCTGTCGACGCTGCGGCGATCGCCCGAGCCGTCGAAGAGGGCGTGCTGATGTCGCGCACCGCCCTCACCATGGCCACGATGAACCACATCATCATCGGAGCTGTGCGCGACAAGGTCGACTACAACCCCGACGAGATCACGGCGTTCGTCGAGGCCGAGCTGCACCAGCTGACGCTCGAGCAGGCCGGGCTCGCCGAGCACATGAAGAACCTGCAGCGCGAGTTTCCGCCCATGCCGAAGAAGTCGCGCACGGTGGCCGACTTCCAGTGGCTCACGCAGCGACGGGTGACCTATTCGGCGCTCTCCTCCGAACTCGCCCGGCTGACCTCCGACCCCGAGTTCATCGCTTCGGCGGTCGACGCCTCGCAGAAGTGGGCGTGGTCTGAACTCAGCAGGGCCATCGAGGGCAGGCTCGAGGTCACCGCCGACCTGCGCTCGTCGCCCGACTACGCCCTCGAACGAGAGCAGCGCATGCGCGAACTGCGTGAGGTCGACCTGGCGGCGCTCGCCGCCGCGCACGACCTCGATGAGGCGGCCGGGCCCCTCGAGGTGACGCCCGAGCCGCGACGCAAGACGCGCTGACGCCGGCGACGCATGCTCGTGCACTGAAGACGGATGCTCGTGCAGTGATAATGCATGGTCGTGCATGAAGACGGATGCTCGTGCAGTGATCTCGTGGGATTGAATAGGAGTATGAACCCCGTCTTCTCCGCCCCCCTCCCCGCCGGCCTCGACTCCCTGCTCACCTCGCAGCCCGAACAGGGCCCGGTCGATGCAGCCCCGGTCTCGTTCTCGGCCGACGGAGTCGACTTCGGCGGCTTCCTGGCCCGCCCCGCCGACACCACGCCCGCCACCACCGTCGCTGACGCGCCCGCCACCACCTCGCACGCCGGGCCCGCCGACACCCTGCTCCCCGCCGTGCTCGTCTTCTCCGACTGGACAGGCCTCAACGACCACTCCCGCGTGCGCGCCACCATGCTCGCCCGGCTCGGCTACATCGCGCTCGCCGGTGACATCTACGGCGGCGGTGTCGAGCTGTCTCAGCAGGAGGCGCCCCAGCGCGCCGGGTCGTTCTACGGCGACCCGGCCCTCTTCCGTTCGCGCGTGCAGGCCGACCTCGACTACCTGCGCTCGCTGCCCGGTGTCGACCCGGCGCGCATCGCGGTGATGGGGTACTGCTTCGGCGGCAGCGCCTCACTCGAGCTTGCGCGCAGCGGGGCCGATGTGGCCGGTGTCGTCGTCTTCCACGGGGGGCTCTCCACGGGCATTCCGGCCGCCCCCGGCCAGATTCGCGGCTCGGTACTGGTGCTGACCGGCGCTAGCGACCCCGTCGTGCCCGACGACGCCGTCGTCGCCTTCGAGAACGAGTTGCGGCACGCCGAGGTCGACGACTGGCAGATCGTCAGCTACAGCGGCGCGATGCACGCCTTCTCCCTGCCGGGAACAGACGCGCCCGACCACGGAGCCCTTTTCGACGCGCGTGCGAACGCCCGCTCATGGATCGCCATGAAGGCGTTCTTCGCCGAACTCTTCGCCTGAGCTCAGCGCACGCCGGCGCCCGGCTCGCCGAATGCGGCCCGCTCGCCGCGCGCGCCCGCGCCACCCAGCCCGGCGGCCGCCCGCTCGCGGTGCCACGCCGTCTGCGCCAGCGCCGACCGCAGGTAGGGGCCGTTCAGGTTCTCCCAGCCCGAGGTCCAGTAGAGCTGTGACGCCACCTGCCACACGGTGGCGTCGGGGTTCTCGGCCAGAATCGCCGCGGCCTGGCGGGTGCGGCCCTGGTGGTGCTCGGCCGATTCCGCGCGCCGTTCGGCGACTCCGGTGAACCGGTAGCCGTGCCCGGGAAGCACCTCGACCTGCTCTTCCGGGTCGTCGAAGGGCGCGAGCCGCTCGAGCGCGGCGAGATAGTCGCTGACCGGGTTGGTGTCGGTCGGCCCGCCGAGCCCCAGCCCCGAGAAGATGGTCGGTAGCAGGTGGTCTCCGGTGACGAGCAGGTTCTCGCCCTCGAAGGCCAGGCAGATCGAACCGTTCGTGTGCCCGGGCGTCGTGATGACCCGGATGCCCACCCCCGGCACCCCGAGATCGTCGCCGTCGTCGAGCAGCACGTCACCCTCGATCGCGTCGCCGGAGCCCCCGCTGCCGAACCCGCTCCCGAGCTCGGCCACGCGGTCGGCCGGAACGCCCCACTCGGCCGGAACCGCGGGGCGCCGCCGGGCATCCGGGCCACTGCCCACCGACGTGGGGGCCGTCGCCGACCCCGGCGCTGCGGTCAGCGCAGTGATCGCGGCCTGCTCCACCCGGCCGAGCTGCACCCGCACCCGGCTGGCCGCACGGTAGCGATGCGTCATGCCGACGTGATCGGGATGCAGGTGGGTGAGGGTGAGTGAGGCGACACTGGCCGTGTCGAGCCCCAGTTCGGCGAGGGCCGCGAGCACCCGCTGCCAGTTCTCGTCGGAGTCCCAGCCGGCGTCGATCACATGCACGAGCCCGTTCTCGTCGATGACGAAGTAGCTGAGCACATACGGTAGCGCGGGGGTGGGCATCGCGAGCGGCAGGGCCCAGATGTGTGGCCGCACCTGCTCGAACGGCGGCACGGAGCCCTCGGCTGTGGCGTCGAACTGGCTGCTGCTGGTGACTCTCATACGTCGACTTCCCGGTCGCTCGGTGGGGTGGGGGTTTCTCCTCCACTGTTTCACACCCGCGCACCCCGCGGCCCCCGGGTGCCTAGACTCGACCCCAAGGAGAACCATGCCCACACCAGAACACCTCGCCCGCGCTCTTTGGACCCTGTTCGAGCCCATCCACGCGGTCACCTACTTCTCGCCCGAGTCGCGCCAGGCCTTCGCCGACATCGGCCTGACCCGGTACTGGGACGGCTACTTCGCCGGTCGCAGCGCTCCGCTCGGCCCGATCTCGGGCGCACCGGTCGTGGCGATCTTCAGCGGCTTCGCCCCGCCACTCGTCACCCGGGCCCTGCCGTCGGTGTGGCAGACCGCCGAGCCGAACCAGGTGATCGACGCCCGCGCCGCCGGGGCCGCCGCCACCCTGCGCCGCCTCTTCGACGACGAAGCGGCCACCCGCCGTGCGGCAGAGGCCCTGGCGCCCATCGCCGCCGCCGTCGACACCATCGGCCGGCCGCTCGCCGCCGCCAACCGCGCGCTGCCGATCGACGATGACCCCTACCGTTCGCTCTGGCAGTCGACCGCCACCCTGCGCGAGCACCGCGGCGACGGCCACGTCGTCGCCCTCGTCACCGAGCAGCTCGGCGGTCTCTCGAGCATCGTGCTGCGCACCGCGCTCGACCTCGACGCGGCGACCCTGCAGCGGGCCCGCGGCTGGAGCGACGACGAATGGATGGCCGAACACACTGCCCTCACGACCCGCGGTCTGATCGACCCGAACGGTCGCGCCAGCGCGGCCGGCATCGCCGCCCTCGAACGCGCCGAGGCCCTCACGAACCGCCTCGCCGCCCAGCCCTGGGCGACGGTGGATGCCCGGCACCTGCTCGCGGTCGCCGAACTGCTGGCACCCCTCGCCCACGCCTGCCAGCCGATCTACCCGTTTCCGAATCCCATCGGCATGCCCGTGCCCTGGAACCCGTCGGCCGATCCGGCCGGCCTCACGATCTCGCCGGCTCCAACACCTTCGGCGGGTGGATGATCATCTCCGGCGCCCGCGACACCATCAGCCACACCGGCAGAATGATCACGCAGAGCACCGAGAGCAGCGCCACGTCGCCCACCACCGCCACCGCGATGAAGAGCGCCAGCCAGCCGTCGCGCGCCACGACCAGCACCACGCCGAGCACACCGCAGGCGATCGCCAGCGAGATCGGAATGTCGGGAAACACCGCTTCGGTGAGCAGTCCGAACGCGACCCCGATGAACACCGCGGGAAAGATGCGGCCGCCCCGAAACCCCGCCGAGGCGGCGATGACCAGCGCCGCGACCTTGACGAGCGTAACCACGACCAGCTGCCCGGCGTCGTAGTTCGCCCGGTCATCCACCAGCGTGCCCATTTGCGACAGGCCCTTGAAGAGCGTGATCGGGCCGCCGATCGCCCCGAGCACGCCGAGCAGCACGCCGCCGAGCGTGATGTAGACGATCGGGTACTTCAGCCCGTGGAAGAACCGGTGGAGGAACGGAAAGACGAACACCATCGCCAGCCCCAGCAGCGTCGCCGCCACCGCCACGCCGAGCCCCTCGACGAAGTAGATCGGCTGCATCGCGCCCATGCTCGGCACGTTCACGGTCAGCGTCGCGCCGCCGAGCAACCCCATCGTCACCGAGCCGGCCCCCGCGGCGGCCAGCGGCAGAAACAGCCTGTCCCACAGCGCTCCGCCCGACTTCAGCGCGGCCACCACTCCCGTGAACACCAGCGCCGCAGCAACGGGCGTGCCGAACAGGGCGCCGATGGTGCCGGCCGCCGTGAGCAGCAGAATCAGCTCGGTGGGCACCTTCGGCATCAGCCGGGCGATCAGCGCCACGAGTACGGCCGTGTTGATCGCGATGATCGGGTTCTCGGGCCCGAGGCTGACGCCGCCCGCCAGCGCGAGAATCGTGACCAGCACGAGGCTCGGGATGACCGCGAGCTTCAGAGGCGGAGCGATCAGCTCGGTCGTGGCCGAGTCGCGCGCGCCGTGCCCGGGCACCAGCCAGACGACGAGCCCGACGGCCACGCCCGACAGGGTGAGCAGAGTGAAGATCCACCATCCGTTGCCCGGGTCGACGTCGATGGTCGCGGGCAGAGTCGACCACAGGTAATGCTCGAGCTGGTCGGCGACCCACTCGAGCCCGAACAGAATGAGGGCCGAGACGATTCCGATGATGACGGCGGGAATGGCGAGCAGGGCGAGTCGACGAAGCGGCAGCGCGCCTGCCGGTGCGGTTGCGTCTGACAAAGGGCCCCTCGTTCTTGGGTGCGACCTCACCCACCTGCAAAGAACTGTAGAGCATCCGGGCCGCCCGCCGACCGGCCGAGAGGCGGGCTCATTCGAACAGGCTGATTCGGCGCCGGGATTGTTGACGCCGGTGGGCGCCGGTTCCACACTGGAGACCTACAGACCAGGCGGACCCACCATGACCGTTGTCGACCCAGCACCGACCACCACCACGAACCGCCCGCTTTCGGGCGGTTTCGAGACGCGTGCGGCTCTCGGCCGCGCCGCCCGCGAGCGGGTGCCGCGCAGAAGTCAGGGCGAATGGCAGCCGGCCGCCGACCGCCCCGACCCGGTGAGTCTGCTCGAGCAGCAGGCCGCCAGCCGGGTGCCCGAGCTCGTTCCGATTCGGTACGGCCGCATGATGGTCTCGCCGTTCACCTTCTACCGCGGGGCCGCGCTCATCATGGCCTCCGACCTGTCGACGACGCCCGACTCAGGGCTCATCGTGCAGCTCTGCGGCGACGCGCACCTGTCGAACTTCGGGGTGTTCGGCTCGCCCGAGCGCACGCTGGTCTTCGACATCAACGACTTCGACGAGACGCTGCCGGGCCCCTGGGAGTGGGACGTCAAGCGGCTCGCCGCCAGCGTCGAGATCGCCGGCCGGCATCGCGGCTTCACCGAGGCCGACCGCCGCGTGATCACGCTCGAGGTGGGCCGCGGATACCGGGAACGCATGCGCATCGCCGCCGACTCGCCGGTGCTCGACGCCTGGTACAGCCACACAGACTCCGACGAACTGATCGAGCGGGTTCGGGATGCCCTGGCCGTCGCCCCCGAGAAGAAGCTGCTCAAGCGCACCGAGGGCATCGTCGCCAAGGCCCGAACCAAAGACAGCATGAATGCGTTCGGCAAGCTCGTGCACGAGGTCGACGGCGAACTGCGCATCACGGCCGACCCGCCCCTGATCACGCCCATCGAAGACCTCGTGCCGCCCGGCCTCACCCGTGAGGCCGACGAGCAGGCCATGCGCGATCTGATCGCGAGCTACCAGACCACCCTGATCGCCGAGCATCACCCCGTTCGCGAGTTCGAGTACCTGCACATGGCGCGCAAGGTGGTCGGCGTCGGTTCGGTCGGAACCCGGGCATGGATCATCCTGCTGCGCGGCCGCGACGACGGCGACCCGCTGCTGCTGCAGGCGAAGGAGGCCCAGGAGTCGGTGCTCGCCCGGTTCGTCGGCGCGAGTGCCTACGAAGATCAGGGGGAGCGGGTCGTACGCGGACAGCGCATGATGCAGTCGGCCAGTGACATCTTTCTCGGCTGGCAGCACGTCACGGGCCTCGACGGGGTGCCGCGCGACTTCTACGTGCGCCAGCTGCACGACTGGAAGGGATCGGCCGACGTCGAGACCATCCGGCTGTCGGGCCTCAGACTGTACGCGCGCATGTGCGGAGAGACGCTCGCACGCGCCCACGCCCGGGCGGGCGACAGGGTGGCGATCGCCGCCTATCTCGGCAAGAAAGACACCTTCGATCGCGCGCTCGCCGACTTCGCGACGGTCTACGCCGATCAGAACGAGAAAGACTACGCAGCGTTCGTCGACGCCGTGCAGTCGGGGCGGCTCGAGGCGACGCCGGGACTCTGAGCCGTGCCGCCGGAACGCGCCTCATCGCGTGCCCCTGAACGACGTCGTGCCCCCCTGCCGCGCGGGCAGAGGGGCACGACGTCACCGCGGCTGCGGAGGTCAGGCCTTCGGTGTCACCGACAGGGCGTGCGCCTTGAGGCTCTCGTACTCGGCCTGGGTGATGGCGCCCGAGTCGAGCAGCGCCTTCGCCTTCGCGATGTCGTCGGCCGGAGTTGTTCCGGCGACCTGGCGGATGTAGTCGTTCGTCGCCGTCTCGGCCTGCTTGGCGGCCTTCTGCGAACGCTCGGCCATGCCCTTGCCGCGCGCGATCAGGTAGACCAGCGCAGTCAGGAACGGCACGAAGATCAGGAACAGAACCCAGATGGCCTTGAACCAGCCGTTGAGCTTGTGGTCGCGAAACAGGTCGCCGATGATCGCGAACAGCGCGAACAGGTAGGCGATGAACGCGAAGGTCCAGAAAAATGTGTAAACGATGCCCCAGAAATCCATGAAGGCGGTCCTCTCTTTTTACGTGCAATAACGGCTTAACCCCCCACGGGCCGCCTCTGGCTCGAATCTAGCGCATCGGCGCACAACTGAGGAGCAGAAATTGAGCAGTCCCGACAGTCGCCCGTCGTGGCCCTCGGAGTCCGGACACCCACCCCCGGCAACCTGCCCTACCGATTGGCGCCCGCTCGGCGGCCGATCGGCCGGATGGACGAGGGATTCTTGTGCCACCGTTCATTCGGCTATGATTGCTGAGGTTACAAGGAGCTGTCGCATAGTTCGGCCTAGTGCACCACCCTGCTAAGGTGGAGTGCCCTTAATGGGCACCGTGGGTTCAAATCCCACCGGCTCCGCTCAATAAGTTGCTGGTCAGGGCATTATCTGCTGCCCATTCGAGTGGGCTCTACCCGCACTCAGCTGCCGGCTGTCGGGCGAGCGGCCCGCCTCTGCGTGGAGGAGTGCAACGGTCTGCGCGGCTGCCGAGTTCCAGTCGCGGTAGAAGTTCTCGGCCCGCGGGTCGAGAAAGACATAGCGGGCGAAGTTCGGCGGTTGCGCCACCTGCTCGAACATCTCAGAGAACAGCGCCTGGCCGAGCGGGTTGCTTGAGAGCACGTCGAGGCGGCCGTTCTGCACGAGTGCTGGCACGTCTTTCATTGCGTTCAGCAGTTGCTGCACCGAGGCGGTGATGTGCCGCGGATGTCGTTCGGGGTGTCCATCTCTCGACGCTACGTCAGAACCAGCGCGGTTGGGGGTCACTGCTGTTACCCCGATAGCTGGTGACTCCCTCATTCTTCAGGGCATCACAAGACTTGAGGCATCGAAGCGCCTCGGGCCTCGCAGACACGAAGCCTCCATCGACAGAAAGTAGCGCATCCATGACCAACAACAACGTCTGGTTCATCACCGGGGCCGGCCGTGGGCTCGGCATCGACATCGCCCAGTCAGCCCTCGCCGCGGGCCACCAGGTCGTCGCGACCGGGCGTGACCCGCAGAAGGTACTCGCCGCGATCGGCCATCACGAGAACCTGCTGACCGTCGCACTCGACATCACCGACCCGGCCGCCGCCGAGAGGGCGAAGGATGCCGCGATCGAGCGATTCGGCCGCATCGACGTACTCGTCAACAACGCGGGCAACTTCTACGCCGGCTATTTCGAGAACATCAGCCCGGAGCAGTTCCGGGCGCAGATGGAGACCAACTTCTTCGGCCCCCTCAACGTCACCCGCGCCATCCTGCCCATCATGCGTGAACAGCGTGCCGGGCAGGTCATCACGGTCACCTCGATGGCCGGGCTCATCGGCCAGGAGTTCTGCGCCGCGTACGCCGCGTCGAAGTTCGCCCTCGAAGGATGGATGGAATCGCTCCGGTTCGACGTCGAGCGCTTCGGCATCTCGACGATGTCGGTGGAACCGGGCTTCTTCCGCACCGAGCTGCTCGTCGAAGGCTCATCGACGATCTGGCCCGAGCTCGACATCGAAGACTACGCTGACCTCACCACCCACACTATCGAGGCGTGGAAGGGCATGAACGGCCAGCAGGGCGGCGACCCGAGAAAGCTCGGCCAGGCACTCGTCACGCTCGCGGATTCCGACGAGCTGCCGAAGAGGTTCATCGCCGGAGCCGACGGCATGGAAGGCGAAGAAGCAAACCTCGCCGCCATCCAGGCCCAGATCAACGCCACCCGCGAGCTATCAGCATCCCTCTCCTACGGAGACTGAACGTACCCGTCACCACCCAGTACGAAGGAACCCGAACGACTGACAGCGATGTGTACGCAGGCTGGCCGAAGGGTATGGGCGCCATGAACGTCGCCCGTCGGGTCTTCGACGACAAAGACTGATCCACAGAAGACGAGAACAAGAGGAATACATGCAGATCGAACCGCAGAACCCCACACCGAAGAACCCCGCCGCGCAGTTCGCCGGCGACGTCTGGCTCGATGTCGTCGCAGCACCACACACAGGCGACCAACGGATGACCGTGGCCATCGTGAAGTTCGCGCCCGGCGCCCGCACAGCCTGGCATTCGCACGCCCGCGGACAGTACCTGCGCGTCACCCAGGGTGTTGCACGCTTCGGCGACCGCGCCGGGAACATCATCGAGGTGCACCCCGGCCAGACGCTCTACACTCCGCCGGGCGAGGAGCACTTTCACGCAGCATCCGGAGGCACGTTCATGGAGCACATCGCGATGCTCGAGAACGGCGACGACCCCGCCGCCACCACGACCTGGCTCGAACACATCACCGACGCCGAATACGACGGTGTCTGAGCAGCGCAACCGATCACGACCGCACCGATGTCGTCGTCTAATTCAACCCTGGTTGCCTGGCCGGTGATCGCGATCGAGCTGGTGGTCAGCGGAACCCGTCTGGCGGGTCGACGAGCGGGGTTCTTCGCCGAACGCATCGGGTTACCGACTCATGGTGTACGAACGCGCGAGAACGTGACTGGCAGGACTGGCGAGCACGAGCCCGAAGCCGATATCCCGCGCCCACTTGCGGAGCCCCCCGATCGGGCCCCCCATCGCCATGTTCGCCTCTGCCTGCTTGGCAGCCCCCCACGCGGCTGTGAGTCTCTGACGTTCGAAGTCGGCGAACGTCGGAGTGTCGACGCGGCCCTCTCGGACGCCGGCGACGAGGAGGGGCGCCAGCGCGGCCGCGTCGAGCCAGCCGAGGTTCATGCCTTGTCCGCCGATCGGGCTGATCTCGTGGGCGGCGTCGCCGATGAGCGACGTGCGTCCCTGCACGAGACTCTCGGCGATGCGTCGTTGCGGGGTGAACACACTGATCATGGAGTTGGTCGCCGGATCGACATCCGCTCCGGTGCGCCGCTTCACGAGATCCGCCACGTCGCGGGCACTGGGGTGAGCCCACGGGGCCGCTGTGCGTACGACGAAGCGTCGACGGCTGTCGGGTAGGGGGAAGGACTCGACGACCCCGTCAGACTCGAGGTGCACCACGGCGTCGTCGCCGGCATCCGTGTCGTCGCGGAAGTCGCCCATGACGAACGGTGCGTTGTAGACCCGCTGTCGGGCGCGGATACCGAGAAGATGTCGCACGACGCTTCGGGCACCATCGACCCCGACGACGAAACGGGCGACCTCGAAGACGTCGCCGTGGGCATCGTGCCCTCGCAGTGCGACCCTGTCGGGCTCGTGGTCGTCGAGACCCGTCAGCTCGATGCCGCGCCGGATCGCACCGGGAGCGAGCTCCTCGAGACGCCGCTCGATAAGCGCCTGCGTCTCGAACTGCGGCAGCGCGGCGACGAACGGGAAGTCGCCGTGAACCCTCGCGAACGAGACGGTGCCGAGTGTGCGTCCGCCCGTGCGGGCGATGCCGCGACGGATGAGAACCGCGCGCCGCAGGATCTGGTCGGTCACGCCGACTGCAGAGAACGCCGCCAGCGACGGGGGATGGATGCCGATTGCTCGGGATGAACGGTATTCCTCCTGTCTCTTCTCCCACACTGCGATGTCGAGGCCGCTTTCGGCCAGAAGGGTCGCGAGGAAGACCCCGACCGGTCCGCCGCCGACTATCACGACGTCACGCACGGAGAAGGCGCGTTCCAGTCGGGTGATGGGCGAGCCGAGGCTCCCTGTCAGACATGACGTAAGCCTGACACGAAAGGGCCAGTTCGTGCTCAGCGGGAGGGAGAATGCCCGTTCAATCCGCTCGAAAGCCCGGAGCCGAGCTCTCTGTGGCCCTTGCGACGCTCCGCCGGGCGCGGATGGTCTCCCGGATGACGCTGACCAGCACGAGCAGGGCAAGAAGACCGAGCACGGCACCGATGTACCCCGCGGCCGGCGCGACGTCGAATCCGGTATCCCTGGTGCCACCGCTCTGCAGATAGAGCGAGAAATCGGTGAGGCCGTGCACCAGCATCGCAACCCAGAGCAGCCCGGTCGCCCGCCGAACGGCGTAGTACAGAACCCCGTCCATCGTGAGAAACGCGATTTGGAAGAGCATGACCGGCAACGGGAGGCCCTGCCACAGCTGGGTGACCGTGTGCGCCAACCCGAACACGATCGCAGACACCATCAACACGACGATCTCGGAGTGCCCGCCACGCAGCGAGACGATCAGGATGCCGCGAAAATAGAGCTCCTCACCGACACCCACCAGGGTTGTGCCGACGATGACGACCAGAACGAGCCCGACCGTGAGTTGTGACCATTGTGTGCCGCTCAGCTGCAGGGCGACCTGCACGAGCAGGAGCAGCGGAACGAGGAACCACCACCAGCGTCGCGGGCGGCCACGGGCGACGCTGGGCTCGTGCCAGACGTCACTCCACCAGCCCGACCGCCACGCGAAAACGATCCCAGCTGCGATGAGGATGGGCAGCGCGACCAGATGGGTGATGGCGAACTGTGCCGTCGCATCAGGCGTTGGCCCGAGCAGATCCCCGAGCGCGTCGCTCGCGACGGCGGCGAGGAGAACATAGACGATCAGCCCGATCAGCCCGACCCAGAACCGGCGCGGCACCCCGCCCCCTGATGCGCTCATGCCGCCCCCGTTCCAGCCGATACCCTAACCCACGCCGGTGTCGCTGCCCGAATACTCGCCCACCATGCCTGGTAGCGATCGCGGGCTTGAAACTCGGGCCGCCCTCTCCCACGACTCGTGAACCGGTGCGTACACGACGTAGGGTCGTGTGCATGGAACCTCTCGCGCCTGGGATGCGGCGAATCGGTAAGATCATGCGGCGTATGCCTGGTGCGTCGGTTGCGTCGGCCACCGACGCCGAGATTGCGCGCAACAGCGGGGCCGGGGCGCCGGAGCTGTTCGCGTCGATCCTGATGGGTCGGCGGCCGCGGAGCGTGACCACCGAAGACCGAACCGTCGACGGGATCGGCGTGCGCATCTACTCACCGTCACGTCGCGGGGCGCGGCTGCCGCTGATCGTGTACTTCCACGGCGGCGGTTTCGTGTTCGGCGATCTTCGTGGCGGGGACTGGATCTGCGGCACGGTGGCCCACCGGTTGGGGGCGATCGTGGTGTCGGTCGACTACCGGCTCGCACCGCGGCATCCCTTCCCGGCCGGTGTCGACGACTGCTTCACCGGCCTGAAGTGGGCGGCCGCCCACGCCGACGAGCTGGGCGCAGACGCCCGGAGAATAGGCGTGATGGGCGAAAGCGCCGGCGGAAACCTCGCCGCCGTGGTCGCGCTGATGGCGCGGGATGAGGCGGGCCCGGCCGTCAGGCACCAGGCGCTGCTCTACCCGGTGACCGGGGCGTACGACTCGGAGTCTCGCCGCACGAACGCTGACGCGTTCATCCTCACCGCCGCCGACATGCGGAAGTTCGACGAAATCTACGCCGGAGACCGGAACGACTGGCGCGTGTCACCGTTGCTCGCGGAGTCGTTCGCCGGGCTGCCGCCTGCGCTGATCGAGGTCGCAGCGCATGACCCACTGCACGATGACGGTGTTCAGTACGCTGACGCGCTGCGCGCGGCCGGGGTGCCGGTGCAGCTGATCAGCTACCCGTCGATGCCGCACGGGTTTCTCAACTTTCCGCGGTTCGCCCGAGACGCCACGCCCGCCCTGGCCGCCGTGGTCAAGGCGCAGCGCAGGGCCCTCCGGTAGCAGCGCGGGCCGTTCGGGTCGTTCTTCTCGCGGGCTGCCGGCCGGGCATCCGTGTCGTGTCATCCTCCGTGATGACGCGAAGATCACCCGCGCGACCGATGCCGCCGGGCGGCGTTGACCGTAGCGTGGCGTGAGGCGCCCGTTCGGGCATCCTTGACGTGCCGCAGGCAGAGACGAGCAGAGATGACAGGTTCGCGCGACCGCCCTCTGCCGCGACCCGGTCGCCGACTTCTCGACGCCTTCTGCATCGATCTGCCGCTCGGCCGCAGTCAGCCGCGACTTCTGCGTTTCGTCGTCGCGACCGTCGTCGCCGTCGCGGCATCACTGCTGGCGTGCGCCGGCCTCGTGGGTCTGGGCGTGCTGCTCTACCCAGCGACGAAGGGGTATGAGCACTACGCCTTCTCCGATTACGGCAAGCTCACCATCATCGGTGTCGTGCTCGCATCCCTGGCCTGGCCGCTCGTCACACTCGTGAGCACCCGTGCCCGTCGTCTCTACGTCTGGTTGGCGGTCATCGTCACGGTCGTCGGCTTCGCTCCCGACGCCTGGATCCTCTACACGGGTCAGCCGGCCGCAGGGGTGTTCATTCTCGTTCTCATGCACCTCGCCCTGGCGCTGATCACCTGCGTGGCGCTGGTGTTCATCGCGCCGCAACAAACGAGAGGCGCCGAGTGGTGAGCAGGCTGGTCGCGGCCACCCGCGCGTCGAAGGTTCCGGAGGTCTCGGTACTGTTCTGGGTGACGAAAGTGCTGACGACGGGCATGGGAGAGACGACGTCAGACTTCTTCGCGGTGACGTTCGATCCGGTCGTCGTGATTCCCCTCACCGGCATCGCGCTCGTCATCGCGCTCGTCGTTCAGTTTCGCGCGACGGCGTACTCACCCTGGATCTACTGGATGACCGTGGTGCTGGTCAGCGTCTTCGGCACGATGGCGGCCGACGTCGCCCATGTCGGGCTCGGCATCCCGTACGCCGTCTCGACGGTGGTCTTCGCGGTCGTGCTCGCGGTGGTCTTCGTGGTGTGGCGTCTCAGCGAGGGCACCCTGTCGATCCACAGCATCACGACGCGGCGCCGCGAGGCCTTCTATTGGGCTGCGGTTCTGGCCACGTTCGCCCTGGGCACGGCCGCGGGCGACCTCACCGCGACGGTCTTCGACCTGGGCTACCTCGGGTCGGGCATCCTGTTCGCCGTCATCATCGCCGTACCCGCTGTGGCGTACCTCGCCTTTCGAATGAATGCTGTCGCCGCATTCTGGTTCGCCTACGTGGTGACCCGGCCGTTGGGTGCGTCGTTCGCCGACTGGATGGCCGTGCCGCCCGCACGCGGCGGCCTCGGTCTGGGCACCGGCCCCATCAGTCTCGCGCTCCTGGTGCTGATCGTGGGATGCGTGAGCGTGTTGGCGGTCGAGCATCGTTCCGTTCGGCGAGTGCGCCGGTGACCCAGACGCACACATTGGCGCGGGAACACTCGCTCAGATGAGTGCTCCCGCGCCCTCGTGTCTACCGGGCTCCCGCCGCTGACGGAGGCGATCGCATCCACGGCGCGATCTCGGTGACGTGCTCCGCGCGAGGATGCTCGCGAGTGGTCTCGGGCGCGCTCCACGCGGCGGGACGGCAGTCGTCTGTGCAGCCGGTTTTCACTACTGGGGGCCACTCGCTCTGGATGATCATCCAGAAGGCGAGGTCGGCTAGATCCTGGTCGCCGAGAATGACGTCGAGGAACCGCTCATCGACCGGCTCTTCCCTGACGGAAGTGGCGTTGTACACAGCAGAACACCTCCAACCATGAATGCTGGGTGCGGGGCGGGTGAGGGGTCGCTCAGGCGCCGCCCCGCACCGGTCTGTCAGACGGTGATCGTCTTCTGATCGTCGGGCGTCTGCGCCGCGTTGATCTCGATCTTGCGTGGCTTCGCCTTCTCGCTGACCGGGATCACGACCGACAGCACGCCGTTGTCGTACGTCGCCGAGATCTTCTCTGACGCGACGCCCTCGCCGAGGCTGAACTGGCGGAGGTAGGTACCGTTGGGCCGCTCCTGCGTCAACCACTTCGCGCCCTCGTGCGCGGCGGCGGTGCGCTGCGCGCGGATGGTGAGCAGCTGACCGTCGACATCGACGTCGACCGATCCCGGGTCGACGCCGGGCAGGTCGGCGTTCAGAATGTACTGGTCACCTTCGCGATACAGGTCGACGGGCATGAACTTCGGGCCCGGCCGGAACTGGAGCAGGTTGCCGGTGAGACGGTCGAGCTCGCTGAAAGGATCGAAAGACATTGCCATAATGAGGATTCCCCTTTCTTGTGTGTATGAGTCGGTGTGACTCAACTTCGTGGGAAAAATGTTAGCACTCCACACCCGAGAGTGCCAATATCCAGGCTTGGATCTTCAGCTCTGTGCTGCGAGATTGGGTTCATGGAGATGAGCGGGCCGCGGTGGCCACAGGCAGACGAGGGGTACGCGGTCGCGCGCGACCAGCTCAGAGAAGCGGAGCACGAGCTCACCAGGGCCATCGAGGCAGTGGCCGAGCAGCGTCGGGCGCTGCCGCCCGGCAGCGTGGTCGACGATTACGAGTTTCTCGAGGGGCCGAGCGATATCGACGCCTCCGACCGTTCGACGGTCGTTCGACTGAGCGACCTCTTCGGTGAACACTCGACGGTCATGCTGTACAACTTCATGTTCGACGGCAGCACGCAGCAGCCGTGTCGAATGTGCACGTCTCTTATCGACGGATTCGACGGTGCCGCCGCCGATCTGGCCGAACGCGTCGGTTTTGCGATCGTCGCGCCGTCGCCCCTGGCGCCGCTCCGCGCGTACGGGCGCAGTCGCGGGTGGCGGAATGTGCGCCTGCTCGCCGACCCCGACGGCAGTTATTCACGCGACAGCGGAGGGATCTCGAGCTCGGGAGAGTTGAGCTCGTTGATGACGGTCTTCACCCGACGGGAGGGGAGCATCCGGCACTTCTACACGGCCCAGAAACCACCCAGCAGTGCCGGTCAGGATGATCGGCATCTCGACTTGCTGTGGACGCTGTGGGGCTCCCTCGACCTGACGCCCGAGGGGCGCGAGGAGTGGCGACCCGGTCGACCGCAACGGCGCTGACGGTGAGCCGGCGAGGCTCTGTCTCGCGGGCGCAGACGGTGGATGCGGCACAGTCGGGCCGGCGAGTGGGGCGCCCTGCACGATAATTGACGTGTGGGGGGAGATACCGAATGGCTAGGTGGCGAGGCGCGCTGATTCCGGCCGGGATTCCTGCGTTCTCCTGGGTCACGTCTGCGGCGGGCCTGGTGATAGCGGCGAGTGGGTTGGTCGACGTCTTCACGTCGACGGGTAATCCGTTCGGCAGCGTCTGGACGTGGTGCTGGATCGGGCTCACCCTGATTCTGGCAGGAACTCCGATTCTTCGCGGCGCACGGTTCACGCGAGGCGTGGGGCTCGCCGGCACGATCGTGTTCTTTCTCGTCACGTCCCTGCAGCTGGCGGTGTCGACAGCGCCTGTCGCATCGATCAACAATGTGGTGTTGTACCCGATGCTCGCCACGTACCTCGGCTGGTTCTACCGGCGACGCGTGGCCCGGGCCGTCATCGCGGGCGCGTTCATCTGTTCGGCGACGTCGCTGTTCGTCAACCCGATCGAGCACGTGTTCATCACCTGGATCAATCTGGCCCTCGCCTCGGTCTTCTGTCTCGAAGCTGCGTCGTACCTGAAGTCGAAACTGGATGGCGAGGTCAAGACAGACCCGCTGACCGGGGTGCTGAATCGGTCAGGACTCGACGAACGCATCGGTCTCGAACTCGACCGCGCGTCACGATCGGGTCTGCCGATGACGATCGCGATCTTCGACCTCGACGACTTCAAACACACGAATGACACGCAGGGTCACGCGGCCGGCGACCAGCTTCTCATCGACTTCGCTCGCGGACTACAGGAGACCACTCGGCGCCTCGACACCGTCGCCCGCATCGGAGGCGACGAATTCCTCATCGTGATGCCCGACACCACGGCTGACGACGCGACCTCATCGATCGACCGGTTTCGCGACCAGTTCGGCACCGGGTGGTCTTTCAGGCTCGCGCAAGCGTCACCCGGTGACACGCCGCACTCACTTCGCGACCGGGCCGACCGGCAGCTCTACGCACTCAAGAACGCTCGCCGGCGCCCGCCACAGTGACCGTCGCCTAGGCGTAGTCGCATCCGTCTACTGAGCCCGCGCGGGGTGGCGGGACTCTGGGGGAGCGCTGTCGGGCTCCGGCACCAAACGGAGCCCTGGTCCGCTGTTGGCCGAGAGGGTCAGCTCCTGCAGCCAGGCGCGATTCAGCGGGAGGTCCTCGCCCGCCGCGACGACGAACTGCATCGGGATCGCCGGGTGACACCACAGCGTCTTGGTCGTGCCGGTGAGCGTGTCGTCCCAGGTGAAGGTGAACTTCTCCTCCCGGCGGAGCTTCGCGATGACAACGCTGCGGAGATGCATCAGGGCGCGGTCGTCGAACTCGATCTCAGCTCCCGGTGAACCGTAAATCAGGGTTCCCACACTCTGCTCCCATTCTGCGACGCGCTACAAACCACCATTACTCAACCTGAAACAGTTCAGCGCCGAATCACCCCTGAGCGTGAATCTCACCTCCCTGAATTCGGCTACGGTAGGCGGCATGTCTGAGACTGTGAGCAAACCCATCACCGTCGCGCTCGTCGACGACTACGACATCGTGCTCACGGGCCTGGCGCACATGTTCGACCACTACCGGAAGAGAATCGTCGTCACCGAGATCGACGCCAACAAGCCGCTGACCGAGAGCGTCGACATCGTTCTGTACGACACGTTCGCCCAGCCGGAGTCAGACCATCGTGACATCGGCGAGCTCGTCAGCAACCCGCTGGCCAGGCGAGTGGTCGTCTACACCTGGAGTTTCCAGCCCGAACTGATCGAGAGCGCCCAGCGCCTGGGCGTGCACGGCTACCTCTCGAAGGCCCTGCCGGCACGGGAGCTCGTCGCGGCGCTGGAAGCGGTGCATGCGGGTCAGCGGGTGGTCAGCGCCATCCCCAAGAGGTCGGGTGTGTCATCCGGGCTGGACTGGCCGGGTCGCCGTGAAGGACTGAGCGACCGCGAGTCAGAGATCCTCGCCCTGATCACCCAGGGCAAGACGAATGAGGAGGTCGCCGCGCTGACCTACCTGAGCCCGAACACGCTCAAGACCCATGTGCGCACCATCTACCGCAAGATCGGCGTCAGCAATCGCATCCAGGCTGTGCTCTGGGGCGTGGCCAATGGTTTCACCCCCGACTTCCACCGCATCAACAGCTGGCTCACCCACCGCGACCCTGCGACACTCGACAGCTAGAACACCAGCGACCGGATGCCCCCGCTGGGTGGGGGCATCCGATGATGCCCCGCAGCCCGCAGCCCGCAGCCCGCAGCCCGCCACGCGTAGCCCCGCCGCGCAGCCCCGCACTCCGCCACCCGCCACCGCGGACCGTCATCCGGGCAGGTCGTGCAGGCGCCTCGTGACGCGGTGGGCCTGTTCGAGCAGCAGGCGGCCGAGTTCGGGCCGGCGGCGGGCGCTGAACCGTGACTCGATGCCGGTGAGACTGAGCGCCCAGGCCGGCTTGCCGTGCGTGTCGAAGACGGCGGCGCCCATGCCCCAGCTGCCCTCGACGATGAGGCCCGGATTCACGGCGTAGCCGAGGGCCCGGGTCTCGGCGATGCGCCTGCGCAGGCTGTCGGCGGAGTGCTCTTCGCCCCACCGGTCGGCGAGTGGCTCGCGCGTGAGGTACTCGTCGACCTCGGGATCGCTGAGAAAGGCGAGGATGGCGATTCCGGCCGACGCGACGCCGAGCGGAAACCGAACCCCCTCGTAGAGCACGAACGACCGCACCGGAAAGCTGCCCTCCTCGCGCAGCAGACAGACGGTCTCGTCGCCGCGGCGGGCAGAGAGAAACGCGCTCTCGCCGGTCTCACGGGCGAGCAGTTCGACGCTCTCCCGAGCGACGTCGGCGATGTCGTAGCGCTCGGCGGCGAGGGCGCCGAGCAGGTAGAGCTCGGGCCCGAGGTACCACCTCGCCGTGCGGTTGTCGTGGTCGAGAAAACCTTCGGCGGCGAGCGAGGTGAGCAGCCGGTGGGTGGTCGGCCGGGTGATGCCAGTGCGGCGGGCCACCTCGGCGGTCGTGATGCCGGTCTTGGCGTCGGCGCTGACGGCCCGCACGATGAGGCCGACGCGGCCGACGACCTGTGCGCCCTTCACCTCGGTCATCCGAGCCCTCCGTATGTCCACAATGTAGACACGACGTTCTGGGTTGCCCACATTCCAACCACTCTACGGGCGGCCGTTGACCCGGGCAATGGATGCCCGTACCGTCGGCAGCGCGGCGCTGCGACCACGTTGTGGGCGGCTCCGTGTGCAATGAAGGAGGGCAGATGACCCAGGTCTACAGCAGCGCAGCGGATGCTCTGCGAGACGTGATCGGCGACGGAATGACGATCGCGGTCGGTGGGTTCGGGTTGAGCGGCAACCCGTTCGACCTGATCGAGGCGGTGCGCGACAGCGGAGCATCCGATCTGACCATCGTGTCGAACAACATGGGCATCGACGGCAAGGGCCTCGGCCTGCTGCTCGAGAACCACCAGGTGACGAAGGTGCTGGCGTCGTACGTCGGTGAGAACAGATTGTTCGCGCAGCAGTTTCTCTCGGGCGAGCTCGAGGTCGAGTTCGTGCCGCAGGGCACACTGGCCGAGCGGCTGCGTGCCGGGGGCGCAGGAATCGCGGGCTTCTACACGAAGACCGGTGTCGGCACCCCGGTGGCCGACGGCAAAGAGCTGCACGAGTTCGACGGCCACACCTACCTGCTCGAGCGCGGCATCGTCGCCGATGTCGCGCTGGTGCACGCCTACCGCGCCGACCGTTCGGGCAACCTGATCTACCGCCATTCGGCCCGCAACTTCAACCCGAACGTCGCGACGGCGGGACGGGTGACCATCGTCGAGGCCGAACAGGTCGTCGACGAGGCGCTCGACCCGAACATCATCGTCACCCCGGGAATCTTCGTGCAGCGGCTCGTTCAGGCGACCGCGCGCGACAAGGAGATCGAACAACGAACCGTTCGGCCGCGCACCGCGGCCGGCGTCTGAAGGGCGGCAGCACCATGGCCTGGTCACGAGACGAGATGGCAGCGATCGCTGCTCAGGAGCTTCGCGACGGCGAATACGTGAACCTCGGCATCGGCATTCCGACGATGGTCGCGAACCATCTGCCGCCCGGCGTCTCGGTGACGCTGCAGAGCGAGAACGGGCTGCTGGGCATGGGCCCATTTCCGTTCGAGGGTGACGAAGACGCCGACCTCGTCAACGCCGGCAAGCAGACCGTCACCCTCGTCGAGGGCGGCAGCTTCTTCGATTCGGCGACCTCGTTCTCGATGATCCGCGGCGGCCACGTGCAGATCGCGATTCTCGGCGCCCTGCAGGTGGCTGCGAACGGTGACCTGGCGAACTGGACCATTCCGGGCAAGCTCGTGAAGGGCATGGGCGGGGCGATGGATCTCGTGGCCGGCACACCACGGGTGATCGTGATCACCGAGCACACCGCCAAAGACGGCACGCCGAAGGTCGTTGAGCGGTGCGACCTGCCGCTGACGGGGGCGGGTGTGGTGCACCGCATCATCACCGACCTGGCCGTGTTCGACGTGACACCCGACGGCCTCGTGCTGCGCTCTGTCGCCCCCGGCGTGAGCGTCGGTGACCTCGAGGAGAAGACGGGGGCCGCCTTCGCGGTCGCGCTCGACGCCCCGCCCGCGAGCGAGCGCGTCGCCGGCCGAGCGGCCGAGTCAGCCGGGTAGTACCGCCGACCATCCACCGTCGACGACGAGGTTCGCGCCTGTGACGTAGGCTGCCTCGTCTGAGCAGAGGAACAGCGCACACCCCACGACATCGTCGGGTGTTCCGATGCGTTTCAACGGAATGGCCTCGGCGATCGAGGCCATCGGATGATCGTGCGCGAGCAGATCGTTGGCCGTCGCCGGCGTGGCGATCATGCCGGGGCTCACGCAGTTCACCCGGATGCCGTCGGGAGCGCCCTCGGCGGCGAGCTGTTTTGTGAGGGCGACGATGCCGCCCTTCGTCACCGTGTGTGCCACCCGGCTGTTGGTGGTCGACCCGGAGATTCCGGCGGTCGACCCCACGAGCACGACGCGACCGGAGCCGCTTGCCCGCAGGAGCGGCCATGTGTGCTTGAGCGCAAAGAAGACGACATCGAGCTCATTGCGCAGCACGAAATGCCACTCGTCTGCGGTGGTCGATTCGAACGGCGAGAACCGGGTGGCCGCGGCGTTGGCGTAGACGATGTCGACGCGCTGATGGTCGGCCGCGATGCCGGCCGCCCACGCTGCGACAGCAGTCTCATCGCCGAGGTCGAGGGGCGCCGTGCTGACCATCGTTCCGCCGGCGGCGCGAACCAGCTCGAGCGTCTCGGCGTCGCCCGCTGTGTTCAGATCGCAGCCGATTATCGTGGCACCGGCGCGGGCGAATGCCAGGGCGGCCGCTCTGCCCTGGCCGCTGCCCGTGCCGGTGATGACGGCGACCTTGCCCGTCAGGTCGGCGAACGGGCGGGGGTTCACTCGATGCCTCGCGAGGTCGTCTCGGTCATGGCCGCTCCTTTAGAACCTTCTGGGCAGACTTATGTGCAAATGCGACATAAGCATGCTAACGTCATCAGTGTCCCACCCTGACACGAGAGTGAGCAACGATGCTTCTCGAAAGAGACCTCATCCAGTCCGTCGGCTTCCGCAACGTTCGCGACGGTGAGCACGTCACCGGATTCCAGCTGCGCCTGCGCATGCCCTCGTATCGGGGCATGGCCGCCTCGCTCATCGACGGGGTGTCGGTTCGGGTCGGCGACCTCGTCGACGTTCCGGCCGAGGTGCCGCTCTGGACGCTGGAGGGCCAGACCTACACCCTCGACCAGCTGTGGCAGAGCGACGGCGTTCGCTGGCAGCTCGATAACGCGGCCACCGTGACGGTGCCCTTCGAGGGCGGGCTGCCCCAGGGCACCCACCGGGTGTCGATCGAACTGCGTCTGCGCATGTCGTACGTGCCGGAGGAGCACCAGCCCTCGGTGTACCGCGTGACCAGGTTCGTCACGCTCTCGCCCGATGGCGGGGGCTCCCCCTTCCAGTACGGTGTCTCGCTCTACAGCTTCATGTCAGACTTCGGCACCGTTCTCGACCTCGAGACGGCTCTGGCCGCAGTCGCCGACGTCGGCGCGACCGGGGTCGAGATTCTCGGCGAGGGCCACGTCGAGAACTACCCCGAGCCGAGCACGGCGTGGATCGACCGCTGGTTCGCCCTGCTCGATCACTACCGCCTCGAGCCGACCAACTACGGGTCGTGGATCGACACCCGCCTGCACTCCAGCGGCAGCCACGCGCGCCCGATGACCGCCCTCGAGGGCGCCGCCACGGTTCAGCGCGACCTGCGCCTGGCCAAGACGCTCGGCTTCCGGTTCGTTCGGCCGAAGATCGGGGTGGTGTCGAGCGACCTGGTTCCCGACCCGATCTGGACCGAATCGATCGAACGCTCGCTCGACCTCGCGCACGAACTCGACATCGTGATCTGCCCCGAGATCCACTCGCCCACGCCGATCAGGCACCCCGTGGTCGACGACTACATCGGGCTGATCGAGCGCACCGGTACGAAGAACTTCGGACTGCTCATCGACACAGGCATCTTTCAAGACCGACCCATTCCGCTGCGCCCGGGTGAGACGCGCGAGACCCGGCCCGCCTTCCTCGACGGAATCGGTGTCGACCCGGCCGACTTCGCCGACGTGGCCGCCTATGTCGTCTTCATCCAGGCCAAGTTCCACGACATCGACGAGAACCTCGACGACCAGCAGATACCGTGGCGCCCGGTTCTGCAGGCGATCAAAGACGCCGGCTACACGGGATACCTGTCGAGCGAGTACGAAGGCGAGCGCGAACCGTGGCGCTCGATCGAACAGGTTCGACGCCACCACTCCCTCATGCGCACCACCACCGACTCGCTCGCCTGAGAACAACACCCACCACTGGAGAAGACATGCCCAACGGACTCATCGACGACGCCAGCCTGCGCACGCACCCCGACGGGTTCGCGCTTTCACTCACCATTCCGTGGTACCGCAGCCTGTGGCTCTCGTCGGTCTCCACCCTCGGCGTGACGATCGACGGCACGCCGGTCGTTGATGACGATCTCGCCTTCGAGCTCGACGGCACCCGGTATTCGATCGCCGAGCTTCCTGAGCAGAGCGAGGTTCTCTGGTACCTGCAGCAGCACCCGCTGCTGATCGTGCGACGCGATCGAGCTCTCGCCGTCAGCGAGAAGCACGAGGTGGCGATCTCGGGCGAGCTGCGCCTGCCCTACATGCAGATCGCGCCGGGGGCTGATGGTGGCCCCGGCATCTACGTGCCGAACATCGTGCGCCAGACGCTCGAGCTCGAGGTGCGCGAGACGGATGCCGAGCATCCGGTTCTCGTCACCGACGTGGCCGCACCACCGCCCGCCACCGAGCACGATCCCTTCAAGCTGGGCCTGACCCTGTACTCCGCGAGTGCCGAGTTCAGGGCCGGCTGGTTCGACTTCGAAGGACTGCTCGACCGCGTCGCAGAGCTGGGTATCGGGCCGGGCATCGAGATCGTGGCGTCTCAGGTGCTGCCGACGTATCCGGTCGTCTCCGACGAGTTCGTGCGCACCTGGCGGGCCGCCTTCGACAAGCACGGTTTCGACGAGAGCTCGTTCGGGGCGAATCTCGACATGGGGCGCCGGCGCGACCGCGATATGACGCCCGATGAGGAGTTCGAGTTCAGCGAGGTGCTCTTCGAGGGCGCTCACCGTCTCGGCTTCCCGCTCGTTCGAATCCAGAGTGCCAAGCCCGATCTGCTGCGCCGTCTGCTGCCGGTCGCCGAAAAGCTCGACCTGAAGCTGGCTTACGAGATCCACGCTCCGATGGGCCCGAACGCCCCCGAGATCGTCAGGGTGCGCGAGGTGTACGACGACCTCGATTCGCCGCTGCTCGGGTTCGTCGCCGACTTCTCGTCGACGATGCACAGCATGTCGCCGACGCTGCTGCGAGCGGTCGCGCGGGCCGGGCTCGACGAGGCGGCCCTCGACCGGCTGCAGCAGATCTGGGCGACGGATGCGTCGATGCGCGAGCGGCAGGAGGAGTTCATCGGCTATCTGCGCGGGCGCGACTTCGACCCGGGCCGGCTCGGATCGTTCGCCCACCTGGCATTCAACATGCACGGCCACGTCGACCCCTCTGAGTGGTCAGACATCATGCCGCAGATCATGCACGTGCACGCGAAGTTCTACGACATCGACGAGAACGGCGACGAACCCGCGATCGACTACCCCGAACTGGTTCGCGTCTTCGTCGAGGGCGGCTATCGGGGGTACTGGTCGAGCGAATGGGAGGGCCACGCCTTCGCCGAGATCGGCGAGGTCGACCCCCTCGTACTCGTGCGTCGCCAGCACGATCTGATTCGCCGCAGCATGCGGTCGCTGCAGCCCGCCTGAGCACCCGCGGTGCCGACCACCTAGCGGCAACGATGGCGGGGAGAACGACTGCCGTGACGGCCCCAGGGTTATGTCGCATATCGATAATACATATGTGCGTTTCAGGCATAAGAAGTGAGATGATGATGGTGGATCCCGATCTCACAACGGCGACCTCCGACAGCGAAGTCAGAAAGAGTGCACATGGCGCAGCGCCGCTCCCGGTGACGAATCACCGAACATCCGCATGCCCGACCGGCGTCGCCCACTAAACGGCGGCGCGTTTCAATCAGCATCAATCCCCACGAAAAGAGAGCTCTATGTACACCCTCGCGCCCAACATCGAACTTCTGTACACCGAGGCCGGCGACTATCACGATCGTGTACGCGCCGCGGCCGCCGCCGGCTTCACCGCAGTGGAGATGTGGGGCCCCACCGGGGTCGACGCTCCGACCAAACCGAAGGACATTCCCGCGCTGAAGGCGGCGCTCGAGGAGACAGGCACGTCGCTGGTCGCCCAACTGGCCGAGCCCCGTACGCAGTTCATGATTCCGCCGCGCGACCACTCAGCCTTCTATTCCAAGCTCGACGAGGGCGTCGCGATAGCTCAGCAGCTCGGCTGTCCCCGCATCGTTGTCGGCAGTGGAACGGGCTTCGGTGGGTCGAAGCGGCAGACTCAGCTCGACGACCTCGTCGAAATCTACAAGAAGGCGGTCGATCAGATCGACGGCTCGGGTGTGACCCTGGTGCTCGAGCCGGTGAACGTGCGAGTCGACCACCCCGGATCGCTCCTGGACCGCACCTCGGAGGGCGTCTACGTCGCTCGCGGCGTCGACTCACCATTCTTCGGCGTGCTGTACGACATCTATCACTCAGCCGTCGAAGGCGAAGACATGGCCGCTGAACTCGCCAATGGCGGCGAGCTCATCCGTTATGTACAGCTCGCAGACACCCCTGGCCGCGGCGAGCCGGGAACCGGCTCGCTCGACTGGGACGAGCGCCTGGGCCTGCTGCGCGCCGGTGGCTACGACGGTCCGATCGGGCTCGAGTACTACCCCACCACCGAGAGCAATGCCTCTGTCGCCCTCATCCGCGAGGTGGCAGCCCGCATATGACCGGGCGGTACCCAGATGAGGTCGACGTCGCCATTGTCGGCAGCGGGCCGACCGGCTCGGCCTATGCCCGCATCCTGAGCGAAGACAGCCCCGGCCTCACGATCGCCATGTTCGAGGTGGGCCCGACGGTGTCTCAACCGGCCGGCTCGCACGTGAAGAACATCGTCGACGATGACAGTCGATCAGACGCACAGCGCCGTTCAGAAGGTTCGGCACCGGGAGAGGCGACTCTCAACTCGCCTCGCGCCGTCGCCGCAGGTGGGCGGCGCGCGCGCCCCGGCACCTTCCTGCTGCCTGACGGTGACTTCGCGGCCAGCGGCGACGGACTGCCCCTGGCCGCAATGTCGAGCAATGTCGGCGGCATGGGCGCGCACTGGACGGCGGCGTGCCCCCGGCCCGGTGCCAGCGAACGAATCGGGTTTCTCGACGCGACCGGCGAGCTCGACGAGCTGATCGGTCAGGCCGACCGGCTGCTCGGCGTCACCACTGACGCCTTCGACGGTTCGCCGCTCGGCGACCTCCTGCGCGAGCGTCTTGCGGCCGCGGTAGACGAGGGTCGAGCGCCGGCTGCCCGAGTACAGAAGATGCCCCTCGCCGTGCATCGCCGCGAAGACGGCAGGCTGGTGTGGTCGGGTTCCGATGTGGTTCTGGGAGATGAGACTCGGAACAACCCGAATTTCACCCTTTTCGACGAGACGCTTGCTGTGCGCGTTCTCGTCGATGACGGAGTCGCGGTCGGCGTCGAGGTGCACGACCGGCGTACGGGTGAGACGCATGAGGTGCACGCGCGCATTGTCGTCGTCGCAGCTGACGGGCTGCGCACCCCCCAGCTCCTGTGGGCCTCCGGCATACGGCCGACAGCACTTGGCCGTTACCTCAATGACCAGTCGCAGGTCGTCTTTGCCGCCCGCATCACAGGAATCGAAGACCTGCCGGTGCCCGAGGGCCAGAAGGTGGCCGGCACGCTCGGGGAGTCGAGCGGGGTCAGCTGGGTGCCCTTCACCGACGACCTTCCGTTCCATGGCCAGATCATGCAGCTGGATGCTTCTCCTGTTCCCCTGGCAGACGACGACCCCGTCGTTCCCGGCTCCATCGTCGGGCTCGGCCTCTTCTGCGCGAAGGAGCTGAGCGCCGACGACCGGCTCGAGTTCTCTGACGACGCCACCGACAGCTATGGCCTTCCTGCCATCCGGGTGCACTACGCGCTCACCGACGGGGACCGCGAGACGATCGAACGGGCGAAGGCCCAGATCATGACGCTGGCACGGGCTGTGGGTGAGCCTCTCGACGATGCGCCGTTCCAGCTTCCCCTCGGAGCCTCGCTGCATTACCAGGGCACCACCCGCATGGGTGAGACCGACGACGGAACGAGTGTCGTCGGGCCCAACAGCGAGACGTGGGAGGTCGACGGGCTCTACTTGGCGGGCAACAACGTCATCCCGACCGCCACGGCGTGCAATCCCACGCTCACCTCGGTGGCGCTTGCGGTGAAGGGCGCACGAGATATCGTGCATCGCCTCTCGGATCGTTGACTTATGTCGAAAAGCAACAATAGAATGGCTGAATAATGACAAAGATGTCGCCGCCCGTGATGGGCTCTGGCGCGCAGACTAGGAGGTCGCGATGATTCCCGATCGCATCATCGAGCAGAACACCCTGAAGACCGACGGCCAGAAGACCACCGTCGAGGTACGTCTTCCCTGGTACCGATCGCTCCCCGCCGCTTCGGTCTCCGAGGTCGAGTTCAGCGTCGACGGCGTCGCCGCCCCGGCCGAATCGATCCGCTGGACCATGAATGACCGCACCTACACACTGGACGAGCTTGTCGGGGTGATCGACGAGTGGTGGTTCCCCACCGACTCCGTCGTCGTCACGGGAGACATCCCGCTGGCCGACCCGGAGGCAGATCATGAAGTGCGCGTCGCCCTGAAGCTCTTCATCCCCTACATCGTCACCGAACACGGCGTGCTCCGAATCGAAGAGCACAACGAGAAGACCATGAAGGCGGTGGCATCGTGACCGAGCTCGGCACTCCCGTCCAGGGCGTCACGCTCTACAGTTTCACCCGGGCTTTCCATGCCCGCGAGTACGACCTCGAAGGGCTGATTCGTAAAGTTGCCGCGGACAGTCTCGGGCCCGGAGTCGAGATCATCGGTTTCTCGAGCATCCGTGACTTTCCGCATGTCGATGACCGCTTCATCGGATGGCTGAGAGACCTCTTCTCTGAGCTCGACCTGGTGCCCACCTCGTTGGCTGCCAACGGTGACTGGGCGGTCGATCCACGACGCATGATGAGCATCGACGAGGTGGTCGAATACATGACGCCTCAGGTCGAGGCGGCCGCGAAGCTCGGCTTCCCGGTGTCGCGCATCACGCCCACCGGTCTCCCGCCGGAGTTCTTCGAGAAGATGCTTCCCGTGGCCGAGCGCACCGGTGTCACCCTCGCCCTCGAGGTGCACGCGCACCACCACGGCGTGCACGAAGACATCATTCGCTTGCGCGATGCCTTCGAGCGCATCAACTCGCCGCTGCTCGGCTTCACCGCCGACTGGGGTGCCACTGTCACGGGCTTCGCTCCTTCGCTCCTCGAGGCCTACCGTCGTCGTGGCGCCAGCGAACAACTCCTGGCCGACGTGACCAGTCTCTGGAACCAGACATATCAGGAGGGGCCGCCCGAGACCAACGAGCAGCACGGCGAGCGGTTCGGCGCGTTCATCGGTCTCGCGAATCAGCATGGTCGCCCCGACCTCGGTATGGACTTCGCCATCAATGGCACCGGTATGTTCGGCCCTGCCGCGATCGACACGTGGGAAGGTATCGCTCCATGGATCCGCCACGTGCACGGCAAGTTCTTCGGCATCGACGAGAACGGAGAGGAACCGTCGGTTCCCGTGCGTGGCCTCATCCGCTTCCTCATCGAGCACGGCTACAGCGGTGCGATCTCGAGCGAGTACGAGGGCTGGCACTGGAACTACTGGGAGAGCCCCTTCGACATCGTTCGCGGCGAGCACGCCGTGCAGCGATCTGCGGCGATCGACGCCGGTTCTCGTATGATCACCGACCCCGCCGAGGCGCGATCGATTCTCTCGACCCATCTCGCTCAGCCCATTCGCTGAGCCGACAGAAAAGACAGACCATGGCAGATGGAATCGCCGGTACCGGCATCAAACTCGGCATCACGCTCTACTCCCTGACAAGCGAGTTCGCTGCGGGACTCTACACCCCCGAGACGCTCATCAAAGCGGCGGCCGAGTACAACCTCGGCCCCGGCGTCGAGTTCAACTTCGCCCAGATGCTGCGTACCTACCCCGATGTCGACGACGCGTTCACCAAGCTCTGGTTCGACAGTCTCGAGAAGTACGGCCTCGAGGCCAGCGCGGTCGGCACCAATCTCGACATGGGGCGCCGCAAGGGCCACGACATGTCGCCCGATGAAGAGTACGAGTTCCTGGCGCGTCAGCTGAAGTCGGCGCACACTCTCGGTTTCAAGAAGATCGTCATCCGTTCGGCCGGAAAGGAGTTGCTTCGCAGCCTGCTGCCGCTGGCCGAGAAGTACGACCAGAAGCTCGGCTACGAGATTCACGCTCCTTCGGGGCCGAACGACCCCAAGGTGCTCGAGATCCGCGAGGTCTATGACGAGCTCGAAAGCGACCGGCTCGGTTTCACTGCCGACTTCTCGTCGACGATGCACAGCCTTTCACCCACTCTGCTGCGAACACTGCGTCAGATGGGAATGCCAGAAGAGTATTTCTCTGTCATGAACGAGATCTGGCATGAGCCGACTCCGATGCACGTGCGCAACCAGAAGTTCGAAGACTTCCTGACCAGTGAGAACTTCGACTTTGCACGACTCGGTCCGTTCACGCGCCTGGCGTTCAACATGCACGGACTGGTCCCCGCCGAGGAGTGGCTCGACATCATGCCGCAGATCTTCCACGTGCATGCCAAGTTCTACGACATCGACACCGAGGGCAACGAGCCCGCCATGGACATTCCGCTCATCGTGCAGCAGTTCGTCAAGGGCGGCTACCAGGGGTACCTCTCGAGCGAGTGGGAAGGCCACGCCTTCTCCGACCTCGGCGAATCCGACCCGATCGATCTCGTTCAGAAGCAGCACGCGCTCATGAGGCGCGCAATCGAAGAGTCCGTGGCCGTCACGGCCTGAGAAACGAAGGTACAGAACATGACAGACACCACGACAGACGTCACCGTCGCCGAACTGGCCGAGGAGGTCGCCCGCCTCCGTGAGGAGCTCGCCGGCGCCACTCGGCTCGCACAGCGGGCCGAGGATCGCGGTCAGGTCGAGAACCTGTTCAGCCGGTACATGTACCTGCACAACGCGTTCCAAGACGAGCAGATCATCCCGCTCTGGGTCAAGGAGGGCACGGAGGGCATCCGGGCCCGCTACACCAACGCCGGCCAGTACAACACCTGGGAGAGCGTGACTCGCTACCACCGGGACCGCCCCAGCCCGGTCGGCAAGCTCATTCTGCACGCGACCACCACCCCCGTCATCGAGGTCGCGGCCGACGGCAAGACCGCCAAGGGTGTGTGGCTGATGGCAGGCACCGAATCGGGGTTGACCGACCCCGAGGTCGCCAAGGCATTCCCCGACATGTATTCGCCCGACGAAGTGCTGGGCAAGAAGGTGTGGGCCCACTGGGTGTGGTGCAAGTACGCCATCGACTTTCTCAAGCAGGACGGCGAGTGGAAGTTCTGGAAGTTCCGCTGCTACGAATTGGCCCGCGCTCCGTTCGAGGAGAACTGGGTCAGCTTCGGCGTGAAGAACCAGGGCGCCTTCGACCTCGACCTGATGTACTTCGGCGATGACGGCAAGCCCGTCTTCATGCCCCCGGCTGACGAGCCGGCACCCGAGCTCAACTACCCCTACAACCCCGAGACGGTGCAGAAGCTCGAGCCGGTACCGCCCGTGGCTCACGACACCTTCGAAGACACCTTCAAATAAGGATCACTGATGGCAACTCACAACACGCTCTTCGCCGACAAGGATGTGCGCCGGGTCGACGGGGGCATCGCCGTCTCGGTGCAGCTCCCGTGGTATCGGAGCCTCTGGCTCTCGGCGGTCGACAACGTCGACGTGATCGTGAACGGAACGCCGATCGAGAAGGATCGACTGCGGTTTGAGCTCGGCGGCAGGAGCTACCGCATCGAGGAACTGCCCGAGCAGTGGGACACCCTCTGGTTCGTGGCCGACCGCCCCGACATCGTGATCTCGCTCGACGACGTGCCCGCCGCCGGGCAGAGAATTACGGTCGAGGTGGTACTCACGTTGCGCCTGTTCTACATGCAGATCGCCCCGGGGCGCTACGTGACGAACCGCGTTCCTGTCGAGCGCGAGGTCGTGCTGGCATGAGCCTGCGGGTTGCCCTCATCGGCTATGGGTTTATGGGAGCGGCCCACTCAGTCGGCTGGCGCCAGGCACCGGCCGTGTTCGATCTCCCCGACGACGTGGAGATGGCGGTGATCGTCGGCCGGAACGGGCCGGCGGTCGCCGAAGCCGCCGCGAAGTGGGGCTGGGCCGAGTCGGCCACCGACTGGCGGGAAGTGATCGCCCGTGACGACATCGACATCGTCGACATCGTCACGCCGGGTGACTCGCACGCCGAGATCGCGATCGCCGCCCTGGAGGCCGGTAAGCACGTGCTCTGCGAGAAGCCTCTCGCGAACTCGGTGGAGCAAGCGGAGCGCATGGCCGAGGCCGCGCGCGTCGCCGCGGAGCGAGGCGTCTTCGCCACCGTCGGGTTCACCTACCGCCGGGTGCCGGCCGTCACTCTGTTCCGCGACCTGATCGCGGCGGGAAAGGTCGGGAAGGTGCAGCAGGTGCGTGCCGCCTACCGACAGGACTGGCTGGTCGACCCCGAGATGCCGTTGGCGTGGCGGCTGCAGAAGGAACACGCCGGGTCGGGTGCGCTCGGCGACATCGGCGCTCACATCATCGACATGACGCAGTTCGTCACCGGGCAGACGGTCGATGCCGTGTCGGGAGTCGTCGAGACCATCGTGAAACGGCGTCCGCTGCAGGGTGAGGGATCTGGACTCTCCGGCACGGCGGCCGAGGGGTACGGCGAGGTTACGGTCGACGACGTGGCGTTGTTCGCCGGCCGGCTCTCGAACGGTGCGCTCGTCTCGTTCGAAGCGACGCGCTTCGCGACGGGCCGGAAGAACGCGTTGACGCTCGAGGTCTCAGGCGACGAAGGCTCGCTGGTCTTCGATCTCGAAGATCTCAACGTCCTCGGTTTCTACGACCGCACGGCGCCGGAGCAGCTGCAGGGCTTCACCAAGATCCTCGTCACCGAGGGAGTGCATCCCTACATCTCGGCGTGGTGGCCGGCCGGTCACA
This sequence comes from Subtercola sp. YIM 133946, assembly GCF_036553535.1. Classification (NCBI taxonomy): domain Bacteria; kingdom Bacillati; phylum Actinomycetota; class Actinomycetes; order Micrococcales; family Microbacteriaceae; genus Subtercola; species Subtercola sp. YIM 133946. The sequence goes on from NZ_JAZHPE010000045.1 coordinate 90,134, forward strand.
TTCTCGGCTACGAGCACGGCTTCGTGCACCAGGCGAAAGACGTCGTCGAAGGCATCGCGAAGGGGGTGGCAGCGCATCCGACCTTCGAAGAGGGCCTCACCGTGCAGAAGGTGCTTGCTGCCGTCGAGAAGAGCTCGGCCGAACAATCGCGCTGGGTCGCGACCGAGGCCGCCGTCGGCACGCCCGCCGACAACTGACGAAGGAGAACGCGAAATGGCACGACCGATCACTCTGTTCACGGGCCAGTGGGCCGACCTGCCTTTCGAGGAGGTGGCACGGCTCGCGGGGGAGTGGGGCTATGACGGCCTCGAGATCGCCTGTTGGGGCGACCATATCGATGTGGCGAGATGGGATGACGCGGAGTACGTGCAGAGCCGCCTCGACATTCTCGAGAAGAACGGGCTGAAAGTCTGGGCGATCTCCAACCACCTCACCGGGCAGGCGGTCTGCGACGACCCGATCGACCAGCGTCACCGCGACATCCTCTCAGACCGGGTGTGGGGCGATGGAGACCCGGAGGGTGTGCGCCGACGTGCAGCCGAAGATCTGAAGAACACAGCGCGTTTCGCTGCGAAGCTCGGTGTGAAGACGGTCAACGGATTCAGCGGCTCGAGCATCTGGAAGTACGTGGCGATGTTCCCGCCCGCCTCCGACGAGATGATCGAGGCCGGCTACGCCGACTTCGCAGAGCGGTGGAATCCCATCCTCGATGTGTTCGACGAGGTGGGGGTGCGATTTGCGCTCGAGGTGCACCCGTCAGAGATCGCCTACGACTACTGGACGGCGAAGCGTGCGCTCGAGGCGATCGGCGATCGGCCGAGCTTCGGCTTCAACTTCGACCCCTCGCACTTCGTCTGGCAGCAGCTCGACAGCGTCGCTTTCGTTCTCGACTTCGCCGATCACATCTTCCATGTGCACGTCAAGGAGTCTGTGACGAATCTCGACGGACGGAACGGCGTGCTCGGGTCTCACCTGCCGTGGTCGAACCCCCGCCGTGGTTGGACGTTCGTATCGACCGGACACGGGGCTGTCGAGTGGGAGCCACTGTTCAGGGCCCTCAACTACATCGGCTATGAGGGCCCGACCAGCGTCGAATGGGAGGACGCCGGCATGGACCGGCTCGTCGGAGCGCCCGAGGCTCTCGCGTTCGTCAGAAAGCTGGCGGAGATCACCCCGCCGCACGCCGCCTTCGACTCAGCCTTCTCGACCAAGAACTGAACCCCGCCAGAGGGGCCGCCGGTGTCGTGAGCCGGTGGCTACTCCGGCGGTTCAGTTGCCGAGCGGCCGAGCTGCATTGTCTCCGTAATAGGGCCAGATGCGCCATCGTCGCTCACCCGACCGGTCAGCTGGGCCCAGCGTGACGGACCCGGTGGCCGCCCATTCCGACCCACGCACAAGTACTGTCATGAATTCACTCTTGCGAAAGGTGTCGTGGTCGTGGCCGAGCGTGATCGTGAACGAGCGGCCTGCGCCCCACTCGTTGATCCAGGCGACGGCCTGATGCTGGTCGATTCCAGGCAGATCCTTCAGACCGCCGGGCGGAACAGTGACCGGCGTGTGGGCTTTCGGCCACCCGGCCTCGACGTAGGTTTCGACGTCGTCGAAGATCGTCAGCAGGGTCTGTGCGCCTGGCAGCAACTGGGCACCCATCAGAATGTCATCATTGTGCACCGTCCAGCTCTCGGCGATTCCCGCGGTGATGGCATGTCGCGGCTCCGTCGTGTGCACCAGCACCTCGCCGCCGTTCGGCCGGGGCCGAAGCCCGTAGGCCGCGGCGAACCGTGCCCCGCGCATCTGCTCGTATTCCTCGGGATACCCCCACTCCGGCTCCTGCACCGACGAGCCGTGAAACCAGACGATGCCCTTTCCGCTTGCGCGCACCGCCTCGATGAGGGCGGTGTCGGTGTTGGCGCCGAATCCGGTGGCGACGTCGAAGTAGTCATCGCGACCCTCGAAGATCACGAAGATCAGATCGTAACGGTCGATGATCTCTGGGCCGACCCCCCTGAAGTCCTCCATGACGCGCACGCTGAAGCGGCCGGTCGACTCCAGAAGGGTGGTCACCAATTGGTTGTGCAGGCGAAAGCTGCGGTGTTCGTTGTGGTGCTCGCGCGACATGTGGCCCGACGCGATGAGCACACGGATGAGAGCCTGAGACGTCATGAGATTCCTTCCAGCACATCTTTGTGGCCAGTTCACTTCTGCCTACAATCTACCTGCTAAAGTCGAATTCAGTAATAAGTCGATTCGTCCATAGAGAGGACAGCCACGATGAAGTGGAGCTACATGGACCACTGGCGCAGCCAATCGCCCCACGGCCCCATCGATCAGTGGGAATCGCGAACCACCATGGATCGGTTTCTCAAGCAGGTCGCGGCTGTCGGCTACGACGCGATCGACACGTTCGACTTTCGCTGGTACCAGATCATGGGCGAGTACGGTTCGGTGGCGAACTACCAGGAGTTCGTGCAGGAGCGAGGGCTCGACCGCATCGTCAACACCTTCCACGCGGCGGATTACGACACCCGCACGTACGCCCCGCACATTCGAGAGACTCACGCGAACATTCTCGAAGACTTCCGCGTGACGATGGACAGATGGTCGGGCATCCGGCTCGACAACATCATCGTGATGCCGGCGACCCTGTACTACGACATGGAACCGGTCACAGAGGACAAACTCAAGATCACCGCCGAACTGTGGAACAAGGTCGGCGCCATCACTGCCGACGCCGGAGTCAAGCTCACGTGTCACCACGAGTTCTTCTGCGGCATCCAATCGCGCTGGGAACTCGACACGTTCTACGCCCACACCGACCCGCAGTTCGTGAATCTGTTCGTCGACACGGCGCAGCACTGCATCGCCTCGGTCGACCCGATCGAGTTCTACGAGTCGTACGCCGACCGCGTCTCGGGATTCCACTTCAAAGACACGCGAAACCACGACCTCATCGGTGATTACAAGCGCCGGCCCGACTCGGAGATCATGGCGCGTACGACCGAGCGGTGGTTCTACGAGATGGGCGACGAAGACGGCCTCGTCGACTTCGAGAACTTCATTCGGGCCGTCGCCCGGCACGGATTCGAGGGTTACCTCAGCGTCGAGCACGACAAGGCCAACAAGCTCGGAGGCGACCACGCAGAGAGCACCGCGATCGCTGCCTGGTACGCAAAGAACGTGCTCGAGCGTGTAGCAGCAGAGGAGGTTGCGCGATGATCCGCTGGAGCTACGCCATCAACCAGTTCAAGCCCCAGTTCGACGACTTCACGCGTCGACGGGATCACCTGCGGGCACTGCGGGTGATTGCGGCCTCCGGGTTCAGCGGCGTCGAGCTGAATGCCGGATCCGGTCGGTGGGAGCCGCTCGGCAACCCGCAGCAGATGGCGGCGAACTTCGGTTCGGTTGCCGGCTTCAGCACATTCGTGAGCGAAGCCGCCCTCGACGGAGTCAGTAGTTGGTTCTGGGATCCGTCGATGCGCCTGCAGGAGGATCTGACGCACGGCGACGACCCGACGCAGCCGGAGGGACGCGACGGCCTCGTCGCGCACGCACGGATGTTCTCCTCGGCGCTGGCTGAGCTGGGCGGCGACGTGCTCGTGGTGCGCCCAGCGCCATCGATGGGTGACCGCACACTCGACGACACCGCCATGACGGCGCTCGCCGAGTCGTGGAATGCGGTGGCCGCGGCTGTCGCCGCCGATGGAATCCGCCTTGCCCTTCATTTCGACTTCCTGTCGCCCCTGCGGGCAGACGACGGGCTCGAACGCCTTCTCGCCGCAACCGATTCGTCGGTGGGCCTGGCCCTCGATACGGCGGAGTTCACGGTCGCCGGGCTCGATCCCGTCGCGTTCTACCAAGCACACGCCGACCGTGTCACCCACGTACACCTCAAGAACGCTGCTGCGGTCGACGACCTCGGCGAGTACACGTTCCCGGCGCCGGAATTCACCGTTCTGCGGGCCGGCGGCTCGCGCGCGGTGCCGAGGTGGTTCACTGAGCTGGCCACCGAACCACTGCTCGTCGACGCCCCTGGCTTCGTCAGCGCGCTGGTCGAGCACAGGTACGACGGGTGGGTCGTGGTTGAGAGCGACCTGAGCCCGCATCCTCCGACCAGCACCATGCTCAATGGCTGGGAGGTGCGGTACGTGCTCGGCCCGATCTCAGCCGATCGTGCTGGGGCCCGACTCTGAGCGGCTGCGCGTCGAGCTGATCTGACGCAGAAGGGTTCGCCCGTGGCATCACGAGGGTCAAAGCTTCGTTCGCACTTGGTCGACATCTCCCCGCTTCGAGAGAGTCCCGCCTTCGCGCGGCTCTTCGTAGGGGAGGCCATCTCTGCGATCGGTGCGCAGATGACCATCGTCGCGGTCGGCCTGCAGATCTACAACGCCACGCGGTCGACATTCGATGTCGCTCTGTTGGCGGCGTTCGCCCTCGTGCCGATGGTCGTATTCGGTCTCTATGGTGGTGTACTCGCAGACACGTTCGATCGCCGCAGGGTCGCGCTGGTCTCGGCGATCGTCGCGTGGGCGGCGACGGTCGTCATCGCGGTGCTGGCCTGGGTCGACCTCAGCCTGATCTGGCCGCTCTACATCCTTGTCACCGTCAATGCCGTTGCGACGACGGTCGTGGGGGCAACCAGGCAGGCGATCGCTCCGCGAATCCTGCCGACGCGCCTCCTGCCGGCAGCCGCTGCCCTGGTGGGCATCAGCATGGGACTCGCGATCACGGTCGGTCCGGCCATTGCAGGGCTGCTGGTCGCCGGTATCGGCATACCGTGGGCGTACACGATCGACGCCGTTCTGTTCGTGTTCGCGTTTGTCGGCATCGCCAGCCTGCCTCGGATCATGCCTGACGGCGGGCCGGGCCGGGCCGGCCTGAGAGCGCTGGTCGATGGAGTCACGTTTCTTCGCAAGGCCCCGAACATCCGCGTCTCTTTCGGCGTCGACATCGTGGCTATGATCTTCGGCCAGCCCCGTGCGTTGCTACCCGCCGTCGGCGCGGTGCTCATCGGAGGCGGCGCGGTGACGGTGGGGCTGCTCATCGCCGCGGGTGCCGTGGGCGCGCTGCTCAGCGGACTGTTCTCCGGCAGCTTGACCGGCCGACGGTGGCAGGGCCGAATCGTCGGGCATGCGATCGTGGTCTACGGCTGGTGCATCTTCGCCTTCGGTGTCGTGCTGCTGGCACAGCAGCTGATCGTAGGCGAGGCGAACGGCACTGTTGTTCTGCCTGTGCAGCTTCCTGCGCTCATTCTGGCGATCGTCTTTCTCGCCGGCGCCGGCGCGGCTGACAACATCGGTGGCATCTTTCGCGGAACGATTCTGCAGGCGGCGGCCCCAGACGACATGCGGGGCCGTCTGCAAGGTATCTTCACCGTCGTCGTCACGGCCGGCCCTCGTCTGGGCGATCTCTACGTCGGAGTGCTGACTCTCGGAGCGGTTCTCTGGCTGCCGCCGTTGGTCGGAGGGATTGCCATCGTCGTGCTCATCACGGTCATGATCAGGGTCACCTCGTTCCGTCGTTACGACGCCCTGAACCCGACACCCTGAACCCGACACCCTGACGCAGCACGCTCTCGTGCACGGTAGGCCAGCCGGGGCATGTCGGGGTGAGTGTGCTCCTCGTGCCGGTCAACCCACTGAGTTCCTCAGGTTGCTGCACGAATCGAATCGGACATGAACTTCACCGCTCCGCCTGAGGCGAATCCACCGTCGATGGCGAGTTCGGCGCCCGTGATGTAGCTCGATGCGTCTGACAGCAGGAACGCCACTGCCGAGGCCACATCTGAGGGCGTACCGAGCCGTTCCAAGGGGGTGAGGGCGAGCTGTGCCGTCGTCATGGCGGCGGGGGCCTTCGCCATGAACGCCGTCTCGATGTACCCGGGGTGCACGATGTTGGATCGGATGCCGCGATCACCGAACTCCACGGCCGCCACCGCCGACAGACCCCGAAGGGCCCACTTGCTCGCCGTGTATGCAGCGGTGTAGTGCGGAGTCACCGCGGCAGACGAACCGACGTTCACAATTGCCGAGCCACGCGTCATCAGGGGCAGCATCGCTTGTATGCCGAGCATCGCACCTGTCAGATTGACGCTCAGAACCCGATTCCAGTCGTCGAGCGCCAACTCGCCGAGCCGACCTCTGAAGGGAATGCCTGCGTTGTTGACCAGCCCGCGAACGGTGTCGCCGGCCAGCTCGTCTGCAAGAGCGCCCCACCCCTCGGTCGACGACACATCGAGCGCGACGTACCGAACGCTGCCCGCGCCCGACGTGCCCAGTTCGGCGAGTTCGGCGGTGGGCTCAGCGGCGAGGTCGGTCGCGATGACGTGGGCCCCGTTCTCAGCGAGCACGCGGCACTCGGCGAAACCCTGCCCGCCCGCCGCGCCGGTGACCACCACGACCTGCGCGTCGAGCCCCGGAAGAAGTAGCGAGCCGGTCACGGCACGCGCACCCGAGATCGCGAACGCGTGCGCGCGGCGAGAACAGGCGGCAGCGGCTCGCTCGCGACCAGCGTGTTCTCGATCCGGCCGATACCTTCGACCTCCATCGACACGGTGTCGCCCGCAGTGAGCGGGGGTGGCGTCTGGCTGCCCACTCTGCCCCAGAGCTCGGCCAGGCATCCGGTGCCCGATGTTCCCGAGCCCAGAACGTCACCGGGCACGATGCGTGAGCCGCGTGCGGCATACGCCACCAGCTCGGCGAACGGCCAGCCCATGTTGGAGAGCAGGTCACGGCCGAATTCGACGCCGTTGATCGAGACAGACATCTGGATGGGCAGAAAGCCCTCGTCGTCGTGCAGATCTTCGAACTCGTCGGCGGTTACGATCCACGGCCCGATCGTCGAGGCGAAGTCTTTGCCCTTGCACGGGCCGAGGCTGACCTTCATCTCTCGGCGTTGCAGATCGCGTGCCGACCAATCGTTCAGAATCATGTAGCCGAAGATGTGCTGGTGGGCCTGCTCGGGTGTGAGGTCGCTGCCGGAGCTGCCCTCGACTGCGCCGACCACCGCGGCCACCTCGAGTTCGAAGTCGATTCCCGCGCTGTCTGCGGGAACCGGAACCGACTCCCCGGATGCGCGCAGGGTGTGGGGATTGGTGAAGTAGAAGGTCGGCGCTTGGTACCACTCGGCCACGACGCCACCCGTCTCGCCACTGACACTCTTGACGACGCCTTCGACGTGTTCCTCGAATGCTACGAAGTCGCGCACAGAGGGCGGCTGCAGGGGAGTGGTCAGAACGACCTCGTCGATCGGTGTTCCCGGTGTATCCGCGATCGCCGTCGCCGCCAGGTCGAGCGCCGCAGTCAGCCCCGACTGAAGAACCTGGAGCATGGGCACCCCGGCGAAGGGGTGCACTCGCCCGTCGTGGATCACTCCGGTCTCGAGGGTTCCTTCTCGGAACCAGCGCGCGAGCTTCATGACTCGATCCCCAGTCTCAGGATCAGTGCCGTGGCACCCGCGATCGCGTCGCTGGTCGCTTCGTCGAGCCCGGCACCGCGTAGGTCGGCGAGCGGATCATCGGTTCCCATGTCGAAGGGGTAGTCCGATCCGAGCACCACACGGTCTGCGCCGACCGCATCGACCAGCACGGCGAGCCCGGCGGCGCTGTGCACGAGGCTGTCGAAGTAGAGCATCCGGAGGTAGGTCGACGGAGCGTTCTTCGGAACCTTCGCCTCTGGCCGGGCTCGCCAGGCGTGGTCGCTCCGGCCGATGTAGGTCGGCAGGTAGCCACCGCCGTGCGAGGCGATGAGAACCAGGTCGGGATGCCGGTCTAAGACACCCGAGAAGATGAGCTGCGAGAGGGCGACGGCGTTCTCGGCGGGCTGGCCGACGGTGTTCGAGAGGTAGAAACGGTCGAGACGCTCGTCGAGAGAGCATCCGAATGGGTGAAGGAAGACCACCGCGTCGAGTTCGACCGCGCGAGCCCAGAACGGCTCGAGGCGTTCGTCTGAGAGGTCGATCGGGTGACCCCCGGCGGGATCCGGTGCGAAGGAGGAGATCTCGACGCCACGCAGGCCGCACTCCAGCACCGCATGTTCCAGCAGCGCGACCGCGAGGTGCGGGTGCTGCAGCGCGATGAGGCCCAGGCCGACGAGACGGTCGGGTGCCTCGGCGACGAGATCCCGAACAGCCGTGTTGGCGAGCTGTGCGACTTCGACCGCGGCTTCTGCAGCCAGGAACGGGTAGTAGTGCGAGGGCGAAGGAGACACGACCTGAACGTCGATGCCGGTACGATCCATGTCGCTGAGCCGGCGACTCAGCACCGTCAGCTGCTCCATCCGGGCGCCGACCATCGCACCCGACGCCTGAAGGGATTCCGGCCCGTTACGGAGGGCCTCCAGTGCCTGGTGGGCGGCAAGGCCCTCGGGGTCGAGCCGGGCGACAGCTGCACCCAGCTGCGGAAAGATCGCGTGCGCGTGAACGTCGATCGTCGGAGTGGCGCTCATGCGGGCTGGCTCACAATCCCGGCGATCCGGCCCATCAGCGCGGGCACGTCGGCCTCACGATTGTGATCGAGCAGCCACTGGCCGAGTTGGACCGAGGCGTCGACGACCTCTCTGGCCCGCTCCAACCGCCTGGCGGTGAACGCCTGCCAGAGCGCGTCGTCGACCTGGTCTGCCGCGAGCAGCAGTTCGGCCAGAACGGTGGCATCCTCCAACCCCTGTGCCGCCCCCTGGGCGAGCGTGGGCGGGCACGAGTGCGCCGCATCTCCGATGATCACGAGTCGCCCACGATTCCAGGGGCCGTCGACGAGGTGCGTCTCGAAGAAGGTGTAGTTGATCGGTCGATCGGGCGTGATGTACTGCCGGATCTCGTCCCACGGGCCGTGATACGACTCGCTCAGTGAGCGGAACAGCGTCGCGCGCTCTTCATTCGTCAGCTCGAAGTTCGCCGCCGACGCGTCTTCCACGATGTACGCATACAGTGAGTTCTCGCCCGTCGGGCAGTACGAGGCGATGTACTGCGGGCCGCCGTAGGTGAGGTCGGTTCGGGTGATGCTTGCGGGGCGCGGTGTGAAGATCCGCCAGATCGCCATGCCGGTCGATTTCGGCTCTTCGGTGATGCCCATGATCTGCCGAACGCGGGAATGCAGACCGTCTGCCCCGATGACGAGATCGTAGCGTTCGGTCGATCCGTCACCGAAGGTGACTGTGACGCCGTCGCCTTCATCGGTGGCGTCTCTCAACTCTGTTCCGAGCCGCACGTTCACGCCGGCAGCGAGGGCTCGGTCGAACAGGATCTCGGCGAGATCGGGCCGGGGCATGCCGAGCACCGCCGGCAGATCGGGCCCGCCGGTGCGGGCATCCTTAACCTCGCCCACCAGGGTGCCGGCAGGGTCTGGCGCGCGGATGCCCGTCACATTGAAGCCGTACCCTCGAGCCGACACTTCATCCCAGACGCCCAACTCGCGGAGAACGCGCAGCGCGTTGCCCTGAAGAGTGATGCCGGAGCCGAGGCCCGCGATCTGCTGTTTCTGTTCGATGAGGTCGACCTGCACTCCGCCGTCGGCGAGGAAGATCGCCACGGCTTCGCCGGCGACGCCGGCGCCGACAACAAGGACTCGTTCAACTGCGGGCATGTGTGCTCTCCTTCGAGCTCATTTCAGTGCGATGGGGTTGACGGGGGCACCGACGGCGCCGGTGAAGGGGATGGGTGCAGCTGTGAGCAGAAAGTCGTAGCGACTGTCGCTGGCGCAGTCGTCGGCGAGCGCATCGAGATCCCACATCTCGCCGATGAACAGCCCCATGTTCGGGATCACGACCTGGTGCAACGGCTGGAACGCGACGTCGAACTCATTCGGTCGCACCTCGAACCCCCACGTGTCGGTCGCGACTGCGGCGATCTCGTGCGAGTGCAACCAGCCGGCGCTGGTGAATGACAACCCGGCCGACGCACCTCCCGCGTAGTCGCCCCAGCCCTCCCGGCGTGCACGAGTCAGCCGGCCCGTTCTGACGAGAACGATGTCGCCCCGCCCCACCTCGGCACTGGCACCCTGGGCGTCGATCACTTCGTCGAGCTGTGCGGGTGTGATCGCGAACCCGTCGGGCAGCTCTCCGTCGGTGCCGAGCACGCGGCCCGCATCGAGAAGCACCCCGCGTGAGACGAAACGGTCGGCGGTGGTCTGGATGCCCGTACGAAGGTCGCCTTCGCTGGTGACGACATCTTGCGAGGGCCTACCGTTCCAGGTGCGCCCGTGGTCGAAGATGTGGCCGAGGCCATCCCACTGGGTCGACGCCTGCAGAGGCATGAACACCACGTCGTCGGCACCGCCGAGACCGTGCGGGAAGCCCTGGTTGCCGAGCGCAGCGTCGACGCCCGTGTCGAGCATGGTGTGCACGGGATTGGTCCGGCGGCGCCAGCCGTTCTGCGGGCCGTTTCCGTCGAACGACTGGGCCAGCGAGAAGGCTGCGCCCCTGGTCACCAAGCCCGCAGCGGCCAGTCGCTTGGCGGCGTCGATGAAGTTGAGGGTGCCGAGAACGTCGTCGTCGCCCCAGCGGCCCCAGTTGCCGAACTCCGCCGCGGCTGCAGCGATCGCCCCGGTGGGGTCTGACCGATCGAGTCGGCTCTGATCGTCGGTCATCGGGTCACTTCCGACACCGTGCGGGTGTGCTGGCTGCCGAGGCCGTCGATCGTGGCGACCATGAGGTCTCCGTTGCGCAGCAGTCGACCCCAGTGCGCGCCATTGCCCGCCGGGCTCCCGGTCAGAATCAGGTCGCCGGGTTCGAGCGGCACCGTCTGCGAGGCGGCCGAGATCAATTCGGCCACAGTGAAGAGCATGTCGGCGGTCGATTCGTTCTGCATGACATCACCGTTGAGAGTCAGCGTCAACTGCACGTTCTGCGGGTCGGGCACCGCTTCAGCGGGCACCAGCCAAGGGCCGATCGGAAGAAATCCCGGCGCATTCTTCGATCGGAACCAGTCCGTTCCGATCTCGGGCATGTCTCGGCGAAAGACCAGGTCGCGTGTCGTGAGGTCGTTGACGATCGTGTACGCGGCGACGAAGTCGAGGGCCTCGTCGGGTGAGACTCTGACGGCGGTCGTGCCGATGACCGCCGCCAGCTCGAGTTCCCAATCGTGCCGGTCGCTGTACGCGGGAAGCGTGACGTCGGCATCGGGCCCGGTCACCGCGGACGGCAGGCCGATGAAGAAGTAGGGGATGCCTTCGCGTTTGCGCTTGTCCATCATCTCGGCTGTCTCGGCCCGCACCTGCTCTTCGGTGCGGCCTGCGGCGATATCGGCGTGTGACACAGCCAGGTCGATGACGTGCTTACGGTAGTTCGCGCCCGCCTGCAGAATCTGGCGCGGTGCCAGCGGCGCAAGAGGTGTGAGGTCGGAGAGAGGCAGCCACACTCCGGTCGTGGCGGCGTGAGCGAGCCGCTCGAGCGTTGCCCGATGCGTCCCCCAGTCGTTCAGCAGTGCACGCGTACCCGTGGGGGCGTCGAGGTCGACGCCCTCGAAGTCGGCCGAATCGGCCCGAAGATCGCGAACCTGGTCAGCGACGACGATTCCCACGAAGGTGCCGGTGGCCCCCGAGAGGTACCCTACTGCCCAGTCGATCGGATCGCTCATAGGGGTGGCTCCTTTGCCTGTTCGTGGGGCTGAAAACGATAGTGCTCGTCAACTCTCGCAAGTTTCGTCGTATCGGACAACGTGATTTACCTGATAGCCCACATCAGCGTGGGACATACCGGGGGTATCGCCGTCGATGATTGCGAGTATCACCAGATCAGCCTTCCCAATACCTTCGAGCGGAATCACACTGATTCTGGCAATCACTAGACGTGAATCAATACCAGCAGTTGGAGGATCAACGATGATCAAGTTGCTTTCGCACCTTTCACATGTGCGGCTGTCAGCTCCCGATGTCGAGGCATCGGTGCGTTTCTACGAGGAGCAGGTGGGAGTGCGGGTCATCCACCGCGACGACACGGGCGTCTATCTGCGGTGCTGGGGTGATTACTACGAATTCAGCCTGGTGATCGAGCAGGGCGACGAACCGTCGCTGGTCAGCATGAGTTGGCGCACCTCGAGCGCCGAGGCCCTCGACGAGGCAGCTCGCCGCATCGAAGACGCCGGAGTCACCGGAAGCTGGAGCGACGACCACTTCGGCTATGGGCGGGCCTACACCTTCACCGGCCCCTATGGCCACACCATGGAGCTCTTCTGGGACGTCAAGACCTATAAGGGCGAGGGCGAATTCGCCTCGGTCTACCCCGATCGCCCCGAGCGCCGCAGCAAGCATGCCGTGGCACCCCGCCAGCTCGACCACGTGACGGTCGCCGCCAGCGATGTGCTCGGTTTCGCCAAGTGGTATTCCGACGTGCTCGGATTCCGCATCATGGCGCACACCGTGCTCGAGCACGCCGACATCAACGTGTTCAGCGTGCTGACGACGAACGAGAAGTCGCACGACCTCGGCGTTGTGCTCGATTCATCGTCGCGCCCGGGGCGTGTGAATCACTTCGCGTATTGGGTCGATACTCGCGAAGACCTGCTGCAGGCTGCTGATCTGCTGATCGAGAACGGTACGGCCATCGAATACGGGCCCTCCATCCACGGTATCGGCGAGCAGAACTTCCTCTACTTCCGTGACCCGAGCACCATGCGCGTCGAGGTCAACACCGGCGGATACCGCAACTACGTGCCCGACTGGAAGCCCAACACGTGGCGGCCGTCGCAGGGGTCGAACAACTTCTACCGCAACGGCACGATGCCGATGTCGATGACGGAGTCGTTCCCGCCGGACTCTGCACCCACGGCGACCGAAGAGGGCGTGCTTCCCGGTACCGAAGAAGAACTGATCAACCCGTACGCCCGTCACGGCCAGGGCTGACCGATCATGACGTGGCAGAAGTGGTCGTACATGGACCACTGGGTGCTCGATACTCCCCAGGGTGGGCAGAACCCCTACTTCAACCGGCGCTACCTCGAGCAGTACATCCGACAGCTCGCGGCTCTGGGCTTCCGCGGTTTCGACACGTTCTTCTTCTACCTCCCGATGGCCGCGCAGCTGTTCGGCTCGGTGAAGAAGTTCGAGGAGTTCCTGCAGGACGAGGGGTTCGACAAGATCACGGGCATCTTCTCGGCGTATCCGAATGCGACGAAGTTCACCGCCCCACACGTGCGATCGACGCACGACCGCATCTTCGCGGATTCGGAGCGGATCGTGGAGATGGTCGATGGTCTCGCCGTCGAGAATCTCATCGTGATGCCGACGAACACGTATTTCCAGGTGGCACCGATCACCGATGAGAAGATCAAAATCACGGCCGACCTGTGGAATCGCGTCGGCGAGATGTCGATCTCGCACGGGCTGAAGCTGAGCTGCCACTTCGAGTTCTGGGGCGGCATCCGCACGCCCGAGGAACTCGCTCTGTTCTTCGAGTACACCGACCCACGCTACGTGTTCTACTTCTGCGACACGGCCCAGCACACGATCGCCGGCGTAGACCCTCTTGAGCTGTTTCGCACGTACCGCGAGCGCTGCAGTGGGTTCCACTTCAAAGACACGCACACCATCGATCGGGATGAAGCGTACAGAACGCCGCCGGACGCCGAGTTGATGGCGCCCAACGTCTCGAGGTGGTTCCACGAGATGGGCACGCCGGAGGGACTCGTCGACTTTCCGAGCCTGATGAAGGAGATCGTCAGTTCAGGCTTCGACGGGTGGCTCACGGTCGAACACGACCAGGCCGAAGTGGGCGGGAACAACTACGCCGAGGCGACCTCGGTCGCCAAGTGGTACATCGACAATGTGCTCGAGAAGGTGGAGGCAGACCGATGACGGAATCCATCACCTGGGGCTATGCGATCAACCAGTGGAACGTGCGGCTGAACGTCTTCGTGCGCCGCGAAGCTCACGAACGTGCCTTCAAGACCCTCTCAGCTCTGGGCTTCCGCACAATCGAACTGGCCGCGGGAAGTGGCCGGTGGGACAACCTGGGCCGCCCCGAGCTCATCGAGCTCGGCCACGGCTCGATCGAGGGCTTCATGCGCTTCCTGAACTCCTGCGGCATTGACCGGGTCGCCAGCATGTTCTGGGATCCGGGTCGCCCGGGCGAAGAGGAAGGCTGGGCTTTTCTCGGCACCCAGCGCCGCGACGATCATGATGCGATTCTGGCCGCTGCCACCCCCTTCCTCGACTTCCTACCGCAGGTGGGGGCAGACCGCCTCGTCGTGCGGCCGGTGGGGTCGGCCTGGATGACCGGCCCGCTCGACGGCGAAGCGTTCGCTGCTGTCGGGGATCTCTGGAACCGCGTCGGAGAACGATCGCTCGAGTCGGGGGTACGAACGGTGCTGCACCTGGACTGCCTGTCGGCGATCCACTCGCTCGACGATATCTCTGCGCTGCTGGCAGCGACAGATCCGGCGCTGGTCGGGCTTGCCGTCGACACGGCGGAGCTCACCATCGCGGGCATCGACCCCGTCGAGTTCTATCGTGCCCACCATGACCGGGTGCGGCACGTGCACCTGAAGAACACCCTCTTCACCGACAGCGGAGCGCAATACCTGCAACCCGGGGCCGAGACGGCGATGCTGAACGGCGGAGACGACCGGGGCATCGAGCGCTGGTTCTACGAACTGGGTGTTGAGGGTGGCCTCGTCGATGTGCCGGCCTTCATGGCCGCACTCGACCAGTTCGACTACTCGGGAGCGGTGATCGTCGAGAGCGACCACGGCAGCAACCCGGCAGACCTCGCCATGCTCAACAGTTGGTATGTTCAGCGCAGATTAGGGGTGGATCTGCGCTCGACCGTGCCACCTCGCTAGGCGTCACAACGTCGGAAAGCCCTCCGACAGCTATCAGCATTCGTTATGTTGCCTATTGACTTATACGGTGCGATAGTAATCCAAATCCCCGCATCGGGGTCTGTGAAGCTAACCCCCAAGGGGTTTCGCAGAAATGACAAAGAAGTCAAGAAAGGCTGACTGAACCATGACACAGCAAGCCAGGCGGTTCCCCCGCCACCTCGTCGCCGCGCTAGCCGCTGCGGCTGGTCTGAGTGTTGCACTCGCAGGATGCTCTGGCGGCGGTACCTCGGAATCCAGCGGAGGTGCGGAACCCCAGACACTCACTCTCTCCTACCAGATCGCAAACTCCGCAACTTCTCCCTACTCGGTTCTCGCCCAGAAGTACATGGCGTCGCACCCCGGCGTGACCATCACGACGAACGCCATCAACCTCTCGACGTACGGCCAGACGCTCACCACTCAGCTGCAGGCGGGCAACGGGCCTGATGTGTTCCAGGTGCAGGGCGGTTCGGGCCAGGTTCAGGGCGCAGTGTCGCTCGCGAACGCCGGCCTGCTCGCGCCGCTGACCGGAACGAACATCCCGGCAACCATTCCCGACGGAAGCGCGGCCCAGTTCTCGGTGGATGGCAAGCAATATGCCATGCCCGTAGAACTGCTGCCCACCGGAATCATCTACAACGACGCCGCTGCGAAGGGCGTAGGCATCACCCTCACGGCTACATCGACGCTCGAAGACGTCTACGCGGCATGCGCAACAGCATCGGCTGCAGGGAAGTCGCTTTTCGCGCTCGCCGGCTCGCAGTCGCCGAACACCGGAATCCTCGCGCAGCTGATCGCCCAATCGCAGGTCTATGAAGCAACTCCCGACTGGAACCAGCAGCGCGCAGACGGAAAGGTGACCTTCGCCAACACGCCGGGCTGGAAGAGCACACTGCAGACTGTTGTCGACATGAACACCAAGGGCTGCTTCCAGCCGGGTGCTGCGGGTGCTGGCTTCGATGCACTCACCAACGGAGTCGGCTCGACGAGCGCTACCTCGTTCGGTCTGTTCGCACCTCTCGGTGGCGCGTCTGACATCATGAGCGCGGTTCCCGGCCTCACGCTCGTCGGTCTTCCGGTTCCTGCCCCAGCGGGCACGACCACGAAGCTGATCAACGGCGCAGACGACTCGCTGGCCATCAATGCCAAGACGAAGAGCCCCAACCTCGCCCAGGACTTTCTGAACTGGATGGCTGAGCCGGAGCAGGCTGCTCAATTCGCGAGCGTCGCGGGTGAGATCCCCATCGTCGGTGGCCCCGGACAGCTGTCGCCGGTGTTCGCGCCCATCACCCAGATGATCACGGACAAGCAGTACGGTCCCTTCCCCGCGCAGAGCTGGCCGAACGGGCAGGTCTATGACGCCCTCGGCACCGGTGTCACCGGCCTCATCACTGGACAGGCCACGATCGACCAGGTCCTGCAGTCCATGGATGACGCCTGGGGCGCCTAGGCAGTTCGACGACGAGAGATAGAGCAATGGCGGTTGTGACGAACATGAACACCGATCAAGCACTCGGTTCTGATCGGGCACTCAAGGGGCAGCGTGGCCGTGGCTCCGCGGGGGCCGGTGACCACTCCGGCCCCCGGCGGCGCAAGGCACTGGTCAACTACGGCTACTGGTGGTGGGCGCTGCCCGCGATCGTGCTGGTGCTGGTGGTCGTCTACGTCACAACCGCCTCGGGGGCGTTCTTCGCCTTCACTGACTGGACGGGTATCGGCAAGTTCAACTTCGTCGGGCTCGCCAACTTTCAGAAGATCTTCTCGACGCCCGCGCTGAGCGGGGCACTGTGGCACACGCTCTTTCTCGCTGCGGGATTCGTGATCTTCACTAATGTGTTCGGGCTGTCGTTCGCCTTGGCGGTGAACCGCATGCTGAAGACTCGCTATCTGTTGCGCGTGCTTCTCTTCATGCCGGTGGTACTCAGCCCCATTGCCGTCTCGTACATCTTCGCGTTCATCTTCGCCTACAAAGGGCCGCTCAATGCACTGCTGGCCGGCGTCGGCCTCAGCAACCTGCAGCAGGACTGGTTGGCGAACCCCACATCGGCGATCTTGTCGGTGCTGTTCGTGATGGTGTGGCAGAGCATCGGCCTCGTCATGGTCGTGTACCTGGCAGGGTTGGCTTCTGTTCCCATCGAGCTCGAAGAAGCGTCAGCACTTGATGGCGCCGGTGTCTTCAGCCGGTTTCGGCACATCACGTTGCCGATGATTCAGCCCTCTATTGCGATTGCGTCGACGCTCATGCTGGTTCAGGGCCTTCGAGTGTTCGACCAGATCATGGCACTGACCGGCGGTGGTCCGTTCGGAGCCACTGAGACTCTGGCCACCCAGATCTACAAGCAGTCCTTCACTTTCGGTCGATACGGGTTCGGGGCGGCGCTGGCGCTCGTGCTGACCGTCATCATTCTGATCTTCGCGATCGGGCAGCAGCTCGCTATGCGCTCGCGCGATCAAGTTGGGAAGTAGTCGATATGTTCCGTTACACAAAGTGGACCTTGCTTCGCGAGATCATCACCATCATCGCGGCCCTGTTCATGCTGCTGCCGTTCTACATCCTGATCACCACGTCGTTGAAGTCGGGCTCGGAGGCCGTCAATTCCAATGCGCTGGCGCTTCCGGCGACCCCGACCTTCTCGAATTTCGTTCAGCTGCTCCAGCCGACGGCGAACAGCGGCGGCGCCACCATTCTGGTCGGACTGCTGAACAGCGTTCTCATCACCGCAGGGTCGATCGTTCTGCTGATCATCGTCGGGTCACTCTGCGCGTACGTGATCGCCAGGCGAACTGCGCGCTGGTCGCGAACGGCCTACTACATCTTTCTCATCGCGATCACTCTGCCGGCGCAGCTGGGTGTCGTACCTCTTTATATCGGTGCGAAGAATCTCGGGCTCACCGGGTCGATTATCGGCATGATCATCATCTACACGGGCACGCTCTGCCCGCTGTCGGTGTTCCTCTACGCCGGGTTCTTCCGTACCGTTCCGATCGAGTACGAAGAGGCTGCGATCATCGACGGAGCGTCACGCATCCAGGTTTTCACGCGGGTGGTGTTTCCGCTGATGAGCCCGGCCACGGGCACCGTCGCGATCTTCATCGGCCTCATCGTGTGGAACGACTTCTTCACCTCGTTGATCTTCCTGAACGGTTCGGGAAATGCCACCTTGCCGGTGATCATGTACAACTACGTCGGTTCGCTGGTGTCCCAGTGGAACCTCATCTTCGCCGTCGTGATCGTCTCGATGATTCCGATCCTCGCGTTCTACTTGTTCGCGCAGAAGAAATTCATCCAGGGCTTCTCAGGCGGACTGAAGGCCTAGCGAGCATCCGGCGCTGCGTCTCTCTTCGGTGAGCGCAGCGCCAGGACGCAGCGCCTACGCGTGCCGAGCGCGCAGTCGCGGCAGGATCTCCGAGCCGTACAGCTCGATGAATCGGGCCTGATCGGCGCCCGGGCCGTGAAAGACCAGGTGGCGAAAACCGAGCGCGAGGTACTCCTCGATGCGCTCGACGTGTTCGTCGGGATCTGACGAGACGATCCACCTCGACGCCGCGCGCTCGATGGGCAGAGCATCTGCGAGACGCTGCATCTCCCGCGGGTCTTCCACACTCATCTTCTCTTCCGGCGTCAGCGCGAGAGGAGCCCAGAAGCGCGTGTCCTGGAGCGCCCGCTCGCGATCGTGGTCGAACGACACCTTCATCTCCATCAGGGTGTCGACATCGCCCGGAGCGCGCTCGGCTGCCGTGATGCCTGCCTCGAGGGCGGGCAGCAGGGTGTCGGTGTAGAGTTCGCGGGCCTTGCCCGACGTCGTAATGAATCCCGACGCCATGCGACCGGCCAGGCGCGTAGCCGCTGGGCCGGATGCGCCGATGTAAATCGGCACCGGTGTTTCGGGCCGATCGTAGATTGTGGCGTTCTCGGTGCTGAAGAACTGCCCGTCGAACGTCACGCGTTCTTCGCTCCAGAGTTTCTCGATGAGAATGAGAGCCTCTTTGAGCCGCGCGAACCGCTCTTTCACCTCGGGCCAGGGGATGCCGAGGGCGACCTCGTTCAGCGCCTCGCCGGTTCCCACACCGAGCACGACGCGCCCGGGGAACATCGCGCCCAGTGTGCCGAACGCCTGCGCGACGACGCCCGGGTGATACCGGAACGTCGGAGTGAGCACAGAGGTGCCCATCACGATGCTGCTCGTTCGCGCGCCGAGCGCGCCCAGCCACGGAATCGCGGCGGGGGCGTGGCCGCCCTCGTGATTCCACGGTTGAAAGTGGTCGGAGACGAAGATCGAGTCGAAGCCTGCCTGCTCGGCGAGCACTCCGTATTCGAGCAGCTGCGACGGAGCGAACTGCTCGGCCGAGGCTTTGTACCCGAAACGAACAGGACTGGTCATGATGACTCCACTTCTTTTCGGGTGTTGTGCTGCTGCACTCAGAGTTTACGGAGCTCCGGTACGACGTGTTCGGCGAAGAGCTCCATCGACGTGGTGACCGCAGGTGTCGTCATTCCGGCGCTGCGCATCTGGAACGCCACCCCCGTCTGATTGGGCGAGAGGCCAGCGTAGAATTCCGAGATCCACTCCAGCACTTCATCGGGGGTGCCGACGGCTGCCATCCTGCCGTCGATGATGTCTTGCTTGGTGAGAGTGGCTTCGGCGGGGTCGGGTGTCGAACCGTCGAGTCGCTTTCGCAGAGTGTAGAAGTTCAGGTGGAACAGGAGGCCCTCGAGGCCGACATCCCACGCCTCTTCCGTCGTGTTGGCGACCACAATCGGAAGAAGGGTCTGTGCCTTCTTGGTGGCGGGGTCGAATCCGGCATTCTGCAGCCCCTCGACCCAGGAATCCTTCGCTTCGGCGATCAGGTTGTACCCGCGGCTGGCTGCGATTCCGACGCTCTGCGGCCCCATGGCCGACGCGTAGAAGGGGATCTCCTCTTGAACGGGCCGAGTGGTGAAGCGCACTTTCGGGAAGGTGTAGTACTTACCTTCCCAGTCGAATTCTTCGTCGGTGCCGAGGGCCTTCTGAATGAAGGCGGCAGATTCGTAGGTGCGACCGAGACGCTCTTTCGAGTTGATTTCGAACGTCCGGAATTCTTCGAACTGCGAACCGACACCGAAGCCGAAGTTGAATCGGCCGCGGGAGAGGATGTCGACGGCCACGACGTCTTCGGCCAGACGCAGCGGGTTGTGGAAGGGCAGGCACATGACCGACGTTCCCAGGCGGATCTCCGACGTGCGAGCGGCCATGTTGGCGAGCACGGTGAGCGGCGACGGCGTCCACTGGTCGGTCGTCATACGGTGTTCGCCGACCCAGGCATTGTCGAACCCAAGCCGTTCAGCGCGCACCACGTCGTCGATGTAGTCCTGGTAGACGTCTGCCAGCGGGTAGGGGTGGGCGGGATGATTCCGCGGCCCCATCACGAGTCCGATATCCATGGCTGCGCTCCTTCGGTGTACTGAGGGCGGGGCCGAATCACAGGCACCATCGCCGTGGTCAAGATCTCGGCAGTCTTTGCCGAGCCTCCTTCATCCTGACGAAGCGGGGGATGACACGGAAGACCATTCTGCTGATACCTGGTTATTCGCCGCATCGATAGTGGCGAGAGACGATTCAGCTTGGAGAGTCGACCGCCAGCTGGCGTCCGGTCTCAGACATCATGCTGCGCAGCCACTGGTGCTCGGGATCTTTCGTGTAGATCTCGTTCCACCAGAAGGCCTCTTTGACCGGCACCGTCTCGAACGGCGGATCGACCAGCCGCAGATGGCGTCCTTGCGTGATCCGTCGGGCGAGCCGCTCCTGGATCAGCCCGATGCGAGGCGTGAATTCGATGAGTTCGGGAAGCGCCATGAAGTTCGGCGTCACCGCCTCGACGCGTGGCTCGATGCCCTGCATCTGCATCTGCCGAGCGGCGGGCGTGAATGCACTCGACTCCATGAGCGTGAACACCCAGGGCAGTTCTGCCAGGTCGTGCATCGTGAGTTGGTCGCCGATACGGTCGTTCTCGGAGTCGACGATGCAGACCCACCGATCCTGGTAGAGGTCCAAATGGGTGTCGAGGCGCAGGAATCCGTGCGGGATGATGATTCCGTCACACTCCCGAAGCGACTCCGGCGCGTTGTCGACCGTCTCGCGACCGGCATTCTCGAATCGCAGCCGAACGTCGGGCGCGACCTTGGAGATCACCATGGACAGCGCTGACCCGAACACGGCGAACGAGTAGTCCAACCCGCGGATGGTGAACTCGCGATTGCTGGAGGCGGCGTCGAACTCGGGCTGGGAAGAGAAGACGCGCTCCACTGACGAGACTGCAGCCCAGGTCTTTTCGCGCAGGTGCACGGCGAGCGGGCTGAGTTCGTAGCTGTTGCCGTGCCGAACGAGCAATTCGTCATTGAAGTGCCGGCGCAGCCGAGCGAGCGCTGCAGACAGCGCGGGCTGGCTCATTCTCATGCGCACTGCTGCGCGCGACACGCTCTTCTCATCGAGAAGAGCTTGCAACGAGGGCAGCAGATTGAGGTCGAGGTTCCTCAGATTCATGCCGTGAGGATATCACCTCAGGTGATTTCGATCCCCGACATTCCGAATACCGCTGATGTGCGTCTCAGTGAACCGGCCGCGCTGACACGGCCGGGGCGACAACCGCGGGCGCCTCGGCGAACGCGCGGCCCCCGGATTCCACCCAAGAGCGGATGCGGTCGGCCGTCAGAAGCTCGTCGATGCACATCTGCGCCGCCCCGATGGCCCCGGACCACGTGCCCAGCCGGGAATTTCGAATCTCGAGCGCTCGTGAGGCGATGGTCGGCGCATGGGCGATCACCGAGGTGCGAACTGCGGTGAGAAGCACGTCGCTGTCGACGCACAGTTCCCCGGCGAGGATGACCAGCGAGGGGTTCAGTACGCCCACCATCAACGAGATGACGCGCCCGATCTGGCGGCCGGCCTCAGCGACGATGCCGATGCAGAACGGATCACCCAGGGCCACGGCATCCGCCACCTCGTGGAGGGTGAGCCGGCCGGCTCGCCGAACCACCTCGCCGAGAATTGCCGATTCGCTGCCGCCCGCGTGACTGCGAGCCATCTCGGTCAATGCCACACCTCCCGCGATCGTCGACAGGCAGCCCGTCTTGCCGCAGAAGCACGGTACATTCGAGTCGCCGTAGGCGACGTGTCCGATGTCGCCGGCACCGCCGTCACTGCCTCGGTAGAGGCGACCGTCGATGAAGAGGCCGGCACCGATTCCCAGGCCGATATTCACGACGATCACGTTCTGCAGCGACCGGTCGTCGTCGAGGGCTCTCTCGCCGACGACCATCGCGTTCACGTCGTTGTCGACCCAGACCTCTGTGCCGAGCGCCCGTGCCAGCCGTGCGCGGAACGGATACGCGTTCCACGCGGGCAGGCTGGGCGGAGAGACCATGCTGCCCGCGGTGAAGTCCACCGGACCAGGCAATCCCACGCCGACGCCCAGAACCGGGGGCGAGCCGGGCGGCAGCGCGTGCTTCACCCGGTCGATGAGGTCGATCACGCGGGCCAGGGTGGCCACCGGGCCGTCGCGCACGTCGTGCTCCTCCGATGTCTGCAACACGATCGTGCCGGTGAAGTCCGTCGCAACGACATCTATTCGTGCGGCATTGATTTCGACGCCGATCAGCAGGGCGCCGCCGCGGTTGAACCGCAACGCCCGAGGCGCCCGGCCGCCTGTGGAGGCAGCAGTGCCTTCGTCGATGAGGATTCCGGCCCCGACGAGCTCGGCGACACGCTGGGTGATGATGCTCTTTCCGGCTGCGGTGGCTTCAGCTATCTCGGTGCGAGTCGTCGCGGTCTGCTGCCGCGCGAGGCGCACGATGCTCTCGGAGAGCGCGTGGGGGTTCGTCGTGAAACCGACGTGTGACTCTCTGCCGACCATAGTTGCGTGATCCCGTTCCGCTTGCGTTCGACCATTTTAGTAGCTAGATTGATCGAAAATCGGTCGAAGAGGACATGAGCGCAAGGAGCACCGGTGGCATGAGTCACGACATCAAGACGGGAGCGAGTCTCTACTCGTTTCAGGAAGAGTATTTTCTGCGCAAGCTGGGCCTCGAAGAAATCGTCGCCACCGCCGGTCGCATCGGTGCCCTGGGCATCGAAACGCTCGCCGAGCAGATGATGCCGGGGTTCCCCGCCCTCTCCGACGAGTTCTACGCCGACTGGCACCGCTGGATGAAGAAGTACGGCACTACGCCGACGGCGCACGACATGTTCCTCGACACGAAGAGGTTCAAAGATCGGCTGCTCACACACGATGAGATGGTCGAGTCGGTGCAGCGTGACATCATCCATGCCGAGAAGCTCGGGGCCCAGATCATCCGGGTCATCGTCAATACTCCTCCGGAGGTGATCGAAGCCTCCGCCCCCTTTGCCCGTGAATACGGAGTGGTTCTCGCGGTCGAAGTGCACGCACCGTGGAGCTTCGAGCATCCCTGGATCCAGGAGCACATCGCGGTCGCCGACCGGGCCGGACTGGATGCCGTCGGCATTATTCCCGACATGGGAATCTTCACCCGCAAGCTGCCTCGCGTGGTGTGGAATCGCTCTCTTCGAGACGGCGCGACTCCTGCCCTCGTCGAGCAGATCGTCTCGGCCTATGACTCGAAGGCCGATCTGACTGGGCTCGAGGAATCGATCGCCGCTCAGGGCGGCAACGGTGTCGACGGTGGTCTCGCCTGGCAGGCCACACACACGATCGACCTCGATCCGTCGGAGCTGATCACCTGGGCGAAGTACATCGTGCACATCCACGGCAAGTTCTACGAGATGACAGACGAAGGGGTCGAGTACAGCATCCCGTACGACGAGATCGTGCGCGCCCTGAAGACGGCGGGTTACACCGGCTACATCTCGAGCGAATACGAAGGCAATCGGCACATTCAAGACGTGTTCCCCGTCGACAGCGTCGAGCAGGTCTCTCGCCAGCAGCAGATGCTGCGCCGGCTGATCGACAGCGAGTAGGAGAGACGACCATGTTCGACAAATACCTCATCGACGCGACCAGTGTTCGCAACATCACGACCGACGGTGTCGTGAACGGTTTCGAATTCGCCGTGCGCATCGGCTACTACCGCGGCTTGGCCATCTCGATGGTCGAGCCGTTCGATGTCGTTGTCGACGGCGTCGCCATAGACGGCAGCGAGATTCGTTTCACCGTCGCCGGCCAGACGTTCACCTACGAAGAGATGGAGACCCGCGCAGACGTGCGCTGGGAGATGGTCGACGACGCCATCATCACCGTGCTACGGCCAGGCGGGCTGGCGCCCGGCGAGCACACGATCGATCTGACCGAACACCTGCGGGTCTCGTATCTGCCCTTCATTCCGGCGCATCACGACAACAAGGTCGTCACGGTCGGCTGAGAAGCGACCAGTTTTCCCAGGGAGGGGCGCGCCGTCACTGAGACTGGGTTGCACCGGTCAGGCGGTGAGCGCCCGTCGCACCAGAGCAAGGTGGTCGCGGGTCATCTGGGTCGGCCGTTCGCGCTCGAGCCATTCGTGCCCGCCCCATTCGCTGGTCAACGTTCCCGTGAACCCGCGTCGGCGCAGTAGCCGGCCGAGCGCTTCGACCGGTCGGCTGACTCGCTTGTCGGCATCATCGAGATCCCAGAACTTCAGATGGAAGCCGCCCACCAGAGGCCACACCTCCTCGACAGCGGCGATGTCGGAGCGCCCGAACCGTACGATCATGTTCATAAAGATCATGAGCGCCGACGGCGGTACCTGACCGGAGTGCAGCAGGGCGACGACCGCGATCTGTGTGTCAGGATCACGCCACTCGTTGGTGACGCGGTCGACGAACTCTGCAGGCAGCCCGCTCTCGGCCAAGAGCTGGAGGTAGCTGACAGGCAGTGCTGGCATCAGAATGCTGATGTCGAAGATCACTCGGATGCGCGGGTCGGCTATGCCGTCGATGGTCTCGAGCGCCTCGGCCGTGGTCGGGTTGGAGAGCGTCTGCTGCCCCTGGATCTCTTCGTAGAGGGTCAGGTCGAGTTCGTGCAGAACCGGCTGCAATTCACGCAGCAGCGGCGACCCGGCCTGGCCGATCGGCAGACGCACCCCCGTCGCGCCGAGCCGGTGAGCAGCGCGAATCTGAGGCAGTACGAACGCGAGTCGCTCTGCCTCGGTGCGCCGACGCCCCGCACCAGTGAACTCGTCGATGTACAGCCCGACGATGCTGACTGCGCCACCCGTTGCAGTGAGAGAGCTGCGAAGGTCGTCTACCTCGGCGTCTGTCGGCACCGGGAACGACCGCCAGACCGAACCGGGCTCGAGCTCGAGCGTCGATGCAACCCTCTCTGCGGCGATGCCGCGAACGATCGCGGTGGCGGTCTTCTCGGCTCGCATGATGTCGGGTGTCCAGCTGAAGGAACTCGCACCGAGCAGCCACCGTTCGGGCACAGTGCGTTCGTGTTCTGAATCGTCAGTCATAGATGGGTCTTTCGTACGAGTGGGGTCAGAGAACGTCGCGCACGACGGGGGGAACGGTCGGTTCGGCCAGGGCGCCCGGCTCGAGAGTGTGGGTCACTTCGACTGGCAGAGAAAGCGGTACTCCGGGCCCCGAGTGCAGGTAGGGCACCATCAGAACGAATGACACCGCCACCTCACGCGGGCCCGGTTCGACAGGGTCGGTGCCGACAAGCGCGAGTCGATCTTGGATGAACCACCATCCGGTCTCGTCGGCGAGCCGATCCGGCGGCACGGTACGCCCGGCCAGAGCGACAGCTACAGTTCGCGGGCTGCCGTCAATGGAGACGACGAGGTCACTCACGCTCGACAGCGGCATCGAGCGAATCCACGGTAGGCTCATCCGCAGCTCGAAACCGCCTGGCACAGTCGAGAGGGCGTCGTGTCGAAGCGCCGAAACAGTCACGCGCGCTACTTCTGGGAGTCTGGTTCGCCCGCAGCAACCCACTCGTCGAACATCGTGCGCACCATCGGCTCGAGCGTCGTCGGCCACCAGTCGCCACCCTCGACCGCATCACCGAGATTCGCGGGGGTCTCGATCGTGACATCGCCGGTAGCGGCCCACTCTGCGCTGCGCGGGAAGAGCGCCTGAAAGGCGGGATGCCCGATCGCCTGCACGTTGTGGCCGATACCGATCGACACCGAGCGGCCGGACCCGTACTCGACGCTCCAGGCAACCGGGTGCTCCTCGCCCATGCCGGGCAGCGCTCGCCACTGAGACGGTACCTGGGTGTACCGCAGAGGGTTGTCCCATCCCGTCAGCAGGATGGTCTTCTTCACTCCCTCGGGCCACTTGAGGCCGACGTAGAGGTCGTCGTTGTAGTGCGGAAACTCCGCAGGCCAGCCGGCCGTGATCGGGTGCTGCTCGGCGGTATGGATCATGAAGTCGTTGTTCGGTGCGCGGCGCGAAGTCGTCTCGCGCATGACGCCGCCGAGCAGGCGTTCGTATTCGGCATCCCAGCCGACCCCACCGGCCAATGTCGGATGATAGGCGATCAGGCCCTTGCCACCCTTGACGAAATCGAAGAGCGCCTGTTCGGCTTGTTCGCCGAACCGTTCCTCGGGAACGTCGCGCCACGGATCGCGACGTCCGAAGTAGTTCAGAACCACCAGGTCATACGGTTCCAGCGTTTCGGCGCTGGCGCCCCGGAACTCCTCGGTCACCCGCACCTCGAACCGGCCAGTCTGCTCGAGCACCTGCTTCAAAGCCGGTGTCGTCGCCCGCCAGTCGTGGTGCACGTCGGTCATTCCGGTGATGATCAAGGTACGGATGGGCGCAGGCATGACACTCCTTCGTGTGATTAGACCAAAAGATACACGCTTATGTCTAAATTCGTAAGAAGTTCAGGAAACGACTTTCACCCCGTCGATGGTGGGCCTGCCGTCGGCGAACCACCGCGCGAAGGTGGTGTCGAAAAGCTGCTCGATGGCGAGCTCGGCACCTCCCCGAAGTGGCTCCTGCGCGTCGCCGACAGACTGCACAATACTCAGGTCGCGGGTTGCGAGGGGCAGAGACAACTCGTAGACCCGTCGGCGCACCTCGGCCAAGAAGATCTCGCCTGCGGTCGTCAGGGCACCGCCCAGTACGACGACACTCGGGTTGAACATATTGACGAGGGCGGCGATCGATTCGCCGATGAGCCCGGCGGAGTGGAGCACGAGTGAGATGCAGTACGCGTCACCGTCGGCTGCGCTGGTCGCGATCAGCTCTGGGGTGAGCGGTGTGTCGGCGGCCACACGCTGGCGCAGCACTCCGCCCCCGCCTGCGTCGAGCTCGCGCTGGGCCCGCCGAACGAGGGCCCAGCCACCGGCCTCGGCCTCGAGGCAGCCGATCTTGCCGCACCGGCACGGCTCGACCGAGTCACCCACACGAACGTGACCGATGTCGCCCGCCGCTCCATTCGCGCCTCGGTGGAGTCGCCCCTGCGAGAGCAGCCCGGCACCGATACCGCTGCCGATCTTGCAGTAGATGAGGTCGATCGTCTCATCGCTACGGTGGGAGCGCTCGGCCAGGGTCAGAAGGTTGACATCGTTGTCGACCCACACGGGGGCGTCGAAGCGCTCTTCGAAACGACCGCGCACGTCGAACCCGTTCCATCCGGGCATGATCGGCGGTGCGACCGGCGCGCCGCGCTGGAAGTCGACGGGGCCGGGAACACCGACCGAAACGGCCCAGACCGGGTGCCCGGGGTCGGCGGCGAGCAGCTCGTCGATCATCGCGACTGCGGCATCGAGTGTCGCTGCCGGGCCGTTTGCGATGTCCCACTCCCGATGGCTCTGCGATACCACGACTCCATCGAGCCCGGCGATGCCGACCCTGATGTGCAGCGCACCGAGCGCGCACACGACGATATGGGCCTGATCGGACCGGAACCGAAGGGTTCGGGGGGCACGCCCGCCCGAAGACGAACCGAAGTCGCCGTCTTCCAGGAATCCGGCGTGGGTGGCGGCGTCTACCCGCTGGGCCACGACGCCTCGGCCGAGCCCCGTGACGCGACCGATCTCGGGGCGGGTGACCGCTTCACCGGTGCGCACCAGGTTGACGATGCGCAACAGACTGGTGACCTCGTCAGTCTGCGCACCGAAGCGAAGTAGTGATTCTGTAGCCACGCTCTGATCTTGACACACTACGTGGCATCGTCGTCTGCGACTCGACGTCTATAGACGACATCGTGCCAACTTAGGCATAATACAGACATAAGGGACGGACGATGACGATGACCTATGGAGTGGGAATCCTGGGCTCCGGGCCAGGCGTGGTTGCGTTGCACCTGCCGACGCTCGGCCACCTCAGAAACGAGTTTCAGGTCGTGCACATTGCTGACGGCGGCAGTGGCCGCGCCCGCGGACTGGCCGCGGCGACAGGCGCCCGCGTGTCGATCGGTGAAACCGAGCTTCTCGCCGACACCGACGTGGATGTGGTGCTCGTGTGCAGCTCGCCTGAACACCACTCCCGTCAGGTGCGGGCGGCCGCGGCCGCGGGAAAGCGCGCCGTTCTGTGTGAGAAACCGCTTGCGCTGTCACCGAACGAGGTGCGCGAGGTGATCGACGACTGCCGGGCATCCGGAACCGTGCTGATGGTGGGCACCAATCACTACTACGACCCTGCCTGGCGCCAGGCCAGGAAGCACCTCGCAGAGTCGGCGTCTGGGGTTCAGGCCGTCTCGGTGACGGTTGCGGTGCCACCGAATCACCGGTACCACGAGGTGGTGTCTCAGCAGGCAGACCTTCTGGCCGCGGCGAGCGCGGCGGCTGCAGCGACGAGGCCGCCTCGGCCCGATCTCTCCGACCCGGCCATTGCAGCGCACCTTGTCGGCCTGCTCCTCACCGGCCTGGCCGTACACGATCTGCCCGCCCTGCGCGAGATCGCACCAGCTTTCGAGCGGGTCGTCTATGCTCGTGCGCTGCCGCCCGTCGGCTATGCGGTCGGTTACCTCGCGAGCGGTGTGCTGGTGCAGCTGACGGGCGTCATGGTGCCGGGCGGTGCCGATGTGCTGTGGCGCATGGCGCTCACCACCACCGACGAACGCGTCGAAGTCGAGTTTCCGCCGGCGTTCGTTCATCCGGGCGGTGGCCGCGTGCGGGTGCGCGGCGGTGACGGGCTTCGCACGGAGTACACGCGGGGGAGGGAGGACGGGTATCTCACGGAGTGGATGGCGCTGGGCGACCTGCTGTCGCACCCCACGTCGGTCGATTACGGCGCCCTCGAGGCCGACGCGATCTACGTCATGCTGATCGCCAACGGCGCCGCGGAATTCATTCTCCAGGAGGCGCGACGATGATCCCGACCCGCATCGTGACAGACGAGCCGCCCTATCTGGCTGTGCTCGGCGAGCTGCAGCCCGACGTGGTCGTGTCGACTCGGGCGGAGGGTTCGGTCGTGGTGCTCGACGGCGCAGACGGCTGGGTGACGCGAATGCACGCTGCGGCTGCGAGCGGTGCCCGCGCGGTGGTCGTTTTCGAACCGCAGGGCGTCGGCGAGCCCGACCACCAGGCGCTTGGTGGCCCCGGCATCGCCGTCGTGCTCGACCGTCGGTGGCTGCGGCCGGATGTCGCGGCCGATGCGAGCGCAGCGCGCGCAGGTGACACGGTCAGAGCCGTCATCGTCGAGTGTGCGGGGCTGGCGGCGGAGAACCAGGCGCTGGTGCGTGACGGTGTCGGCTGGGCGCGAGTGCTCGCGGGCGGGCGGCTTCGGGTGACGTCGGTGGGGTCGACGGGCGCTGCGACCATTGTGCTGCTCGAGGGGCCGGACGCACTGCCCGTCACCCTCTCGTTCTCGACTCTGCCGTCGGCCGGCGCGGGCGGTCTGGTCAGGGTGTCGGCGCTCGGCGAGACACGCACGGAGGTCACGGTCGACGGGGTGGCCGGGTGTACGGAGATCCAGACCGCAACGCGAGGAGGCGTCGCGACGGCGGCCCAGCGCTTCGAGTCGGCCCAGCGCCTGGCGCTCCGGCGTGCGATGGCGGCGATCGCGAGTGAAGGCCGCTCGAGCCCGGCCGACCTGGCAGAGTATTCCGCTGACGCTGCCGTGACCGCCGAGATTCTGAGCGCTGTCGCTCGCGGTCGGGATCGGTGACTACAGCCATTACTTATGTTGATATTCGACTAAAGCGGGCGTATGCTGGCGTTGACGTCGAGGCCCGCCGGCCTGTTCCCTACCGTGACGTTGCGGCAGGGGCGCAAAAAGTCGCGTCGACGGCCCGATCGTTCGGGTGATGCGAACACTATGCAACTGTCTGCACTGCGACTCCGTCTTCTCGTTGTATCCCTGCTCACCGTCTCGTTCATCGGGGCGCTCGACAACACGGTCGTGTCCACGTCTCTCGCCACGATCGCGGGTGATCTCGGCGCACTGCAGAACATGGGCTGGGTCATCGTCGGGTACACCCTCGCCAGTACTGTCACGCTTCCTGTCATCGGAAAGCTCGCCGATCTGCTCGGCCCGCGCAGCGTCTTTCTGGTTTCGCTGGTCGTGTTCATCGCCGCGTCGCTCGCCTGCGGGTTCTCGTCGAGCATGCTCTGGCTCGTCGCCGCTCGAGTGGTGCAGGGCATGAGCTCCGCTGGTCTGCAACTGATGTCGCAGACCATCATCGCCCGTGTGGCCACGCCGCGGCAGCGCCCCAAGCTGTTGTCGATCGTGGGGGCGGCCTTTCCCATCGCCATTCTCATCGGGCCTGTTCTCGGCGGGCTGATCACCGACTACTGGGGATGGCCGTGGGTGTTCTGGATCAATCTGCCCGTGGGCGCCGTGGCCTTCGCGCTGGCGATCTTCGCGGTTCCTCACATCGAACCGGGAGTACGTGCCCCGTTCGACTTCGCCGGCACGATCTCGTTGACCGTCGCACTCGTCGCCGTGGTGCTCGCCGTCACCTGGGTCGGTGACCCCTCGCAGGGTCTTCAGACTGTTCTCGCCTTCGGCTGTTGCGCCGTCGCCACCGCGGTGTTCTTCGTGATCGAGTTGCGCGTCGCCGAACCGATCGTGCCACTGCGTTTCTTCGCCGATCGCACGGTGGCCGCCGGCACCGTGCTCTCGGCGATCGTGGGCATCAGTGTGTTCTCGCTCACGTCGTATCTGCCCACCTACTTTCAGATGGCCTACCAGCTCAGCGCGACCCTCTCGGGGCTCGTACCGATTGCGACCGTGTTCGGGATGCTGGTGAGCAACGTCGCCACGGGCATCCTCGCCAGTCGCACGGGCGAGTACCGGCTGTTCCCGATCATCGGCACGTCACTCGGCACAGCGGGGCTGCTGGCGATGGCCGCGCTGCCCGTCGGATTGCCGATCTGGGTGCCGATGGTGGCCATGGCGATCGTCGGTGTGGGCACGGGCTCGTTCATGAGCCTGATCGTCGCGGTTGTGCAGAGCGCCGTTCCTTCGAGCGAGACCGGCTCGATCACGGCGGCCGTGAACCTCGCGCGCCAGGTGGGCGCCACCGTGGCGACGGCGCTGATCGGGGGCGTCATCGGGTTCGGCGTGGCGGCTCTGCTTCCCGGCGGACTGGATGCTCAGACTCTGACCCCTCAGCTGGTGCGCGCTGCCTCGCCGGCCGTTCAGCTCCAGGTCGCAGAGGTCTACAGCACGGTGTTCGTTCCGATCTTCGCCGCGACTGCGCTCGTCTTCGCTGTCGGAATCGTCGCGAGCGTGCTGCTCCCGCCCGGCCGGCTCTCCGACGAGCGCGTTGCCGACGTCGAGACACTCAGCGTCTGAACCAGGATCAACCACAAAGGAGTAACGACATGTCACCCCAGCACACCATTGCCATCGTCGGCAGCGGTCCCATCGGCTCGGCCTACGCCCGGGTGCTCGTCGAGAGTGTTCCGGATGCCCGGGTCATCATGTTCGAGGCCGGGCCGCAGCTGACCGAGACCCCCGGTGCGAGCGTACGCAACATCGCCGATCCGGAGGAGAAGGAGCGGGCGCGGGAACTCTCGCAGGGGCCGCAGGCGGGCGCGCTGAGAGAGACCCTCGGAATTCCCTCATCGGCCGTCGTCGAGGGCATGTTCACGGCACGCCAGGGCACCCATCTGATCGATTTCGGGGGAGAGGGCAGCGGGCACGCTGAAACGTTTCCGGCCGGCGCCGCATCGACGAACGTCGGCGGCATGGGAGCGCACTGGACCTGCGCGACTCCGGCGCCATCGTTCAGCGAGCGGGTTGCCTTCATCGACGACGCAGAGTGGAGCGAGCTGATGGAGGTCGCGGAGGGCCTGCTGCACGTGCAGCATGCTGCGTTCGCCGACTCCGCTGTCGGCGCGGCGATTCGATCCCTGCTCGACGACGAGTTCGGTGCCGAGCTGCCGGAGGGCTTCGGCCCCAGCACGCTGCCGGTGGCGGGTGATCCACAGCCTGACGGCAGTATGCGCTGGGCGGGGGCGGATGTCGTGCTCGGCCCGCTGATCGACCCGGAGTCCCCGCTGTCGAAAAGGTTCGAGTTGCGTGACCTGCACCTGGTTCGAAAGGTCGACCTCGACGGTGACCGGGTGGTGGGCGTGACGGTCGAAGACCTGCGAACACGGCAGGTGAGCTCGGTGAAAGCCGACCTGGTGGTGGTGGCGGCAGACGCATTCCGTTCGCCACAGTTGCTGTGGGCATCCGGGATTCGGCCGCGGGCGCTGGGGCACTACTTGACCGAGCACCCTGTCGTGGTGACGACCGTGGCCCTCGACGGTGAGAAGATGAGCAGGCTGGCGACCGAGGAGCAGCTCGACGAAGAACTCGCTCGCCGTGCACTGAATCCCGTCGACCCGGTCGCGGCGGTCAACCGCATCCCGTTCTCAGAGCCTGGCCATCCATTCTCGTTGCAGGTGATGTACGCAGAGACCGCGCCGTGGGAGATGCCGCCCGAGGCCAAGCACTCGGGCAATCGCTGGGGATATGTGAACATGGGCTACGGCATGCGTAAACAGCCCCGCTTCGATGACGGCGTGACCTTCGATGACAACGAGCTGGACTACCGCGGATTTCCGAACATGACCGTACGCTACGAGCTGACCGAGTCTGAGCTCGCCGAGATAGCAGAGGGAACCGAGCGGCTGCGCCGCGTCGCCGACACGCTCGGTGAGGCGATCGCCGAGCCGCGGCTGCTGCCGCCCGGGTCGAGCCTGCACTACGAGGGTACGATGCGCATGGGTGAATCTGACGACGGAACCTCGGTGGCCGATCCATGGTCGCGGGTCTGGGGCTACGAGAACCTGGTGGTCGGAGGAAACGGGGTCATTCCCACTGCGACGTCGATGAACCCGACGCTGATGAGTGTCGCGCTCGCGGTACGCGGAGCTCGAGCCGCAGCTGAACGCCTGGCCGACTGAGGCGCGTGCGATGACGAGGCCAGCGCCTGTGGCGGGAGCGGTGGATCGATGACGCCCCTTCGCGTTCTCATCGTGGGTGCCGGACCCGCGGGGATGGTCGCTGCTCTCGCGCTCGCTCGCACAGGGGCTGTCGCTCACGTCGTCGAGCTCGAGAGCAGCCACACCGCTGCCGGAATCGGTGTCAACCTCCAGAACTCGCCGCTGAGGGCGCTCGACTCGCTCGGCTTGCTCGACGCCATTGAGCGCGCCGGTTATCCGACCGGGGTGGTGAACATGCTCGACGCCACCGGCGCCGCGTTGATGCCCCCCTTGCGGCCCGAGTCGCTGGTACCTGGTCGCCCTGCGTCGATCGCCATCGGGCGCGCGGAACTGGGCAGGATCCTGTCGGAGGCTGTGGGTACGAGCGGGGTGGTCTTGAGGTTCGGTCTGACCGTCGACGGTCTGCGCAGTGACCGTTCTGGAGTCGACGTCACCTTCAGCGACGGAGGGGCCGGGCGATACGACCTCGTCATCGGGGCAGACGGCATCAACTCCCGCGTGCGTGACCTCATGATGGGGTCTTCGGCTCCGAAGCCGCAGCACAATGGGCAGTCGATCTGGCGGGCGAGCGCCGCGCGGGGCGACCTGACTGAATACCAGTTGTACAACGGGCCTGTCAGCAAGGTGGGGCTGGTGCCGCTCTCCGACACCCGCATGTACCTCTACCTGCTCGAGTCTCGCGAGACCGCCAGCGGCGACGGGCAGCACCGCGACGAGTCGGATGACCGGTTCGCCGAGCTCCACCGTGCCCTGGCACCGTTCGGCGGAATGGTGCCGGAGATCGCGGGCCGCCTCGAACCCGATATCGACTTCCGCTCGCTCAAGTGGCTGCTGCTCGACGACCCCTGGTACCGAGGGCGGATTCTCGTGATCGGTGACGCCGCACATGCGAGCACGCCCCACATCTCCTACGGTCTGGGTATCGCGATCGAAGACGGCATCGTGCTGGCCGAGTTGCTGAGAGTGTACGGGGACGATGTCGACGCGCTGTTGGCTGCCTTTATGCGGCTTCGCTTCGATCGCTGCCGTCTGGTCGTGCAGAACTCGCGCCAACTGGGCGAATGGGAACAGCATCCGCCGGCCGACCCGTCTGTCTACGGAAGGCTGATGGCGGAGACGATCGCCGAGCTGAGTGAACCGCTGTGGTGAACGCATGATAGCTGTGGTCGCCCTGTCACCCAGGCCTTGCGACAGGGCGGGGCCTGGGTACTGACCCCGCCCGGCCGCGGGTGGGTGGTCAGCGGGGTCTGGGCCGATCAGTAGGACGATACCAAGGCCCAACCCGCAGCTGTCAAGCCTCTCGTGGGGTCGCCCTGGCGACTGCCGATGTGTACGCTGTTCACTTACCGGGGCCGACCCGGTGTGATGGGAGATTCGAGATGCACGGCAAGGCGAGCCCGGCGAAGGCGGCGGTGGGCGACCAGCCCGTGTTCGACTACATCGCCAGCATTCCCGAGCCGCAGCGCGGCATCGCCGAGGCCGTCGACGCGCTCGCGGCCGAGACCCTGCCCGGCCTGCAGAGGTCGGTGAAGTGGGGCATGGCGTACTACGGCGTCGGCGACGGGTGGTGCTTCAGCTGCGGCGCCCTCGACGGGCATGTCGAGCTCATGTTCATCAACGCCGCGACCCTGCTCGACCCGGTGCCGCCCGTGACCCCGACGGGCATGGGCAAGGCGACGCGTGGTGTCGAACTCGAGAGTCTGGCCGACCTCGACGCCTTCCAGGTCGCGGGCTGGATGCGCCAGGTCACGTCGGTTCCGGGCGTCGGCCGCAGCAGGCGTTGACAAGCGCTCGGTCGGTGAAGCGAACCAACCGCGTCCCCGGCCACTGCATCACGCATCTGTCGGAGCGGCGGCGTGCGCTACCTTGACCGTCGCCCCGCTCGTGCCGCCGCGAGCGCCGTGCCCGCAGGCACCGTCGCGACCGTCGTGCCACCGACGACGAGCTCGGACAGTGCTTTGTGCAACCATCCGAGAGCCCAAAGCGGCGGAGATTCTGTAGCCTGGTGAAGTTCAGTCGGCAGCCTCAGCCGAGATCATGGCGGCAAACCGCTCGCCCATCATGCTCACTGTCGCATTCAGGTTCGCGCGAACGCTCTCGGGCATTGCTGCTGCATCTACGACGCGGAGGTTATCGACACCGCGCACCCGCGCATCTGCGTCGATGACATCACCCATGGCGCAGGTCGACGATGGGTGGTAGGTGCCCTGCACCCTCCGTCGTAGCCAGCCATCGAGTTGATCGTCGTCGAAGAGCACGTCATCGCTGAGGTCGTCTCGTTCGGCCACGAAGCTCGACAGTCCTGAATTTTCGACGAGTCGAACGGCGAAGCGCACGGTTTCGCGAAGGCGCCGGCGATCTTCGGGATGCTCGAGGTATTGAAAGTCGATGACAGGTCGGCTGTCGGGTCCATCCTCCGAGAGGGTGACGTCTCCGCGGCTGAGTGCAAGCATCAGGAATATGGCAACCTGCACGCCGAATCCTGCGTCGTCGTGAAAGGCCGAGATTGAGATCTTGATGTCGTCACGCACAGACGATCCGGGTGCGGTCATTCGTAGCGCGACGGGAGAGCGAGCTGAGGTCAGATCGAGCGGCCGCTCGCTCTGCGACCGCCAGCGAAGTGCGAACTGCGGGTGCTCGCGAAGCCCAGTGCCGACGCCTGGCGCATCTGCGACGATCGGCACGTCGAATCGGTCGAGCTGCTCGGTTGGTCCGACGCCAGAGCGCATCAGAAGCCAGGGTGTGCCGATCGCACCGGCAGCGAGTATCACCTCGCGGGCACCCACCGTGACGTCACCATCCGACGTCTTCGCCAAGACTCCTGCCGCCCTGGTTCCCTGGAACAGAATCCGCTCGACGGTATGACCACCAAGGATTCGGAGATTCGGGAGCTCGCGCACCAAGGAAAGGTGCGAGAGCGCGGAGCTGACACGAACTCCGTCGACGTTGTTGAAAGGCTGGGCACCGACCCCTTCGGCGCCGACCGCGTTGAAGTCGGCGCAGAGGGCGAATCCGCTGTCACGGCATGCTTGCACGAAGGCGGCATGCAGAGGATGCCAGGCCGCCTCCGGGATTCGCCGCACCGGTATCTCGCCCGATTCCCCTGCGGTTGGATAGTCCAGGTCGCGTTCCGTGCGACGGTACCAAGGCTCCACCGCGTTCCAGTTCCAGTCAGCGCCGGCGGCAGTCGACCATGCGCCGTTGAAGTCGCCAGGCAGACCATGCAACCAGACCTGGCCGTTGACAGAACTCCCACCGCCGGTGATTCGGCCGCTGTACAGGATGTACGGCTCGCCACCGGCTTCAGTGAGTGCGGTTGCCCAGTGCCACGAGAAATCTCGGGTCGTCAGCCTGCCCTCGCTGTAGGAGCCGTACCGCACGACATCGGGAGTCGCGTCTGCGGTCGGAAAATCAGGTCCCGCCTCAAGCAGCACGACGTCTCGCCCTGCCTGGGCGAGACGTGCCGCGATGATCGCGCCAGCGGTGCCGGCACCCACGATCACGACGTCGGTGTCGACAGCGGTGTGCGTTTTCTCCATGGAGGCCTACCTTCGGCGCGGCTGCGTCGGAACACCTCGGTCGCCAAGCGAAGATGATTAGTTAGCAGCCCTAAACAGTTGACTAGTTAGTAACCCTAACAGTATTGTCGGTCTCGTCAATCGGTTGAGGAGGAAACTGTGTTCGATCCGCATCCAAGCGGCGTCCGTGATGCGGACTCCTTCATCGGTGGCTCTGGGCCACTGCCGTCGGCGTCGAGATTCGAGGTGCGCGATCCCGGCCGACGTACGGAGATCGTCGGCTTGGCCGGAATGATCGCTCCCTCGACTCTCGATGCTGTGGTCAGCGCTGCAACGCGTGCCCAGCCGGCCTGGGAGCGGCTCGGGCCCGATTATCGAGCCGACATTCTCGACAGAATCGCTGATCTTCTCGACAACGTCGAGATCGGCCTCGTCGAAACCCTGACTCGCGAGAACGGTTCTATCCTCGGCGTCTCCCGAAACGAGCTGCTCGCCGCCGCCCGAATCTTCAGGTACACGGCAGAGCACACGCGGGCCGCGCTCTCGTCGCCCGAGTTCCACTCGTCAGGCGGAGTCGAGCTCCACCTCCAACGCAAGCCGTTCGGGGTGGTCGGATGCATCGTGCCCTGGAATGCGCCGGTAATTCTCGCCGCCCAGAAGCTCGCCCCGGCCCTTGCCGCAGGAAACGCGGTCATCCTCAAGCCGTCGCCGTTCTCGCCACTCGTCGTCACAGCGTTGATCGAGCGCATGGCATCCTTGCTGCCGGCTGGGCTGGTGAGCGTGATTCATGGTGACGCCGACGTTGGAAACGCGCTCGTCATGCACCCCGGTGTGCGGATGGTCTCGTTCACGGGCGGAGGGTCGACAGCAAAGGCGATCATGCGAAGTGCGGCCGAAACCCTCGTGCATCTGCACTTCGAACTAGGGGGAAACGACCCGGCGATCGTCTTGGCCGACGCAGACATACCCGGCGTTGCATGCTCAATCGTCGAGCATGCGTTTCGCCGGGCGGGCCAGGTCTGCTACGCCATCAAGCGGGTCTACGTTCCTCGCGACTCGCTGTCTGAGTTCGTCGACGCTGCGGTCTCTCGCATTGAGGAGATAAGCGTGGGGCACGGCCTCGACAGTCGTTCGACGATGGGGCCCGTGAACAATCGTGCTCAATTCGAGAGGATCAGGTCTCTGCATCGCAAGCTCTCGGCTGCAGAGGTACCTGTTGTGACGGCGGGACGCAAGGTCGATCCCGAGTCGTGGGATGAGGGCTTCTACCTGCTGCCGGCCCTGGTCGTCGACGCGCCGCCGCTGTCGGCGGTTGTTCTCGAAGAACAGTTCGGCCCGATTCTCCCGATAGTCGGTTATGACGACCTCGATGAAGCCGTGGCTCTGGCGAACAATACGGAGTTCGGCTTGGCGTCGTCAGTGTGGTCTTCGGATGTCTCGAGAGCGAGCGAGGTCGCGGGCCGCATCGAGGCCGGAATCACGTTCGTCAACGGCCATGCCCTGACCCCCGTGGCGCAGCAGTACGCTCCCTTCGGCGGCGTCAAGCAGAGCGGCATGGGGTGGGAGAATTCGCGCGCAGGGCTCGGCGAATATCTCGAATACCACAGCGTGCACGTCGTTCAGCCAGCACAATGAGCCCGCACGAAACGGGCGCAGACGCCCTTCTGGCAGGCATCAGGGCAGCCGGCATCGACATTGTCTTCGCCAATCTGGGCAGCGATCACCCGGGCATCATTGAATCGCTCGCGCGGGCGCGCCAGCAGGGCGACGACACGCCCGCGGTGATTCTTGCTCCGCATGAGGCGAGTGCGATCGCCGCCGCCCACGGTTATGCACTGGCCTCGGGAAGACCCCAGGCCGTCTTCGTGCACGTCGACGTCGGCACAGCAAATCTCGGTGGCGGCGTGCACAATGCTGCGCGGGCCCACGTCCCGGTGCTGCTGTTCGCTGGGCTTACGCCCTACACGCTCGAGGGCGAGTTCGCCGGCACGAGGAACAGCTACCCCAATCACCTTCAGGACGTGCAAGACCAGCACGCACTGGTTCGGCCGTACTCGAAGTGGAGTTATGACCTCCGCACGGGAGCCAACGCGCGACAGGTCGTGCTGCGAGCAGTTCAGATCGCAAACAGTGCGCCTCGAGGGCCGGTATACCTCACCGCCGCGCGAGAGGTGCTCGCTGCCGTCAGTGAAGGTCGTTCTGTCGATGCTGCTCTCTGGCGCCCGATTGAGCCGATTCCAGCCTCCGGCGCTGTCATCGCCGAGATGCTCGCCGCCGTTTCAGCCGCCAGATTCCCGGTGATCGTGACGTCAGGCTATGGGCGCGAGCCCGAGTCGGTCGGGCCGCTCGTGCAGCTCGCTGAGATGCTCGGTATCGGCGTCGTTCAGCCGGTGGCCGCAGCGATGGGCTTTCCGGCCGATCACGAACTGCATCTCGGCTTCGCAGCTGGCCCCATTCTCGAGCATGCCGATGTCATCATCGTCATTGACAGCGATGCGCCGTGGATGCCTGCTCTATCGGCACCACGGCCGGATGCTGCCCTCTACGTCGTCGACGCTGACCCGCTCAACGAGGGCATGCCCCTCTGGTATCTCGAGTCGCAGCGCTTCGTCCGGGCTGACCCGGCCACTGTCGTGAACCAACTGCTGGCAGCGGCACAGAACGCAAAATCGAACGGCGTCGAGGGCCGTCGCAAAGACGTCGCTGACCTGCATCGGAACCAGCGCACGAGATGGGAGGTTGAACGTCGGAGCGACGGCCTCACCGTTCCCCTCGTCGCGGGCGCAGTGGCTGCGGTCATTGATAACGACACGATCGTGCTCAATGAGGCGATCAGTAATGCTGAGACCGTCTTCCGGCATCTGCCTCGGAACAAGCCCGGCACGCTTTTCGCCAGCGGCGGGTCGTCGCTCGGGTGGTTCGCCGGCGCGGCCGTCGGAATCAAGCTCGCTAAGCCTCACGCTGAGGTCATCGCGATTGTCGGAGACGGCGCGTTCTTCCTCAGCTCGCCCGCTTCGGCGTACTGGATGTCGCAACGGTACAAGGCACCGTTCCTGACGGTCATTCTCGACAACGGCGGATGGAACGCTACGAAGCGTAACGTCATCAGGCAATACTCAGGCGGTGTGGCCGACTCGCTCCACCGCTACTGGGTCGATCTTGGCCAGTCGGCTGATCTCGGGGGAATCGCCGCGGCAGCAGGCGGTGCGCTCTCACTGACCGTCGAGCAAGCTACAGATCTTGAGCCTGCCCTGGCCGCGGCGATTGCGGCAGTGCGCAACGGTCGTAGCGCGGTCGTCAGGGTTTTTCTCGAACGGATCGCGGACGAACCGGCCGACACCATCTCTGAGTCACTCCGCTAGGACGCGGCGGGGATCGCAGCGATCGCCTCTATTTCGACAAGCTGGTCCTCCGACATCAGCGTCGCCTGGATCATTGTGGAGGCGGGGAGCGGTGAATCTGCGAAGTATCGCGCCCGTGCAGCTCCGACCGCTGGAGCCAACGCGCGGTCGGCCACATACACGGTCACCTTGATCACGTCGTCGATGCTGCCTCCGGCCGCTCGCAGAATGTCGTCGATGGCCCCCAGGATATGGTCGGCCTGCGCGCCAGCATCACCCGGGGCCACCGTCTTTCCCTCGCCGTCTTTCGCCGTGAGCCCGCTGATGAAGACCAGTCGGCTCCCCTCAGCGATGACGAACGCATGCGTGAGTGGTACCGGCATACGCAGTGAATCGATTGACACCGCCGTCGCTCCCGACGCCCTGGGGTTCACGAGTAGATCTTGGGGGAGCGCGGCAGGGACCCTTCTCGGGTAACCATGGAGTTGGTCATTGTCGCATCGTCGGAGAGCAAGAACATCAAGGGCCCGACGACGTCTTGCGGCTTGTCCATCTTGTCGTAGTCTGCATCGGGATTCGAAGCTCGGTACTGGGGTGTGTCGATGATTCCAGGCCGCAGTAGATTGACACGTACTCCGTATGGTTGCACCTCCTTCGCGAAGGTGTGGGCGAACCCGCTCACAGCGCCTTTCGACGCGGTGTAGGGCGATGAGAACGGTTTTCCGAAGTCGGCGGTACCCGAGGCGAACATGACGATGGAACCGCTGTTCTGCCTCATCATCACTGGCGCGACAGCCTTGCATGCCCACACCACGCCCTCGACATTGATGGAGAGTACCTTTCTTAGCCTGTCAGGTGTCATCTCGATTACGGGAATCAGTGGCTGCACGATGGCGCAGCACACGAGCCCGTCAATACGGCCATGGTTCTTCACGATGTCGCCGATGACGCCCTGCACAGAGTCATGGTCTGACACGTCGAGCGAGTAGAAAGAGATATTCGCGTCATCTGCTGCGACGGCTGCTCCCAATTCTTCGTTGACGTCGAGAATGGCGACGCGGGCGCCGGCTGCTGCTGCTGCACGCGCCCCGGCGGCGCCGATTCCGCTGGCCCCACCTGTGATGAGGATGACCTTTCCTGAGAAATCATAAGAATTGTTCATGATGCAGACCTCCTTGTGCGTGTCAATGAGTCAAATGCGGTTCCCAATTCACGTCACTTTTATTTAGGGTACCTTCTCATTAGGCATGCTAACTGTATGCGTGCACTGGCGCAACATCGAGAACTGCAGCTCCACGTCGTCATTGACGCGGCATGGTCGCGAACTCTACTCTTGCGTCGAGCATCCTTAGGGTCCCTAAGGAGCTCGTCCGGGGTGCACGGCGCACCCACCGCGGGCCAGAGACCTGGTTCGCGTCACTGAAGTACCTGTCAGGAGACCCAACGATGAGAATCCTCTCGAATGACGATGTCGAGCAGTTGCTCGACGCCGAAGACGTCATCGATTCACTTGAGGTCGCATACCGCGAACTCGCCGATGAGAAAGGTGCGAACAGGCCGCGCAACCACACGTATTTCCCCGTCGAGAACGCGGCGCATCCCGGCTTTCGCTTCCGCTTCAAGTCGCAGGAGGGCGGCAATCTGTCGAGCGGGGTGTGGGCCACTCGCATCACCTCCGACATGGTCGGAACCGAGACGCTGCCCACGGGCGAGAGTCGCCGTCGTCTGCTGCCCGTGGCTCCGGGGGGCCGCTACGTTGGTCTCGTGACGCTGTACAGCCTCGACACTCTGGAGCCACTCGCGATCATGCACGACTCGGTGATCCAGAAGTTCCGAGTCGGAGCGACGTCTGCCCTCGGTGTTCGAGAACTGAGCAATGATGACGTGACCGTCGCGGGGATGTTCGGTGCGGGGTGGCAGGCGGCAGCACACCTCGAGACACTGTTGCTGGTACGGCCTGGCATCGAAGAGATCAGGGTCTACAGCCCGACCGCCGCTCGCCGAGAGGAGTTCGCAGCGACCTGGAGCGAGAAGACCGGTCGAAAGGTGGTTGCCGTAGATCATCCCCGCCTGGCAGTGGAAGGATGCCGCATCATCACAGCGGCGACCGCCGCCATGGAGCCGGTCTTCGACGGACGTTGGCTGGAGCCGGGAACGCACGTGACGTGCATCACCAGTCCTGACGGCACGGCGATGCGGCGCGAACTCGATGACGTGACATTCGACCGTGCGGACCGAATCGTCGTCTTCTCGCGCGAGCAGGTGCACCACGACAATCAGATCGACATTCTGGGGCCCGTCGACAGGGGCCGGATCGCCTGGGACGACATCCAGGAGATCGGAGACGTGCTTCTCGACCCGGCGCCAGCGAGAAAGCATCCCGATGACATCACGATCTTCGCCAACAACACGGGAATGGGCATTCAATTCGCCGCCGTCGGCTCCCGCATTCTGCGATTGGCTGAGGAGCAGGATCTTGGTCACGTGATTCCGACCGAATGGTTGCTCGAAGAGACGACGCCGTGACCCCGCTCCGAGGCGAGCGGCCATGACGATGCATCGGCGTGCTCCCGGGAAGGGTGTGTGATGGCGCTCTCTGTGCAGATCGAGGGCCCGATACGCGGCCCGGGCCATGTCATGGGCGGATACGCCGGCGACCTCACGATCTTCGGCTATGTCGAGGAGGAGTACTTCGTGTCGGGTCTGGCACGCACCTACCGGCCCGCGGGTCGACTCGATGTGAGCGGAGAATGGAGCGTCGAGGCCACCGACACGCGACCTTTCAGGACTCGCGTGATTGTGCACCGACCGATCGACCCGTCGCGGTTCAACGGCATCGTGCTCTGCGAGTGGTCGAACGTCTCGTCACTCAATGAGATCTCGTGGGCGGTCAATGAGAACTTTCACCGATCCGGATACGTGTATGCGGCGGTGTCGGCTCAGACGGTGGGAGTGGATGGTCTCGACGGTGTCGAACGATCGGGCCTGCGCCGACTCGACCCGCAGAGATACGGCCGTCTCAAGATTCCGGGCGACAGTTGCTCGTTCGATATCTTCGCGGCCGTCGCCCGATGTCTGATGGCTACGCATGGTGTCGGCGCGAGGCTGTTGCCGGGTCTTTCACCGCACGACTGCGTCGCAATCGGCGAATCCCAGTCTGCGTCGCGGCTTGTCAGCTACGTCAATGCCGTGCACCGGCATCACCAAGTCTTCTCCGCCTTCATCTTGAGTGTGCTGCTCGGAGGAGCGACCGATTTCGACGACTCGCCAGTCGTTCCGGGGCAGAGCAAGAGCGATTTCAACGAGCAACAGCTGCGTCGGTTGATCGCAACGACCGTTAGAGCCGATGCTGGCGTCCCCGTGTTGCTGCTTCAGTCTGAGACAGAGGCTCGAGCGGCGCGAGTTCCATCCCCGGGCGACAGCGAGTGGATCAGGGTATGGGAGCTCGCCGGGTCTGTGCACCGTTCGGCCTGCGATGGCGGTTACCGACCTGATATCTCTGAGCGCGACGGATGGGATGACCCCTTCGCCGGGCAGGCGCAGCGCATGGTGCGCTTCTCGCCGACGATCGCTGCGGCCGCGCGGCCCCTTGCCCAGTGGGCGGGGGGCGGGAGGCCATTGGCAAGTCAGCCACGCCTTCGTCGTCGCGGGCAGGGAGTCGAGCTCGAGCTCGACGACGTCGGCAATGTTGTCGGCGGAGTGCGCATGCCCGAGATCGAAGTTCCGACCGCGGTCTACAGCTCGGCGGTCTCGCTCATGTGGGGCGACCGAACACCTCTCCCTCGCGAATCGCTGCTCGGCCGGTATCAGGATCCGACAGCATATGTCGAGCGCGTGCGGGAAGCCGCAACGGCTCGGGCGCACGTCGACCAACTGCTGCCATGGCACGTCGAACAGTACGTCGACGAGGCAGTTCGGCTGGTGAATCAACGCTTTTCATCTGGCATCAATTGACTGGGCCGGCACATTTTCCTTGACAGCTTAGGGGTGCTAACCGTAAGGTCGGCAAAAGCTTAGGGTCCCTGATTAGCGAAGACGCTGAGACAGGATGCGGCGCAATTCACGGTCTGCATCCCCCCGGTCTCCCCGCTAGCAGAGCTCTTGAGACGCTCCTCGTACGCACAGTCACTGCACTCGGCGTACTCGTGTCGGTGCAGTGAAGCACCGACAAGGCACGGTTTCCGATTAGGAGAGAAAATGCACAAGAAGATCACCGTCGCGACGTTGGCGCTGCTGACCGTCGCCAGCCTGGCGCTCGCCGGGTGTAGTTCTGCCGGCGCATCGACGTCGAACGCCGCGGCCACGAGTACAGACGGCGCGCAATGCGGGCCCCTTACGACAATGACGTCAGCCACGGTCGCGACAAATCCGGGCAATCAAGACCTGGTCATCAAGACCGTGAAGTCTCAGG
Organism: Subtercola sp. YIM 133946; assembly: GCF_036553535.1. Lineage (NCBI taxonomy): Bacteria > Bacillati > Actinomycetota > Actinomycetes > Micrococcales > Microbacteriaceae > Subtercola > Subtercola sp. YIM 133946. The sequence goes on from NZ_JAZHPE010000045.1 coordinate 134,516, forward strand.
GGCTCGATACGAAATACAACCTGAACCTCGACGTCAAGTCGTTTCTCAACCCTCCGGCCTCTGCCCAAGCGATCACGCAAGGCGCCGTCGACTTCGGCTTCGGTGGTCTGACAACGATGGACCAGGCTCGGGCCGGCGGGTCTGACGTCGTCTTCATCGGAGCGCTCTCCGTTCCGACTGCAGGGGTGTTCGTTCCGAAAGGCTCATCGATCAAGAGCCTGAGCGACCTCAAGGGAAAGCGGGTCGGCTCGTTCACCGCGTTGAACGGAGCGACGACTGCCGTCTTGCAGGCGCTGGCGAAAAAGGCTTACGGAGTCGACCTGCTGACCGACCTCGACGGCCAGGTTCATGTTGCTCCAGACGCCGAACTGTACGGTCTGATGGATCAGGGCCAGCTCGACGCCATTGTGCTCGACGCGGCAGGCACGGCCTACCAGGTGAATGCGGGCAACTACACCGAACTCGTCGACCTGACCGCCGATTACAACGCCAAGCTTGGATACAGTCCGCTGTATCTCGGTCCGGTGACCACCGACAGCTACGCTCAGCAGAACTGTTCGGCGGTTCGGGCGTACAACAGTGCCCTTCGCGATGCCGTGCAGTACATCCTCAGCAACTCATCGGTGTGGACGGACTACGCCGCGTCGCTAGGTCAGCCTGAAGCTGCGGCGTCCTTCCAGAAGCTGTACACCAGCTCGTTCGTGACGACGTGGACGCAGACAGAGATCGATGCGATGAAGAAGCTCATCAAAGATCTGCTGCCGTACCTCGATCCGTCGTTCCCGCAAGACATTCCCGACTCGTTGTTCACGCTGAACTACCCCCCTCTGCCGTCGCAGTAAGCCTGCAACGGGGGCCGGCTGGCCTGCCCGATGCACTGTTGCTTAGTTAGGGTGCCTAATGTATCGTGTATCCAACTAGTAGGATACCGAAGGAGATGAATCATGACGAAACGAACATCAGCGGTTGTGTCCGTCGAGCCAGAGACGCTGGAGCTCATGCTCGGTGTGCCGGTTCGCCTCAATCGTCTCTTTGCGGCGACCCTCGGTGGTCTCGATCCGCGACTCACGTTTCGGCAGTACCGCACGCTTCAACGAGTTGCCAACGGCTACACATCGCTGAGCCAGCTCGCTGCCCGAGGCAGCCTCTCGCTGCCTACTGTCTCAGAGAACGTCGACGGTCTTGTAAAACGAGGCCTGATGACAACGGTGCAAAGTGCGGCAGATCGGCGGGCGATCATTCTGAGCGTGACCGACGAGGGTCGTGCTGCGGTTGGAGTGGCCGATGAAGCGCTGAGAGACATCGTTCAGCACGTCATGGCCGACATTCCGGCAGAAACCCTGCCGATCGTTGTCACGGCAATGCAGAGCATGTACCAGCGCGCCACCGTCTACTTCAACGAGAAGGGTGACGCAGACAGCTAGTCACCTCACGCCGCACATCGGCGCGGGGGAAACAGAACAAGCAAGCGAAAGGTGCACAAAGTTGTCCACAATTCAAGCGCTTCAGACAGAGGTGATCTTCGACCACGCCTCGGTGGCGCGCGCATCACGCCATCGATTTCTCCGGGGCTTCTGGCGGCGGGTCCTATCGGTGCTGGTGCTGCTGCTGGTCTGGCAGATAGTCTCGCTTTTCCTGAAGCCGACCGTCTTGCCCGGTCCGGTTGCCGTATTCGCGCAGATCGGCCAGAACCTCACCCTTCCGAACACCTATTACCAGATCGGTGTGACGATGCTGCGGGTGCTTGGGGGCATGGCCATCAGCATCACCTTCGGCATCATCATCGGGCTCATCATGGGGCTGTCCAAGCTGGGTGAAGATCTTCTCGACACATGGGTGCTCATCTTCTTCACCATCCCGGCCATCGTCTACGGCATTCTGTGCATCCTCTGGTTCGGACTCAACGACTTCGCGGCCATCATCGCTGTCGGAGTGGGGGCGACACCGGCGATCGCCATCAACATCTGGCAGGGCACGAAAGCAATAGACCACGACGTGATCCATATGGCCCAGGCATTCAGATTCTCTCGCCGTTCGATTCTGTTGCGAGTCGTCGTTCCTCAACTCGTTCCATTCATCCTGGCCGCGTTGCGCTATGCCCTCGGCATCTCATGGAAGATCGTGACGGTCGTCGAACTGCTCGGCCTCTCGAGTGGTGTCGGCTACACCCTGAGCTATTGGTTCGGCAACTTCAGCATGACGCAGGTGCTCGCCTGGACGCTGCTGTTCACGTCAGTGCTGCTCATCATCGAATTCGCGATCTTGAAACCGATCGAGAACCGGCTCACGCGGTGGCGCCCTGTTTCTCAGAGTCAGAAGGAGGAGTAGTCGTGACTCAGTCCTATCTCGTGCTCGACAATGTCAAGAAGTCGTATCCGCGCCCTGGACTCACTCCGCTGAATGTACTGGGCGGCCTCGACGTGGAAGTCGAGGAGGGGGCGCTGCTCTCGATCCTCGGTCCTTCGGGCTGCGGCAAGTCGACACTGTTGAACATCATCAACGGTCTCGATGACGCAACGTCGGGCACGGTCACTCTCGCAGGCAAGACGGTGACGACGAAAACGCGTTCCGACGTGAAGATCGGCGTCGTCTTCCAGCAACCACGCCTGCTCAACTGGCGTTCAGTTGCCGACAACGTGGCGCTGCCGTTACGCGAGCTCGGCCTTCCGCACGACGAGATCCAGTTCAGGGTGCATAAATACTTGGATCTCGTCGGGCTCAGCGAGTTCGCCGCCTATTACCCGCTTCAGCTCTCGGGTGGCATGCAACAGCGTGTATCCCTCGCCAGGGGACTGGCGATCGAACCCAACCTGCTTCTGGCAGACGAGCCCTTTTCTGCTCTCGACGAATTCTCGGCGAGAAAACTGAGGCAGGAGTTCGTTCGCATCTGGGATCAGACCGGAACGACCATCCTGTTCGTCACCCACAGCATTCGCGAAGCGGTGTTCCTATCGACCCGGATGCTCGTCATCACCGCTCGGCCGACGCACACGTACCTCGACCTCACGGTCGACGTGCCCCACCCGCGCAAGCCGGAGGATGACCGGCTGTTCGAACTCGAGAAGTCGGTGACTCACGATTTCATGCGCATGGAAGAGCAGGCAGAACAAGAGAAGGAGCGGGTGGGCGCACTATGAACAGCCTCTCGACCGAAAGTGCGACCCGCGTCGTGACGATTGACCCAGGAGATGCCGACAGAGTCGAGCGTTCGCTGCGTCAGGCGAAATTACGCACGGCGATGGCGGAACGCGCCCTCGATGCCCTGGTCGCCTACGCACCAGCCTGGCGGCGGGAGAACGTGCGTTACCTGACAGACACGTCGCTGGGGGGCGCGGCGACTCTTGCCGTGCTGCCTCTCGATGCAGAGGCGACCGCGTTCTCGACTCGTCGCGCAGATCTCATTCCCCTGCGTGAGCGCGATTGGGTGGTCTCCGGTCAGCTGATCTCCATTGCAAACCTCGACCCCGTGATCTCCGAGATCAGAGCGCTCGGTGCGCGGCGCATCGGTATCGGTCATCTCGAACTGCTTCCGACGGTTCTCTACCGGGCTCTTCTCTCCGGCCTCCCAGGTGTCGAACTTGTTTCTGCCACGAAGCTCTTCGACGAGGCTCGCATGGTCAAGAGCCCGTGGGAGCTCGCCAGAATGCGCAAAGCTGCGGCTGTTTCGGATGCGGCTTGGAAGAGCTTCGTAAACGCACTCGAGCCAGGCGTCACGGAGTACGACATCGTGGCCGAGGTCGAGAGCGAGATCAAACGGCTGGGCGCGGAAGACAACTTCATGTTGATCGCCTCGGGAAAAGATGAGGTGCTCGGCATGACTCCGCCGAGTCGGCGCATCCTCGAGCAGGGTGACCTGGTGCGAACCGAGTTGACCCCTCAGACAGACGGCTATTGGCTGCAGATCTGCCGATCTGCGACAGTGGGCCCTCCGTCGGCGGCGCAGCAGAAGTCGGCAGACCTGTTTCGCGAGGCTGCCGATGCGGGAATGGCGGTCGTGCGACCCGGAGTCACGGCTCACGAGGTCGCCGTCGCCGAGAACGATGTGTTCCGCAAATACGGGCTCGGCGACTATTGCACAGAGCAATGGACGAGGGTGCGTGGACACGGGCTCGGCCTGCATCTTGACGAATGGCCCGTCATCGAGGGCAATCACACCGTGCTGCCGGAGGGTGCGACGTTTATCATCCATCCCAACACCTTCACTCCCATTGCGGGCTATCACGTGTTCGGCGACCAGGTCGTCGTCACCGCGACCGGCTGCGAAGTGCTGGTCTCCACAGAGAGACGGCTCTTCTCGTCAGACGAAAGGAGTGGCAAATGAAGCGCGGGCTTGTCGTTCTCGACCCGGCGGAGATCGACGACACGGAGTGGACTGATCGAGTCGACGCGCTGCAGACGCAGCTCGGGTCTGTAGGAGTCGATGTCGCCCTGATCTACAACGATGTCTCGCGCGGCGACGACATCGGCTACCTGACGAACCTCGTCATCTACTGGAACGAGGGTGTGCTGGCCGTTCCTGCCAAAGGCCGGCCCACGCTCCTCACGAAACTGTCTCGACGGGTCTTCTCGTGGATGCAGAAGACGTCGGTACTCGAAGACCTTCGCAGTGGGCGCAGCTTCGGTGACCTGGTGGCGGGTTATGTGGCCGATTCGCCTGCCGGCACGATCGGCTTCGTCGATGCCGACCTGTGGCCCGCAGCCGTCAGGGAAGAGATCATCTCGGCCGTGCCCGGGTGGACGACGAGAGACCTCGGCCCGCTCGTTCGCAACGCTCGATCGTTGCCGTCGGAGGCCGAGGTGGATCTCCTGCGTGCGGGTGCCACCGTTCTGCGTCGCGCCCTCGACGATGCCACCGGTCCTGGCCTGAGTGCGGTGCAGAGGTTGTCGACGATCGATCTCGTCACGCGGCACGGGGGTTTCGCCGATGCGCTGGTTCGAGCTTCTGATGCTGACGGACACAGCACCATCGAGGTGGCAGGTGAGTACAGGCACGGTTGGTTGCTTGCAGGTCGAACCTTCGGCGAGGCGGGGTGGCTGACCGCTCTGAATTCCGCGCAGAAGGCGGCTCTTGACACTCTTCGTTCCGGTGTCTCCTGGCCCGGCGCTGAGGCGGCCGCGCTTCGGGCCCTCGACGAGGTTCCTGAGGGATCGGTGCGGAGCGTGCGCTGGATCAGCCAGGCCGACTTCGCGACCGGGGGAGAGCTGGTGGGGCCGTCGCCCACGCCCGCCACCGGGGAGGTGTTCGGCATCGTCGTCGAGGTGATCAGCCCGACAGACGTTCGCAGCGTACTCACCGACACGGTGCTGTTGACGGAGCGCGGCGTCGAGGAGCTGACCGGACCAGACTCTGAGTACGTCGATGGTGCTCGTGACGGAGACGAGCGGTGAGAGTGCTCTCGAACGCCGATGTCGAGCAGGTACTCGATCCGCAAGACGTGATCGATGCGCTCGAGGTGGCATACCGAGAGCTCGCGCTCGACCTGGGCGGTAACCAACCACGAAATCACACATACTTCCCGGTGGAAGACGACGACCATCCTGGTTTTCACTTTCGATTCAAGACCCAGGAGGGCGGCAACGTCTCTAGTGGCGTCTGGGCCACGCGCATCAACTCCGACATTGTCGGCGTCGAGACGATGGCCACAGGAGAGCAGCGTCGCCGGGTTCTTCCGCTGGCTCCTGGTGGGCGCTATGTCGGTCTGATCACCCTATTCAGCCTGAAGACGCTCGAGCCTCTGGCCATCATCCAAGACTCGGTGATACAGAAGTACCGGGTGGGCGCCTCCTCGGCACTGGCGATCAGGGAGCTGGCCAATCCGGGTGTCACTGTTGCCGGGATGTTCGGTGCGGGCTGGCAGGCAGCGGCGCATCTCGAGACCTTGCTTCTCGTGCGCCCCGAGATTGAAGAGATCCGCGTCTACAGTCCAACCAGGCAGCGCCGAGAAGAATTTGCCCGAACCTGGAGTGCGAAGACTGGTCGCCGAGTCATCGCGGTCGACGATCCCAGGGGCGCGGTCGAAGGCTGCAGAATTATCACCACAGCAACGGCCGCCATGGATCCTGTGTTCGACGGCGACTGGATCGAGCCTGGAACCCACGTCACGTGCATCACCAGCCCGGATGGCACCGCCATGAGGCGTGAGCTCGACGAGACCACCTTCGACAGGGCGGCGCGCATTGCAGTGCTCTCCCGCGAGCAGGTGCACCACGACAGGCAGGTCGACATTCTCGGGCCAGTCGAGAAGGGTCGCGTCTGTTGGGACGACATCAACGACCTCGGGCAGATCTTGATCGACCCGCACCCGGCACGAAAAGACAAAGAAGACATCACGGTCTTCGCGAACAACACGGGTATGGGCATCCAGTTCGCAGCGGTCGGATCGAAGATCTTCCGGCTCGCCGAGCAGAGAGACCTGGGGCATGTCATCCCCACCGACTGGTTCTTGGAGGACACAGAGTGAATACCGCATCAGACACCCGCCTCGGCGGCCGCAGCATCGTTTTCGGAGACGGCGTCAACACCGACGTCATCATTCCGGGGCGCTACCTCGTCAGCATCGATCCCGTCGAACTGGGCACGCATGCGTTCGAACCGCTGGGCGCCGAGGTGCAGGCCAAGCTCGCCGAGAGCCCGGTGGTGGTCGCCGGCAAGAACTTCGGATGCGGCAGCGCACGCGAGCAGGCAGCCACCTGCCTCATCGGAGTCGGAGTGAAGGCCGTGGTCGCGCGCTCGTACTCGCGCGTGTTCTTTCGAAACGCGATCAACACCGGTCTCGTCGCGGTCGAGTGCCCGTCGGCGGTCGACGCGATCAGAGAAGGCGACGAAGTCTGGGTCGACCATGCTGCGGGCACAGTCACAGTCGGAGAGTCGTCGTACCAGTTCGCGCCGTTCCCGCCGGTGCTGCGCGAGATTCTCGAGGCCGGCGGCCTTGTCGAGCACCTCATGAAGAACTTTGCGAAGGAGAAGAAATAATGGGCAAGACATTTGCTATCAAGGCGTTGGAGCGCGCATCGGGAATAGACGGTCTCGTCGCCGGCCAGATCGTCGACGCCTATCCGGATCTGTACATGAGTCACACCGCGACGTGGCGGTGCATCAAGACGCTCGAGCGCATGGGCGACCCCGACTTGTTCGATCCGAATCGGATCGCGATGGTAATGGACCACATCTCGCCGGCACAGACGTCGAAGATTGCCGGCGATCACCGGCTCTCGCGGGAATTCGCTGTCAGTCACGGCATCAAGAACTTTTTCGACGTCAACGCCGGCATCGCCCACGTGGTGCTCATGGAGCACGGGCTGGTGAAGCCCGGCAACCTCATCATCGGCACCGACTCGCACTCCACCATCTACGGTGCACTCGGCGCGCTCGGCACCGGTGTCGGTTTCAGCGAGATCACTGCCGCGTGGGTGACGGGAAAGCTCTGGATGAAGGTACCCGAATCGATGTACATCAACGTTACCGGGCCGCTGCCAGATGGCGTGTACCCGAAAGACGTCATGCTCAAGCTCATCGGCGATATCACGGCAGATGGGGCGACGTACTACTCCGTAGAGTTCCATGGCTCGTGGGTGGAGTCGCTCAGCACCTCCGAGAGAATGACCCTCTGTAATCTCGCGATGGAGATGGGAGCCAAGAACGCTGTCGTTCCGCCAGACGCTGAGACCGAGAGGTATCTGCTGGAACACGGTGTCGACCTCTCGACGGTGGAGCCGATTCTGCCTGACGCAGACGCCATCTATGAGCACCGCATCGATCTGGACGCGCGAACACTTGAACCCCAGATCGCCGTTCCCCACAACGTCGACAATGTCGTGCCGATCAGCCAGGTGGTCGGCACCAGACTCGACCAGGTGTTCATCGGCTCGTGTGCCAACGCCAAGTATGACGACTTGGCGATCGCAGCCAAGTATCTCAAGGGCCACACTGTCGCCCCGGGTGTGCGGCTGGTCGTCACCCCGGCGTCTGCAGACATCATGGCGAAGGCGGCAGCGGATGGCATCGTGACGACGCTGATCGAGGCCGGCGCGATGATCACGAACCCCGGGTGCGGGGCCTGTGCAGGCAGCGGGGGCGCGATGGCCGACGGCGAAGTGACTCTGTCGACAGCTAACCGCAACTTCCGCGGCCGGATGGGCAGCTACGAGTCGAGCATCTACCTCTCGAGTCCAGCAGTCGCGGCGGCATCGGCGATCAGTGGAGTGATCACCGACCCGACGCTGGTTCTCGCATGAATGCCACGGGCCCCGCTCAAGAACAGGCGATGAACGCCGGAAGGACGACGCCGTGAACCTCGTAGAGAAGATCCTTGCACGTGCGAGCGGACGAAAGTCTGTCGCACCGGGCGACGTCGTCGTCGCAGACGTCGATCGCCTGGTGATGCACGACCTCAGTAGCTATCTGACCTCCCGAGTGTACGAAGAGCGGATCGGAAAGCCGCTGCCCTATCCCGACCGTGTTGTCATCGTGTTCGACCATCTCTTCTCGCCGCCGACGGAACAGCAGGCGACGGTGCTGCACTCGAACCGGGCCTGGGCACATAAGCGCGGGGTGCAGCTCTTCGACTGCGGCAACGGCAACATCCACCACGTGCTCATGCGAAACGGGCTCGCCCAGCCGGGCACAGTCGTGGTCGGGTCTGACAGCCATACTCCCGTGCACGGTGCGGTCGGCGCGCTGGCAGTGGCGCTCGGCAACGACTCGCATGCGGGAACAGTCATGCCGTTCGGTAAGGCATGGTTCCGAGTGCCCGAGCTCGTTCAGATCGAGATCACGGGCGAGCCCCCACGCGGTACGAGCGCACGCGACGTCGCGCTCTGGCTCGTCAGCGAACTGGGTGAAGGCTCGCTGATCTACAAGGCTCTCGAGTTCACCGGGCCGTACATCAAGTCGCTCTCATTCTGGGACCGCTGGCTCTTCCCCCTGCTCTGCGTCGATCTCGGCGCCAAATGCGGTTACATCGAGCCCGACGACATCACTCGTGAATTCGTCGCCAACCTTCCGGACGCACGACTCGATCTGATGGTCAATGGGGATGGTGACCCGGTTGCCGATGTGCGCCGGTTCGACGTCAGCTCGCTGCCGCCGCAGGTCGCGTGTCCGCCGACGGTTGGCAACGTGCATCCTGTAGATGACATCACCGGCACGCCCCTGCTTTGGGCAGAGCTCGGCGGGCATGGCGGTGGCCGGCTCGAAGACATCGTCATCGCAGCAGACATCCTGCGCGGCCGCCACGTGCATGCGGGACTGAATTTCAACATCGTTCCCGGCAGCCGACAGGTGTTCGCCGAGGCTCTCGCGCTCGGGCTCGTCGCGGAGCTGCACGCCGCCGGTGCGACGTGGTTCCCTCCGAGTACTGGCTCCAATCAGACCGCCAACATGGGCGCGATGACAGCAGGCGAAGCAATGATCTCCACTCACGCCCGTAATTTTCCGGGCCGTAACGGCAGCCCGGAAGCGTCGATGTACTTGGCCTCTGCCGCGACTGTCGCAGCATCTGCGGTCGACGGTAAGATCGCCGACCCCCGTCGATTCGTCGGAGAAAGAGAGGTCTTCGCATGAGCGAGGCATTCACGACCCGGTTCGAGGGACGGTGCTGGAAGTTCGGTGACAACATTCCCACCGACGCCCTAGTCAAATCCAGGTACGTCTTCGACCCGATGGCCGAGATCGTCGCGCACGTTCTCGAGGATCAGAACCCGAGGTTCCCCGCAGAGGTTCAACCGGGCGACATCGTGGTGGCGGGCAAGCACTTCGGCCAGTCATCTGGCCGGGCGATCGCCACCAAGGCGCTCAAGGCTACGGGCATCGGCTGCGTCGTCGCAGAGACCTTCTCGCGCACGTTCTTTCGAAACTGCTTCGAAGTCGCGCTCCCTTCGCTCGAAGTCGAGGGGGTGAGCGATCTTGTCGAAGATGGCGACCACGTGATCGTCGACATCGCGCAAGGATACTTTCGCAACGAAACCAGAAGCATCGAGCGCCGGGCTGCCCCGGCGGCTCCCTTCCTGCTCAGGATGCTCGCGGTGGGAGGGCTCATCGCGCTGACGCAGAGCGACCCGAACTGGGCGGCCTCGACGGTCGAGCCTGATTCGCCGGTGACCTCATCCGGCAGTTGGGGTTGGCCGGATGCGGCGCATCAGAGAGTGGCTCCCGAGCAGCTTGCTTCGAATCTCGACGGCAAGGGTCTGCCAGTCGAAGATCTGCCTGGCGAGACGGGCACTGACATGTACACCACGGACCGCGAATGACGCGCGCGCGTCGGTCTGCGCGCTGTTCGAGCGCCCGACGAGCCGACCCCTCCAGGCTGATGGTCGCCCGTGGCGACGTTTCGTCGGTGCGAGCGACCGATGCACGGTTGGCCGCCCTGTTCTCCTGTGAGTCGACGCTCGATTGCGAGTTTCACCTCACGATCGCCCTCGTCGCAGCGCCCTGGGGTGGGGCAGTCCGCGGCCACGGCGCCCGCTGAACCCCCGGTAGGCTACTCGGCCGGCAGGTTCGACTGCGCCCAGACGCCGAGCTCGGAGAGCAGCGGAACGAGCTGCTCACCGCTCGCAGCGAGGCGGTAGACGACCGACACCGGGGGCCCGTCGTTCACGCGGCGTTCGACGAGGCCGAGCCGGGTGAGTTCGGCGAGGCGGTCGGAGAGCACGGCGTCGCTGATGCCGGTGACGGCGCGCCGAACGTCGGTGAACGACATCTCACCGGCCCCGAGGGTGCTGATGATCATGCCGACCCAGCGCTTGCCGAGCAGGGAGAACGCCAGGGTCACCGCGGCATCGCAGCGGTGGAGCGAGGTGTTCTCCATGTGACCACTCTACCTGCTAGGTTAAAGCTACGCGCTCTGAATTACAGAGTACATAGACGAAACGGAGCACTTCGGATGACCCTCTTCCGACTCGATGCAAGCATCATGCCGGCCTCTTCTGCCAGTTCGGCGCTCGGCGACATCGTCGAGAGCGAATGGCTCGCTGCGTCGCCGGGCGACACCATCGTGAGGCGTGACCTGACCGCCGACCCGATTCCTGCGACCGCATGGCAGGAGGCCGTCTCGGCGGGCTTCATCCCCGACGAGGGCCGTACCCCCGACCAGCATGCCGCCACCACGCTCGCCCGCACCCTGGCCGACGAGATGCTCACCGCCGACGCGCTGCTGTTCGACGTGCCGCTGTACAACTTCGGCGTCTCGCAGCATTTCAAGCTCTGGTTCGACCTCGCCTACACGGTGCCCGAGATCGGTGCGGGCGGCAGCTCTGCGCTGGCAGGGAAGCCCGCCGTGCTCAACACCACGCTCGGCGGCAACTACTCGCCCGGCACCCCGCGCGACGGCTGGGACCACTCGACCGACTGGCTTCGCCGCGTTCTCGCCGACGTGTGGCAGCTCGACCTGCACGTCGTGCAGCGTCCGTTCACCCTGGTCGGGGTGAACCCCGCCCTCGATTCGTTCGCCGACATGGCCGCAGAGCTGCGGCAGACCGCCGAGCAGCAGGCCCGCGACGCCGGCCGTGCCATCGCCGAGGCGTCGCGACTGGTCGGTGCCGCCCGCTGACCGTGCGCTGATCTGCGGGCGAGCATCCGCTGACCGCGATCGCCGCCGACCGATGGGCACCTGCGCCCCCGGTCGGCGGCGCGCGGCTCGGGTCAGCGCCGCGAGAGCAGCGGATGCGGCACCGCCCGGTAGGCGGCGACCGACGCCAGCGCCAGCCAGGCCCACCCCACGATGACCGCAACCCAGAGCAGCACCACGCCCGCCGTGCCCTGCGACAGCGCACCGCCCGCGATGAACGCCAGGATGATCACCACGCCGGCGACGACCGACCAGGCCGGCCGGCGGAACCACCGTGCCGCGATGAACGCCGCTACGCCCAGAGCGAGAAACCCGACGGCGCCGAACGCCAGGTGAAGCAGCCCCGGCACCGTCGCTGTGCCGCTGCCTGCCCGGTCGGGTGCGACGAACGCGCTGAGCACGAGGCCTGCGCCGTACACGGCGACGAGCACCGCCGCCGGCCTCGGCCAGCGCGGCGTGCGCCAGAGCCCTGTCGCCGCGACGATGGTCATCAGACCCGAGAGTACGAGGTTCGTCGCCTGCAGCCATCCCTTGTCGCCGAGCAGCAGGATGCTGAGTGCGTCGTGCCCGAAGTCGAATCCCGGCCGTGTGAGTGCGAGAATCACCCCGAAGACGAGGTAGAACGGCCCGGCGACCACGCCCCAGCCGAGCATGGAGCGCGTGACGGCCACGCTTCTGTCGAAACCCGTCTCGGCCGTCGTCGCCATGATGCTCTCCCTCATGCACTGGTGAGTGCACTTCTGCACTCACCAGTGCATAATGACATCATGACCGCCGCATCCGCAAGCACCGACCCGCGGGTCGACCCGCGCGTCGCCCGATCACGCGAGCTGATTCTCGACGCGGCGCTCGACCACTTTCTCAAGCATGGCTTTCTCGCGGCGACCGTCGACGCGATCGCCGTCGAGGCTGGAGTCGCCAAGCGCACGGTGTACAACCTGTTCGGCAGCAAAGACGACCTCTTTCGCGCCGTCATCGGCCGCGCCACCGCGACGGCAGAGAACTTCGTCGAGGCCCAGGTCGGCGCCGACACCAACCTGCGGCCGGTCGACGACGAGATCCGCGAATTCGCCGTCGCACACGCGGCGGCGGTGGTCACGCCGAGAGTCGTCGCTACGCGCCGCCTGCTCATCGCCGAGGCGCACCGCTTTCCTGAGCTCGCGACCGAGTATTTCGAGCGCGTTCCGCGCGCCGTCATCGAGGCGGTGGCCGAGCGCCTGCAGCACTACGCCCGGTCGGGCGACCTCGCACTGCCCGACGCCCTCGCCGCCGCCGAGCATTTCGCGTACCTGGTGCTCGGGGCGGCCCTCGACCACGCTCTGTTCGACCCCACCTCGATCGATGCCCGAGCGAGAGATGCAGCGGCGCTGGCCGGCGCCGACGTGTTTCTGCGGGCCTACCGCGCGGGCGGCTGAGCGGGCGGCTGAGCGGGCGGCGTCGACGTGAGCAGGGCGCGAAAGACCTGGTCGAGCGGCTCTGTCAGGTCGTCGGAGCCGGCCGACGACACGGGTTCGACCGCGGCCGACGTGCGCAGCATCACGACGCCGAGCATCGTCGCGATGGCGAGCTGGGCGCGCAGCAGAATCGGGGCGGTGGCGGGGTCGTCGGCGTTCCAGCCCGCGGCAGCAGCCAGCCGCTGGGCGAAATGCTCCATAGTGCGGCGGCGGATGCGGTCGGCATTCTCGTCGCCCGACGAGCGCAGCAACAACAGTAACTGCAGGGGGTCGTCGCCGTCGGGGGCGTTCACGACGTGGGCGATCAACCGGCCGATGACGTCGTCGATGTCGGATGCCCGGGCCGGGGTCTGGGTGTCGAGCTCGTCAGAGGTGCGCAGCATGCACGCCTCGAACAGACCCTCCTTCGACACGAAGTAGCGGTTGATCAGTGCGACATTGACGTTCGCGTCAGAAGCGATCTGGCGCACGGTGGTGGCGCGGTAGCCGTCGGTCGCGAATCGCCGGCGGGCGGCGCGAATCAGGGCGCGCCTCGTCGCCGCCGCGTCTCTGCCTGAGCGGATCAGTTCGAGATCAGCGTCGGCCGTGGTCTCAGAGAGTGTCATCGTCGACCCTTGTGTCTCGTTGCCCATAGCTCACTTCCTCCGGGCACCGCAGCGTGCTCGGCGCGTGTAAACCCGTGTTGACATCGTTGCACGGTTCGGGCAGAATCTACAAGTCAGCGTCTGCTTACATCACGAGGAGAACCATGTCTGCAACCGCGCAGAGCCCCACCACGGGCTCCGTATCGACCCGCATCGGCGAGGCCGAGAGGGCGCCGCGCTCGCGCGGCACCGCGATCATCCTGTTCCTCTCGCTCGGTGGCCTGTCGTTCGCTGTTCTGCAGTCGCTGGTCGCGCCGGCGCTGAGCACCATCGGCAACGACCTGGGTGTCACGACGAGCGATGCCAGCTGGGTGCTGACCGCATACCTGCTGTCGGCGTCGGTGCTCACCCCGATTCTCGGCCGCCTCGGCGACATGGTCGGCAAGCGCAAGATCATGATCATCGTGCTCTCGTTGCTGCTGGTCGGCACGGTGCTCGCGGCCCTCGCCCCGAACCTGGGTGTGCTGATCGTGGCGCGCATCCTGCAGGGTGCCGCCGGCGCGGTGATGCCGCTGTCGATCGGCATCGTGCGCGACGAGCTGCCGCGTGACCGCGTCAGCGTCACCATCGGTCTGCTGTCGGCGATCTTCGGCATCGGTGCCGGTGTCGGCATCGTGGCTGCCGGCCCCATCGTCGAGGCGTTGTCGTGGCACTGGCTGTTCTGGCTGCCCGCCATTCTCGTGGTGATCGCCCTGCTCGGTGCGATCTTCGGCATTCCGGAATCACCCGTGCGCACGCCTGGCCGCCTCGACGTGGTGGGTACGGGCATCCTCTCGATCGGTCTGGTCGCGCTGCTGCTGGCCATCAGCGAGGGCGAGAAGTGGGGCTGGGGCGACGGCAAGACGATCGGTCTGATCGTGCTCGGCGCGGTCGCGCTCATCGTGTTCGTCTTGGTCGAACTGCGCGTCAGAGAGCCACTCATCGATGTGCGCCTGTTCAAGCACCGCGGTGTGTGGACCGCGCACGTGGTCGCCCTGGCCTTCGGTTTCGCGATGTTCGGCACGTTCATCCTGGTGCCCACCCTGCTGCAGCTGCCCACCGTTCTCGGCTACGGGTTCGGCAAGAGCGTGAGCGAGGCCGGCCTCTACCTGCTGCCGACGGTCGTCGCGATGGTCATCGCCGGTGTCGTGGCGGGTATTCTGATCCGCCGCATCGGCCCGAAGATTCCGATGATCATCGGTGGCATCTCGGTGACGGTCGCGTTTCTCATCCCCGCGCTCGGGCACAACGAGAGCTGGCAGATTCTGCTTTCGGGTGTGCTGACCGGTATCGGTATCGGCATGGCGCTCGCCGCCTGCTCGAACGCCATCGTCGAGGCCGTGCCAGCCAAACAGACCGGCGAGGCGATCAGCGCGAACACGGTCATCCGTACCGTCGGCAGCAGCATCGGAACCGCGGTCATCGCGGCGCTCATCTCGTCGAACGTGTCGGCCCAGGGCGCGCCGCTCGACCAGGCGTTCACGATCGGCTTCTGGGTGTCGGCCGGAGTCGGCGTTCTGGCGATCATCGCCGCCCTGGTCGCACCGGGCGTGCGGGCTCGCCGCCGTGAGGCCGCCGAGGCCGGGGTCGACGACTTCGAGGAGCTCGCGACAGAAGCCCGCTGAGGCACCACGCGGGCGCGCAGGCGTCGGCGGTGCACCGGGCCGGGCAGCGCCGGCCCGGTGCCGCCGCGCGAGACGGTGCCCGGTCAGCGGCCGCCGGTCGTGTCTGCCGCGGTGATGCCGTTCTGGTCGGGCACGGCGACCGCCGGGGCCGGTGCGCCGGCGTTCTGGGCAGTCTCGACCTCATCGACCTTCTCGACGTCGAGGGTGTCGGTCTCGTCGTGGCCGTAGGCGGTGCGGCTGGGCGGGTTCGCCGCCTGGTCGACGGTCAGCAGGCCGTCTGGGTCGCGGGCGTCGTGCTCGCCGGTCAGGCGTTCACCGATGCTCGACTTGTCGCTGTCAGTGGGCATGTGCTTCTCCGTTCGGGTGGGGTCGGTCGACGGATGATCGGCCGGGCCTGCTTCGATTCTGCATGGTTGTCGGGGTCGGGTCGCACAGTCAGCGCCCGATGCTCTCGGGGCGCACACCCGCTCGCCGCAGTTCGGCCACGGCCAGTTCGCGGATGACGGCCGGGTTGCTCCGGCGCCATTCGGCCACCGGGTTCGACGCCACCCGCAGCAGCGCGGCGGGCTCGGCAGTGAGCATCGTTCTGAGTGCCAGCAGTTCGTGGCCCGCGGGGGTGCCGGCGAGCATCCGCGTCTCGGCGGCTTCGCGCACGAACGCCACCCGCCGCCGCAACCACAGCCACGCCACCAGGGCGATGGGCACCGCCGCCACCAGCACGCCTGTGACCACGGCGATGCTGCCCACGAGCGACTGCGCGTTCTCGCCGGTGGCCTGCAGCATCGACCCGGCACTGCTCGCCACGACGAACGGCGCGCTCGCCGACGGCCCGATCAGCGGAATGCCGCCCAGGTTGCGCGCCGCGTCGGTCATCGTGCTCTGAAAGCCGGCACCTGAGCTGGCCAGACTCCCGCCGATTCTGGCGAGGCCGAGCAGAACCCCGGCAACGGTGGCACCGGCCCACACCGAGAGAGCCACGACGGCGACGGCAACCACATCAGAGACGGCCTGAAGGGTTCGGCCTGTGCGGTAGTGCGAATACATCTGCATCACCCCACTATGCGGCCGCCGGGCCGGGGCCGCACGGGGTTGCGTTCGCGGTGTCGGCCACCGCCGCGACGACGGGCGTTCACCTGCGCGTGTGGTCGGAGCGACGTCAGCGCGTCGGGGTGCGGTTGCCCGCCTTCGTACGGCGTGTAAGAACGAGACCCGCACCGGCGAGGCCGAAGAACGCGGCCACTGCAGCTGCGCCGGTGACACCGAGCCCGGTGTCGGCCAGCTCGCTCTTCGACGCGGCCGCCACGGCGGTCGGCGTCGGAGTGGGGGTGGGTGTGGTGACGACGACAGGCGCCACGGGCGTCGCCGCGAGAATGAATTCGACAGGAGCCGACGGGGGTGAGAGCAGTGAAACGATCGTGCCGTCGGCGCCGATGTCGGCCAGCACTGCCGTGACGGTGTAGTCGTCGGGTTGTGCTGAGAGGGTGACTGTCCACGTGCCGTCGGTGCCGACGACGATCGGGTCGGCAGGGTCGGCTGGCGGTGTCTGGGCCGCACGGGCGTTCGCGGCAGCCTGCAGTGCCGCGGTCGGTACCGCGACGACGATGACGTTCGTGCCCGGAGTTCCGGTACCGGTGAACGTCACCTGGTCTCCGTACACCGTCGACCCGGCGACCGGAGCCGTGATGACCGGGGCGGGCAGGTTCTGGTCGGGAAGGGTGAACGATCGTTTCACCGTGTTGAGGTCAGCGCCGTTCAGCGTTCCCGTGACGGTCACCGACTGTGCGGCATCCGCGTCGGCGCCGTAGGTGTAGGTGATCACGAAGGCGTTCAGGTCGCCGACGGCGCGAGGGTCGTTGTGTCAGCGAATGCCGGTGTCGCAGCGAGGAGGAAGGGGTCTGTGGTGGCCGCCGACGGACTCAGAGCAGCGCAGTGAGCACGCCGCCGTCGGCGCGCAGAGCGGCTCCGTTCGTCGCCGAGGCGCGGGGGCTCGAGAGGTAGAGCACGAGGTCGGCGATCTCGCGCGGCTCGATGAAACGCTCGAGCAGCGAGGTGCGGTTGGCGCCGGCGAGCGTGGCCTTGAGCTCGGCCGCGGGCATCCCCTGGGCCGTCGCCAGCTGGTCGACCACCTGCGCGACCCCGTCGGAGTACGTCGGCCCGCCCAGCACCGTGTTCACGGTCACGGCCGTACCACGGGTGAGCTTCGCCAGGCCGTTGCCCACGCCCAGCATCGCGGCCTTCGTCATGCCGTAGTGCACCATGTCGGCCGGAACGTTCACCCCCGACTCGCTGCCGATGAAGACGATGCGGCCGCGGTCTCGCGCGAGCATGCCCGGCAGCACGTGCCGCGACACGCGCACTCCGCTCAAGACATTGACGTCGAAGTAGCGGTGCCAGTCGTCGTCGGTGACGTCGCCGAACGGGGCCAGACCGAACAGGCCGACGTTGTTCACTGCGATGTCGACGTCGCCGAGCGACTCGAGCAGACGGTCGACCTCGTCGGGCCGCGCGAAGTCTGCCGCGATGCCCGCGACCTGCGCGCCGGGCACTGCCGCCCGCAGCCCGAGCACCGCTGCCTGCACCGAGCGTTCGTGCCGCCCGTTGATGACGACCGACACACCCTCACCCAGCAGGGCGCGCGCGATGGCGTAGCCGATGCCCTGCGTCGAGCCGCTCACGAAGGCGCGCTGGCCGCCCAACTCGAGATCCATGGTTCTCCATTCACTTGCTCAGGAAAGTCAAAACTAGCACGATAACTTGCCCAGGCAAGTCATTCCGGGTAGTCTGCCGGCATGCCAGAGACCCCTCTCACTGCGGCCCTCGCGGGCGACGACCTCGAGACCTGGGCGACGCTGGCCACCGTGCTCGAGTGGCTGCCCGCGGCCCTCGATGCGCAGCTGCAGCGCGACGCGGGGCTGACGCACTTCGAGTACGGCATCCTGTTCGCGCTGGCCGACGCTCCGGATGCCACACTGCGCATGAGCGTTCTCGCGGGGTATGCCAACAGTTCGCTCTCGCGGCTCTCGCGCGCCGTCGCCCGGCTCGAGACGCGCGGATGGGTGACGCGGCAACCCGATCCGGCCGACGGTCGCTACACGCTGGCCAGCCTCACCGGCGACGGGCGAACAGGGTTCGAGCAGGCCACCCCGGGGCATGTCGAGACGGTGCACCGGCTCGTGCTCGACCCGCTCACCCGGGCGCAGGCGAGGCAGCTGCGCGAGATCGGCCGGCGCATCCAGAAGGCCGTGCGCGACGACGACGGCTGGCGGGCCCGGCAAAGCACGAGCGGGTAGAGTGTGCCGCCCCCTGGTGCCTGCGGCGGGCAATGCCGGGATAGTCGACGACGAGACCGCTGCGGTCGCAGGTGAGCGTAGTCGACACGCCGACCGCCGTTCTGCTCTGCAAAGAGCACCTCGAACCCGGTGCGGCTGCCCACGTGCATCCAGCCGGCGCCAGACGGGAGGGCGAGCAGGCTCACTGTCTCGTCACCGCCGTCGGGCAGAGCGGCGATCGACGACCCGCGGGGGAGTCGGCGCCGAAGGTCGACTCAGTCACGGCGCGTGTGGCGGGCCCGGGAGCGCACCTGCAGCGAGACGGCGAGGGCGATCGCTCCGGCGAGCAGGATTCCGCCGGCTGCGACGAGCGGGCCGACCGCAGAGACACCGGTCGAAGCCAGCGCGGCAGGAGCGGTCGTGGCCGGGGGCGTCGTGACGGCGACGGCGCCCGAACCGGCTGGCGGCGTCGGGGTCACGGTCGCGGCGGCCGGGTCGACCTCGAGCTGCCAGGCGGTCGACGCGTCGTTGCCGTCGGCCGACTCGGCGCTGACCGTGTAGGTGGTCGCCGGCAGTACCTCGGTGGGCGTGCCCGACACGACTCCGGTCGCCGGGTCGAGGGTCAGGTCGTCGGGCAGCGCGGGGCTGATCGCGTACGAGACGCTCAGGTCGAATCCGGCTGTGGCGAAGACGGCGTTCACGGGCTGGTCGACATCGACCGTGGTCA
Source organism: Subtercola sp. YIM 133946 (assembly GCF_036553535.1). Classification (NCBI taxonomy): domain Bacteria; kingdom Bacillati; phylum Actinomycetota; class Actinomycetes; order Micrococcales; family Microbacteriaceae; genus Subtercola; species Subtercola sp. YIM 133946. Next base: position 153,778 of record NZ_JAZHPE010000045.1, read on the forward strand.
GCGCAGCCGACGTCGTGATTGTCGACGCCGAGAGCATCACGGGCTTGTCGCCCGGGGCGTTGCCTGCCGCGTAGACGACGTCGCCAGACGACGCGACGGCCAGACCCTGCACGTCGCCGGTACCGACCCGCACGGTGCCGAGCAGGCTGAGGCTCGCCGGGTCGACCACGTCGACTCCGCCGCCGACCGTGCCGACGTAGGCCGTGTCGGGATCGGCCGGTGAATATGCCGCCGCGACGGGCGCCGCCGAGGTGCTGAACGCTCCGAGCAGAGTGGGGGCTGCGCCCGTCAGGTCGACGACGTACGCCTTCTGTTCGGCCTGTGCGGTCACGATCGCCTGGCTGCCCGACGTCGTCACGGCGACGGCCGAGGCATCCGCCGACGAATCGGTGGAGAGCTGCAGCTCGGCGAGCGGTTCGAACGCCGGGCCGGCACCGAACACGTAGAGCGACGTGCCGGCATCACTCGACCCGGTCACCACCACTCCGCCGCCGGGCAGTGCGGCCGCGGCATCGACCGAGGTCGGTGTCGTGCTGAACGGCTGCTCGAACGTGATCGGGCTGACGGTGTTGCCGCCCAGGTCGAAGCGCAGCAGTTCGTCACCGCCTGTCGACACCACGAAGTCGGGGTCGGTGGTCGCCACGATCGAGTGCAGTAGCCTGCCCGGCGCCAGCTCGGTGAACCGGGGGTCGGTTCCATCGGCCGCGGTCTGGTTGAAGAAGTAGCGATCGCCGATATGGTTTCCGATGTACACGGTCGAGCCGTCGGGTGAGGTGGTCACCGACGTCGGGTCGAAGGTCAGCGGAGCGCACGTCGAGCAGCTCGAGTTCGACACCGCGAGCGTGTCGGTGTCGAGCATCCACAGGTCATTGCCACCCGCCTGCACGGTATAGAGCGTCTGGCCGTCGGGCGAGAGCGCCAGGGCAGAGGTACCGCCGGGCAGGGCGGAGAATGTCTCGACGACCCGTGGCAACGGGGCAGTCGCGGCGCCGGCCGCGGGGGCGGCGGCGAAGACCAGGAGGGCGCCGCAGACGAGGGCGGGCAGGGCGAGGAGACGTGTGCGCATCGGTGCGACCTTCTGTCGTGAGCCGGATGGTGCGCGGCGCTCGCAGCGCCGCACAACGATTGTCGCCCGCACGCGCTCTGGCGGGCAACAGACCTAGGTCTATGCCGCCGTGGGCTACAGGGCGGCGACCCCGGCCTGGGCCACCGCGCGGTCGTCTTCGACGGTGCTGCCACTCACGCCGATGGCACCGACGATGCTGTCGTCGACCGTCAGCGGAATGCCGCCGGGAAAGCTGATCAGCCCGCCATTCGAGACTTCGATGTTGTAGAGCGACCCGCCGGGCTGTGACAGGGTGCCGATGTCGCCGCTCTCCATGTCGAAGAAGCGGGCGGTGCGTGCCTTCTTGACCGAGATGTCGATGCTGCCGAGCCACGCGTCGTCCATGCGCACGAACGCCTTCAGGTTGCCGCCGGCGTCGACGACGGCGATGTTCATGCGGGTTCCGTTGGCGACGGCGGCGGCTCGCGCGGCCTCGACGACGGTCTGGGCCTGTTCCAGGGTGATGTCGGTCATCTGCTTCTCCTCCTCGAGTGGACACTGGCGACGCTAGCACCGTTCGCGGGCCAGCAGACCACCGGTTCCGCGTTCCGCGCAGGGTGCCACCGCACCGGACGCACGGCTCGGCGCCTAGCCCGCCAGCAGCGCCTGCAGCTGGCCGACGACGAGGTCGGGGCGCGTGATGAAGGGGTGGTGCCCCGTCGGCAGCTCGACCGATCGGGTGGCGCGGGCTGCGTGCCAGCGCTGCAGGTCGAGCGACGTGCTGCGGTCGTCGCCACAGACGAGGTAGGTCGAGTCGACCCCCTGCCAGCCGGCCGCGGTCGTCGGGGTCATGAACGCTACGGCGGCCTGTGCCGTCACCCGCTGCCAGGCCTGCTGCTGGGTCTGCTCGTCGGCGTCATTCAGAAAGCGTGCGCCGAACGAGGCGGCGTCGTAGCCGGTCACGCCGAGCGTTCCATCGCCGTTGTCTCCGATCGAGACGGGGTCGCTCTCGCCCCTCATGATCGCGCCCTGTGACAGCCCGATGTCGGGCAGGTATGACGACACGTAGACGAGGTGCGCGACCGCGGGGTGCGAGCCGGCCTCGGCGATGACGGTCCCGCCATACGAATGACCGACCACGATCGCCCCGCCTTCGCCCTGACGGTCGAGTTCTGCCCGCAGAGCCGCCGCGTCGGCGACCAGGCCGCCGCCGGTCTCGTCGGGTGCCGTCTCGCCGCACGAGGGCAGGGCGAGCGCGGTGCTGCGGATGCCCGTGCGGTCGTAGAGCAGTTCTGCCGACTTCTGCCACCACCACGCACCGTCTCGAACCAGGGCGCCGTGCACGAAGATCACGTTCATGTCGCAACTGTAGGTCGTCGGGCCGGCGGCCGAGACGAATTCAGACGAAATCAGCTGAGAGCAGATTCGCCGGTGCCGTGGTCGCCGGCAGGTCGTAGATTCGGGGCGGGGGAACACGAGCGAGAGGAACCCGCATGCCGACGAACCCGTCGATCGAACTCACCACCCACCGCCTGGTGGTGCCGCTCGACCATGAGCACGACGACGGCCGCACCCTCGAGGTGTTCGCCCGTGTGGTGTCGGCGCCCGACGGCCGCGACCGCCCCTACCTGCTCTTTCTGCAGGGCGGCCCAGGCCACGAGGCACCCCGCCCGGTCGGCAGGCCGAGCTCGCCCGGCTGGCTCGAGCGGGCGCTGCTCGACTACCGGGTCGTGATGCTCGACCAGCGTGGCACCGGACTGTCGACGCCGTACGGCGCCGCGGGGCCGGATGCCCGGGCCGACGCCGAGCGGCTCACCCACTTTCGCGCCGACGCCATCGTGCGCGACGCCGAGCTGCTGCGCGAAGCGCTCGGGGTGCCCACGTGGAGCCTGCTCGGCCAGTCGTTCGGCGGATTCTGCTCGTTGCACTACCTGACGGTGGCGCCGCAGAGCCTGAGTGAGGTGTTCTTCACGGGCGGTCTGCCGCCGGTGGGTCGCCCCGTCGACGACGTCTACTCCACCACCTTCCGAACGATGCGCCGGCTCTCGGCGGAGTACTACGAGCGCTACCCCGGCGATCGCGACAGGTTCGCCCGGCTGGTGGACGCGGGCGACGCGGGCCGGCTGCGCACTCCGGCGGGAGCGCCGGTGTCGGCCCGGCAGCTGCGCACACTCGGCAACCACCTGGGCATGAACGGCGGCGCAGAGCAACTGCACTATCTGCTCGAGCACCAGCCCGACTCATCCGTCTTCAGCCACGACCTCATGGCGATGCTGCCGTTCACCGCACGAGACCCGCTGTACGCCGTGCTGCACGAGTCGAGCTACGCCGACGGCGGCAGCACGAGGTGGTCGTCCGAGCGTATGCAGCCGGTCGAGTACCGCGACGACCCCCTGCTGTTCACCGGCGAGCACCTGTTCTCGTGGCACTTCGACGAGGTCGCCGGGTTGAGGCCCTACCGTGCGGTGGCTCAGGCGCTGGCCGAGCACGAATGGCCGAGGCTCTACGACGCTGACGCGCTCACGAGAGTCGACGTGCCCTGCGCGGCCGCCATCTATGTGAACGACCCGTTCGTCGACCGGGCGTTCTCTGAAGAGACGGCCGACCTCATCCCGTCGCTGCGCCGCTGGGTCACCGACGAGCACCTGCACAACGGGCTGCGAACGAGCGGCGGCGACGTGCTCGATCGTCTCATCGGCCTCGTTCGCGGCTGAGCGGGGCCGGGCGGCACCTCGGTCAGCGCGGGCGCCGAACTGCGCCGCCCCGCCGGCCCCCGGCCGCTACTCGCCGCGCAGCTGCAGGTACTTCGCGATCAGCGACGTGGTCGACGAGTCCTGCGACTCGAGGGTCGCGGTGTCGCCGTCGACGGCCGGCGCGACCTGCAGTGCGAGCTGCTTGCCGAGTTCGACGCCCCACTGGTCGAACGAGTCGATGCCCCAGATCGTGCCTTCGGTGAACACGATGTGTTCGTAGAGTGCGATGAGCTGGCCGACGACGCTGGGCGTCAACGCGGGGGCGAGGATGCTCGTGGTCGGCTTGTTGCCGGTGAACACCCGCGCGGGCACGACGGCCTCGGCGGTACCCTCGGCCCGCACCTCGTCGGCCGTCTTGCCGAACGCGAGGGCCTTGGTCTGGGCGAAGAAGTTGGCCATGAAGAGGGCGTGCACGTCTTGGCCGGGCGCGACGGCGTGGCCGTCTCCGCCGAGGTCTTTCAGCGGGTGCGCGGGGTTCGCGACGGCGATGAAGTCGGCCGGAATGAGCCGGGTGCCCTGGTGGATGAGCTGGTAGAAGGCGTGCTGGCCGTTGGTGCCCGGCTCGCCCCAGAAGATCTCACCGGTGTCGGTCGTGACGGGCGAGCCGTCCCAGCGCACGCTCTTGCCGTTCGACTCCATCGTGAGTTGCTGCAGGTAGGCGGGAAAACGATGCAGGTACTGGGCGTAGGGCAGCACGGCGTGGCTCTGCGCCTTCAGGAAGTTCGTGTACCAGACGTTCAGCAGCCCCATCAGCACGGGCACGTTCTGCTCGAGCGGCGTCGTGCGCATGTGCTCGTCGATCGCATGGAAGCCCGCGAGGAAGTCGCGCCAGTTGTCTGGCCCGATGGCGATGACCACTGACGTGCCGATGGCCGAGTCGACCGAGTAGCGGCCACCCACCCAGTCCCAGAAGCCGAAGGCGTTCTCGGGGTCGATGCCGAACGCGGCGACCTTGTCGAGGGCGGTCGACACGGCGACGAAGTGCTTCGCCACCGCGTTCGTGCGGTCATCCTCAGAGTCGGAGATGGCTCCGGATGCCCCGAGCCGCTCCCAGAGCCACTGGCGGGCCAGGCGCGCGTTCGTCAGGGTTTCGAGGGTGCCGAAGGTCTTCGATGCGACGATGAAGAGCGTGGTCTCGGGGTCGAGGTCCGCGGTCTTCTCGTAGATGTCGCTCGGGTCGATGTTCGACACGAAACGGCACTGGATGCCCGCCTGCACGTAGGGATTGAGAGCCTCGTAGACCATGACCGGGCCGAGATCAGACCCGCCGATGCCGATGTTGACGACCGTCTCGATGCGCTTGCCGGTGACACCCTTCCACTCACCCGAGCGCACCTTCTCGGCGAAGGCGTAGACCTTGTCGAGCGTGGCGTGCACGTCGTGGTCGACGTCTTGGCCGTCGACCACGAAGCCGGCCGGCGGCACCAGGTCGGCGCCGTCGGCCGGTCGCCGCAGGGCGGTGTGCAGCACGGCGCGGTCTTCGGTGACGTTGATGTGCTGGCCCTCGATCATGGCCTGGTAGCGGCCGGCGACGCCGGCGTCGCGGGCGAGCTGCAGCAGCGCTGCCAGCACGTCGTCGGTGAGGAACGACTTCGACAGGTCGACCGTCAGATCGGCTGCCTGGAAGGTGTAGCGCTCGGCTCTGGCGGGGTCGGAGTCGAACCAGCCGCGCAGGTCGGGCGTGAACCCGCCGGCGATGCCCTCGAGCTTCTTCCAGGCATCCGTCGAGGTGGAATCGACGGGAACGGATTCGGTCACTGTGCTCTCCAAGACGCCGGTGGGATACGGGGCCCGCGATTGGCGCGGGCCCGATGTGGGCCGCTTCAACACTATTACCTCTGGGTCGACGCCGACCCAGCAGAGGGGTGGATGCGCGTGGGATCATCTGACTCGATAACCGAGAATTAATCAACTAACATCGTTATGGCCCACATGGGCTTCGCTCGACGAACGAGGTATGCCTAATGAAACTCACTCGACCACTCAGCGCACTCGCCTGCGCCGCTCTCATAGCCGGAGGTGTTCTGGCAGGCGGTGCGACGCCGGCCCTGGCTTACTGCCCGACCGATCCGGCCGGCTCGGCGAGTGGAGCGACCGATCCGACTACCACGCATGACCACGCCGCAGGCGATTACTCCGACGTCGAGATATCGTGCCCACCCGCTGACGGCACCGGCAGTGCTCCCGGGCCGACGGGCTGGGTCGACCCCGACTGGCACAGCACCCCTGCGACGGGGCCGATCGACCTCAGCAAATTCGACGTCACCGTCTCCCCATTCGGCACCAACCCCATGAAAAACGTCTATACCGAGTATGCCGACCCCTCAGGTATCCCGCTGGATCCGCCGCAGTTCGACAGCTGGATGCCCGGTCAGACGCCAACCGAGCATGACAATGCTGCGAAGACCGGGGGTGACGCATCGGGCATTTCTAAAGACGCTTCGAAGACGAATACCTTCAAGAACGCTGATGCCGGCAAACATGCGACGCGACCAGAAGATCTGCCATCGTGGAACGCTCGAATCTGGGACTCGTGGGACGCAACGTTCAAGCTCACAAAGCTGAGCACCCTGCGCGATCTGGCGAACTACGCAAACATCACGTACACCACCCTGATGGACAAAGACCTGAACACGTCGATCATCGCCATCAATATCGCATTCACGACACCGTTCCTCGGGTCGTCTGCCGATATAGCCAACGGACTCTTCCAACTCTCGAATGGCGACCTCAGCACGTGCACCGGCAATCACGGCCTGTACACCTGCACGTTCTACAACCAGCCCACTGTGCAAGTCACCGGTCCGCTACCGGCAACGAAACTAGCACCCGACGTGAGCGACGATCGCGCGATTCCCGTCTGCATGGGCGGCGTGATGGACGCCGGCTTCGGCACGACGAGCCGTTTCACCCTCGCGAATGCCGGTTGCGCCTCTGGCGCCGACAACCAGCCCGTGCACCTCGAATTCGACCGCACAGACGCGACAAGCGAACTCGGTATACCGTCAACCGACTCGGGCGACGGCAGCATCGTCTATACCCCGACGGCTTCAGCAGGCGGTTCCTACGTGACCGCTCGCGCCTGGGCGGTGACGGCCGACGGTACGTACTCGTGGCCTTTCTACGTCGTCTTCAGAAATCGAAATGCGCCGACTGCCCTCCCCGTCGCGCGGGTCGATGCCATCCGGTCGGTCGAAAAGGTGATCGATTCGGAGAGCCTGTTCATCGATCAAGACGTCGCCCTGCATGCCGCCGAGAGCGCTGACCATGTCACCAATCGCATCACCGCTCCGCCGGCGCACGGCGTAGCGTGGATCGACGGTGCCGGTGATCTGCACTATCTGCCCGACGGCCTGACGGCCGGAACGTTCACCGATTCGATCACCGTTCAGGCGACCGATCGCTTCGGCTTCAGCTCTGCCGAATCGGTGATTCCGATCACCGTCTCAGACGTCGTTCCCGGCTGCAGCACCGGCGGCACCGAGACCGATTCGCGAACCCCAGTGCATATCGACCTGCTCTGCTGGCTTGACGCGCCGACGGGCTGGTATCAGCTGCCCGGTGCGAGCCTCACGTACAGCATCGTGAGCGGCCCGCCATCGGGTTCTCTTACCGACTTCAACGCTGACGCGGGCGTCGCCACATACACGCCCGATCCGACGCACGATGGGCCTGTGGTCATTGGTTTCACAGCCACCTACAATGGACAATCGCGAACGGGCCAGTTCACGATTAACGTACACGAAGCCGTCTGATTGAACGTTCAGCACATTTGTCACCAACACCGTGCTGGTTATCGTGGCCGCCGGCGACAGCGGGGGCTTGTGGTCGTCGCCGGCGCCCGCGTATGAATGCATCATGGCCGCAACGAAGAGACTGACGCCCACGATTCGGCAGGTGGTGCTCGACACCGAAGACGCCCGGGGGCTGGCTGAGTTCTACCGCGAGCTGCTCGGTCTCGAGTACCGCGCAGGCGACGAACCGCCCACCGACGGGTCGCCCGACGTGAACGGTGCCGACTGGGTCACCCTGCTCGACCCCACGAGCAGCTGGCGCTACTCCTTCCAGCAGGTGCCGAGCATGCCGGCGCCGACCTGGCCAGAGGGTCCGCGGCCGCAGATGATGCACCTCGACTTCTCGGTCGACACGGCCGATGAGCTGGCCGAGCAGCATGAGCGGGCGCTGGGACTCGGCGCTCGGGTGCTCGACGACCTGTCGACGGATGCCGAAGAGCCCCTCTACGTGTTCGCCGACCCGGCCGGGCATCCGTTCTGCATCTTCGTGGTCACCTCGCCCTGAGCCGTCGGCGCCGACCTCGCCCTGAGCCGACGGCGCCGACCCGGCCTACCCCAGGGTCGGGGGATTGTCGACCCCGTTCCACCGGCACGCGCGCGACGTATCGTTGGCCACTCCACGCCAGCGAAAGGGCACCCCATGGATCTTGGCCACCTCGGCAGCTATCGCCTCCCGTCAGCGCTCACTGCCGCCTACGGCGTCACCACCGCGCAAGAACTCGCCGACCAGCTCGGCGTCACCAAACGGCCCGACCCCAGCCTCGGCAGCGCCGCCGATGCGGCCTACGAGGCCCTGAAGCGGGGCGACCAGGGCCCGGCGCGCAGCCTGCTTATCGACAGCCTCGGCGTGAGCGAATCTGCCGCCGACGCCGCGCTCGCCAAGCTGCCCGCCCTCTAGGCGCCCCGCCCCATGTCGCACTCGAAGCACAAACCCCTCGTCAAACGCATGCCCAAGCACGTCTACGAGGAGGAGCTCGAGCGCCTGCAGGTTCAGCTGGTCAGCATGCAGCAGTGGGTCATCGAGACGGGCGCTCGCGTCGTAGTCATCTTCGAGGGTCGCGACGCCGCCGGCAAGGGCGGGGCGATCAAGCGCATCGTGCAGTACCTCAACCCGCGGGCGGCGCGGGTCGTCGCGCTGCCGACGCCGAACGACCGTGAGAAGGGGCAGTGGTACTTCCAGCGCTACATCGAGCACCTGCCGACCGCGGGCGAGATCGTGCTGATGGATCGCTCGTGGTACAACCGCGCAGGGGTGGAACGCGTCATGGACTACTGCACGCCCGAGCAGTATCGCCGGTTTCTGCACCAGGTGCCGACCTTCGAACGGATGCTCGTCGAAGACGGCATCATTCTGATCAAGTACTGGTACTCGGTGTCTGACGAGGTGCAGGAGGAGCGGTTCCACTCGCGCCTGAACGACCCGATGCGCCGCTGGAAGCTGTCGGAGACCGACGTCGTGTCGATCACCAAGTGGGAGGACTACTCCCGAGCCAAAGACGCCATGTTCGAGGCGACCGACCACGCCGATGCGCCGTGGTACACCATCGAGAGCGACGACAAGCGGGCCTCCCGAATCAACACCATCAACCACCTGCTGACGCAGGTGCCGTACCAGCCGCGCGAACCCGAGAAGGTCACCATTCCGCCCCGCCCGGCGGCCGACGACTACGACCGGCCGCCGCGCGAGAAGTTCAGGTATGTGCCCGACCATGCCGCAGAACTCGGGCACCGCTAGCCCGGCGCCACGCACCGCGACCAGCACCACGCCAGCACCGCCACACCGGCATCCCGACCACATCAGCACCCCACTCACACGCCACCCCTACGGCACCACCGAGCGCACGAACGAGCAGAGGCCATGACCGACACCGACACCGCGAACAGCCAGAAGGCCGCCGAAGCGCCCGATCCCGACGACGAGCGCAAGCCAGACGACGTCACCGACATTCAGAAGCGGTCATGGAAGTACGTCTTCCGCAAGACGCTGCGCGAGTTCGGCTCTGACCAGTGCACCGACATCGCGGCCTCGCTGACGTATTACGCGGTGCTCTCGATCTTTCCCGCGCTGCTGGCGCTGGTGTCGATACTCGGTGTCATCGGCCAGGGCAAGCAGGCCATCGACAGCCTGCTCGGCACGCTCGGCACCGTCGCGCCGGCGTCGACGCTCGACACCATCCGCGGCCCGCTCGAACAGTTCGCCAGCTCACCGGCCGCCGGGTTCGCGCTGGTCTCGGGCATCGTCATCGCCATCTGGTCGGCCTCGGGCTACGTCACCGCGTTCAGCCGGGGCATGAATCGCATCTACGAGATCCAGGAGGGCCGGCCCTTCTGGAAGCTCAAGCCGGTTCAGCTGCTTGTCACGGTGATCGCGATCGTGCTGATCGCCGTCATCGCCATCATCCTGATCGTCTCGGGCCCCATCACCGACTCGGTGGGCTCGGCCCTCGGCCTCGACGATGTGGCCAAGGTGGTCTGGTCGATCGTGAAGTGGCCCCTGCTCGCCGCAGCCGTCGTGCTGATCATCGCGATTCTGTACTACGCGACACCCAACGCCAAACAGCCGAAATTCCGCTGGATGAGCATGGGGGCGCTGCTCGCTCTCATCGTGCTGGTCGTCGCCTCGGCCGCGTTCGCGTTCTACGTGACGACCTTCGCCAACTACTCCAAGAACTACGGGTCGCTGGCCGGTGTCATCGTGTTTCTGCTGTGGCTGTGGATCGCCAACATGGCGCTGCTGTTCGGCGCCGAATTCGATGCCGAACTCGAGCGCGGTCGCCAGCTGCAGGCCGGCATTGCGGCCGAGGAGACCCTGCAGCTGCCGCCGCGCGACACGCGCAAGAGCGACAAGGCCGAGAAGAAGGAGCGCGAAGACGTCGAGGCGGGAGCGCGAATCCGCCGGTCGGCAGAGGGGTCGTCAGACGACGGCGAGCCGGCCGACGGTGCCTCCGGCGAGGGCGCGTCCAGCGATCGCGCGTCTGGGCGGTGACGGGGGCCGCCCCGCTGCCAGCTCGGGTCGCCCCGCCGTGGTGAGCGCCGCCCGGGCGGGGAGGGTGGGCGACGAGTACGGCGTGTTCAGCATGGCCGGGCCCCCGGGCATCCGTCGGCAGACCTTTCTGCTGCTGCACGGAGTCGGCCTCTCGCACCGTTCATTCACCCGCATGGCGGCGGTTCTCGCCGGGGCGGGCGGCGTCATCGCCATCGACCTGCCCGGGTTCGGCGGCACCGGCCGACCGCAGGGGCCGCGCAGCGTCGCTGAGTACGCCCGCGGAATAGCAGCCGTGCTCGATCGGTCTGACGCGGGCCCCGTGGTCGTCGTCGGTCACTCGATGGGGTGCCAATTCGCTCTCGAACTGGCGCTCAGCCGGCCCGACCTGGTCAGCGCCGTCGTGATGATCGGCCCCGTCGTCGACCCGCGCGCACGAACCCTGCTGCAGCAGGGGCTGAGACTGCTGCGGGATGCCGCACTCGAGCCGCTGCGCACGAACGCGATGGTCACCTTCGACTACGCCCGGTGCGGGCTGCGCTGGTTCGTGACCGAGAGCCGCGCCATGCTCGACTACCCCACGCACGAGCGCATCGCGGGGCTGCAGCAGCCGCTGCTCGTGCTGCGCGGTGCCCGCGATCCGATCGCGGTGAACGAGTTCACGCAGCGGCTGGCAGGGCAGGTCGCCCGGGGGCGGGCCGAGAGCACGGCGACCGGGCGGCACAATGTGCTGCACTCGCATCCATTCGACGTGGCCGCCCGCATCATCGGGTTCGCGGGTGCCGTCGGTTCGGAGTCACACCGTCAGGGGCCGCCGAGCCAGTGATCGATGCGGCGGTGGTCGGGCGTGAAGCCGTGCGCCACGCCCCAGAGCACCGCCTGCGTTCGGCTGCCGGCGCCGATCTTGCGGTAGATGCTGCGGATGTACGACTTCACGGTGTTCGGGCTCAGGTAGGTGAGGGCAGCGACCTCCTGGTTGCTCTTGCCCTGCGTGATGAGGGCGAGAATCTCAGACTCGCGGTCGGTGAAGCCCTCGCGGCGGCCCGGCCAGTCGAGGCCCACCGAACTGGCGGCGCGGCGGGGGGCGTCGTTGAAGACGGTGGCCCCCGAGTGCACGGCCTCGAGCGCGTCGACCAGGTCGCGCGCCGGCAGCGCCTTGGAGAGGTAGCCGTGCACCCCGAGCCGCCGCGCACTCGCGACCAGCTCGGGGTGGAAGTTCCAGGTGTAGACGACCACGCGCCTGGCCTTCGGATTGGTGACGAGCTCACCGATCTCGTGGTGGTCGGACTCGGGCTGCGCGAACGAGTCGTACAGCACGATGTCGATGTCGTCGGCCAGGGCCGCATTGGCATCGATCTCGGCCACCACCACACGGTCGCGGTAGTGGTCGAACATGTGGGCGAGGCCGGTGAGCACGATGTCGTAGTCGTCGACCAGGGCCACCGTGAACGGGGTGGTCGACGTGGTAGTCATGGCACCCACCGTACTCCGCCCGGAGGGGGAGCGGACCGTTACGATGCCGCGCCGGCTCAGACGCGGCGGCTGCCCGTGAGCAGCCGAACGAGGAAGACGATCAGCGCGATGACGAGCAGCACGACGCCCACCCAGATGAGAAAGCTGAGCGACGACGAGATGCCGCCGGTGATGAGCAGCACGACAGCGATGACAGCGATGATGACGAGCAGGATGTTCATGGGAATCTCTTCTCTGCGATAAGTGGGTTCCGTTTGGATCCGCTCTCACTTCAGCACTGATCGGCGTCGACCGATACACCCCTAGGGGTGGCTACGGACACACTTCGATCTCCGGCGTGACGAAACCGGTCGTTGCTACGTCTTACTGATGGCCATTCTGAACCGGCCGCCGGCCCCGATCGAAACGAGCACCCCATGACCGACCCTGCACGCCCCGACCACCCCACCTCGCCCGAGCCGATGCCCGACGCCGTGACGGATGCCGCACCCGCCGGAACGCGCACGCAGCAGTTGCAGCGGGCCCTGCCGGTGTCGGTCGACGTCGCCGGCCAGTGGGCGTGGCGCCTCCTGGCCATCGCCGCCGTGGCTGCTGTCGTTTTCTACATCATCGCCACGTTCAAAGAGATCGTCGTCGCCTTCCTGGTCGCGCTGCTCATCTCTGCCCTGCTGATTCCGTTCGTGGCCCTGCTCGTGCGGCACCGCTGGCCGCGCTGGCTGGCCATCGTCGTGGCTCTCGTCGGCACGTTCGTGATTCTGGGCGCCCTCGTCTTTCTGGTCGAGACCCAGATCAGGGCCGGTCTGCCCGATCTCGAGTCGCAGTCGGTGTCGTCGTACAACAGGTTCAAAGACTTTCTCAGCACCTCCCCGCTGCAGATCGACGACTCGCAGTTCTCGTCGTACATCGGCCAGATCGGCAAGGCGATCCAAGACAACAGCAACCAGCTGCTCTCTGGTGCGCTGAGCGTCGGATCGTCGGCCGTGCACGTGCTCACCGGCGCGTTGCTCACGCTCTTCGCCACCATCTTCCTGCTGATCGACGGCGGCGGCGTCTGGCGCTGGACGACCCGGCTCTTCCCGCGCCGGGCCCGCGCAGCCATCGACGGCGCCGGTCACGCGGGGTGGCTCACCCTCACCACCTTCGTGAGGGTGCAGCTGCTCGTCGCCACCGTGGATGCGGTCGGCGTCGGCCTGTTCGCCTTCTTCCTCGGCCTGCCGCTCGCCATCCCCATCGCGATCATCGTCTTTCTCGCCTCGTTCATCCCCGTGGTCGGTGCGATCGCCACCGGCATCATCGCCGTCGCCGTCGCGCTGGTCTACGTGGGCCCCGTTCAGGCCGTCATCATGCTGGGCGGTGTGCTGCTCGTGCACCTGCTCGAGGCCCACGTGCTGCAACCCCTCGTGATGGGATCCGCCGTGAAGGTGCATCCGCTCGCCGTGGTCTTCGCCGTTGCCGCCGGCACCCTGCTCGCGGGCATCCCGGGCGCGCTGTTCGCCGTGCCCACGATTGCCGTGCTGAACGTGATGGTCACCTTCATCGCGAGCGGGCGCTGGCGCACGCAGCCCGCCGTCGCCGCCGAGCACGAGGCGGCCGACACCGTCACCCTCGAAGCCTGAGGTTCACGGGCCACCGCCCCTGAACGCCTTAACCCCTGAACGCCTGAACCCTCCGACTCAGGCGTCGCGGGGCCGCGGGCCGTCGGTGCGCAGCCCGTCGACCAGCAGGTCGAGCAGGCGGTTCCTCGTCGCCGACTGCGCGGCGCCGCCGGCGATCAGAGTGATGCCGCCGATGCCGAGCAGCACGTCGTAGGGGGCGATGTCGTCGCGCAAAGTGCCCTCGACGACTCCGCGCGACAGTAGTTCGCCGAGCGCATCGGCGAGCAGGTGGCGGGTGGTCATCTTCTCGTCGTCGTCGACGAGAATCGCACGCAGGGCCTCGCCCATGCCGTCTTTCGTGGCCATGAAGGTGACGAAGAGATTCATCCAGGTGCGCAGGGCGTCGAGCGCTGGGCTCGACTCGAGCAGCTCGGGTGCGGCAGCGCAGAGCCGGGCGATCTCGCTGCGGTAGGTCGCCTCGATCAGGCGGTCGCGGGTTGCGAAGTGGCGGTACAGGGTGCCGACGCCGACGCCGGCGGCTTTGGCGATGGCGCGCATCGAAGTGTCTGCGCCGTCGCGCTGAAAAGTGCAAGCGGCGACCTCGAGCAGACGGTCGAGGTTGCCCTGGGCGTCGGCGCGCAGGGAGCGCGGTTCTACGGCAGGCGTGTCGGGCACGTGTTGTCCTCCTCGGCAGGGCTTGCATTCGGAACGCGTTCCGCTTACGATGACAGGAGCGGAACGCGTTCCGGATAGCTTACGCCTGACGCGCCGCAGAGATCGAGGCAGCCATGACCAGCCCGCACATCACCTCCCCATTCGGTGCCACGTCGACGGCCGCAGAGGTGATCGCGGGGATCGACCTCGCGGGCCGCAGCGCCATCGTCACAGGCGGCTCGTCGGGCATCGGGGTCGAGACGGCGCGTGCCCTGGCGTCGGCGGGGGCCGAGGTGACGCTGGCGGTTCGGGATGTTCGTGCCGGCGACCGTGTCGCCGAGACGATCAGGCGCAGCACGGGTGCCGCGGTCGCCACGCGCCACCTCGACCTCGCCGACCGGAGTTCGGTACGCGGCTTCGTCGCTTCGTGGAGACAGCCGCTCGGCATCCTCGTGGCCAACGCCGGAGTCATGGCGCTGCCCGAACGACGCCTCACCGCCGACGGCTGGGAGCTGCAGTTCGCCACGAATCACCTCGGCCACTTCGCGCTCGCGACGGGGCTGCACGACCAGCTCGCAGCGGCCGGCGACGCGCGCATCGTGTCGGTGAGCTCAGTCGGCCACATCGACGGCGATGTCGACTTCGACGACCTGATGTTCGAGCGGCGGCCCTACGGCGAGTGGGTCGCCTACGGCCAGTCGAAGACCGCGAACATCCTCTTCGCGGTGGAGGGCTCGCGGCGCTGGGCTCGCGACGGCATCACGATCAATGCGCTGAACCCGGGGCGTATCCCGACGACCGGGCTGATGCGGCACGTGCCGGCTGCGACACCGGGTGCGACACCGGCTGCAACGCCAGCGGCGACCGCCCCCGGCGTTGCCAGCAGCACCGGCGTCTCGGTGAAGACGATCGAGCAGGGTGCGGCGACCAGCGTTCTGCTCGCGTCCTCTCCGGCGCTGGCGGGCGTCGGCGGCCGGTACTTCGAAGACTGCGCCGAAGCTGCTGCGCATCAGCCGGGCATCCGTCGCGGTGTGGCGGCGTACGCACTCGACCCCGCCCGTGCCGAGCGGCTCTGGGAGGTCTCGGCGGCTCTGGTCGGCGGCCAGGGCTAGCTCGTCGCCACGGGGCAGGCCCGAGCCGGCCCGAGCAGGCCCGTCGTCGCCGGCCAGCGCAGAACGAACGGGCATCTGGCAGACCTCAGCGATCGCGCAGCGCCCGATCGAGGGCTTGCAGCGCGTCGAGCGCCCGGTTGAGTGCCACCTTGTGTTCGACACTCAGATTCTCGAGCGCGGCGTCGACGGAACCGGCCCATTCCTCGGCGATCGCTCCGTGTTCGGTCGCGGCGAGTTCGGTGGGCACGATCTTCGAGACCCGACGGTCTTCATCGCTTGTCTCTCGGGCGACCAGGCCCCGTTGAACGAGTATGCGAATAGCGGCGCTCGTGTTGGGCTGGTGCAGACCGAGCGTCTGCGACAACTCACCGACGGTGGCCCCGGGCGTCTCCATGACCTGCTTGAGCAGCACCAGCTCAGTTGTCGGGATGGGGCCGACGCCTGCTCGCTCCGGCGCGCGCCGATGCACAGTCCACGCCAGTTCCCGAAGCGTGATCGCGAGCTCCGATTGGGTGGGGCTCGAGGGAGGAGTGTCCATGGGGCGGTCAGTCTATCAATCCGTCGCGCACTGGCACGGGCACAGGCGCCCGGGTCGCCCATCGCCGCGCTGCCCGCCAGAGCTGTCATCGTTCGAACTAGATGGGCTGCGCCATCACGGCAAGCACATGGTTGGTCGCGGCAACGTTGTCGAACCCCGGGAGCCGACCCATCTCCCATTCGCCGATCGCCAGAGACGTGTCGACGATGAGCTTGCATCGTTCGAATCGACGGTCGGTGAACTCGGTGAAGGCCGCCTCGACGTCGCTGTGCTTCACGAGGCACTCCGCCAGCACCACGCCGTCTTCGATTGCCTGCGCGGCGCCTTGTCCCAGGTGAGGAGTGATCGCGTGAACCGCATCGCCGATGAGAACGATCCGACCCCGATGCCAGGGTGCGTCTGCGATGAGGGCCTCTTCCGGTCGCAGAACGACGACGCTGTCGTCGGTGATGAATTCATCTCTCACCCTGCCGGTCAACCCTTCGAACGAGGAGAGGTGCTCGCGCAGCACGCGGGGCAGATCGGCGTCGGGTATGCGCTCTGAGCGCTCCATCTGGGCGTTGTAGAACAGGTACGCCAGGTCTGGCCCGATCGGCACGAAACCTGCCATCCCGTCTGGCCCCTCCTGCAAGATGATGCGGTCGATCTCTGGCAACCGCGGAATGTTGACCCGGAACGCCGACTGACCGATGTAGCGGGGCTGCAACTCGGCGCCGAGCACGTGAGATCGCACCTGCGATCGCACCCCGTCAGCTCCGACGACGATGTCACAGGTCTCTGTCGCGCCGTCGGAGTAGGTGACGGTGACGTCGTCACCTCCCTGGTCGAGGTCGGTGAAGACCGCCGAATAGCGGATTGCAACGCCCACCTGTCGTGCACGGTTCGTCAGAATCTCGTGCAGCTGGGGTCGAGTGAGACCGTTCAGGGGTGGGAGGTCACTGTCTTCGATCTGTGTTCCCGGCATGGCGAACAGGAAGTTTCCCTCCGCGTCATACATGCTGCCCCACGCCGTTGCCGGGTAGCCCACTGCCATGCAGGCTTCTGCGCATCCGATGGTCTCCAGTGCCCGAAGCGCATTGATGGGTTGGATGATGCCCACCCCGTAGACCGAGGAGTGCACGTCGGCGTGCTTCTCCACCACGGTGACGGTGAAGCCGGCGTTACGGAGGGCGATTGCGGTGGAGAGTCCACCGATTCCGCCGCCTATCACGAGCACTGTGCCTGTAGTCATTGTCATCATCCTTCGCATCCTGGTTGAAAATAACATATTGCTATATATATATCGCACTATATGCTGTTCAAGAACAACTCACCCGACAACGCCGTCACAGAGGAAACAGCCATGACGAACAAAGCCTTCTGCCCATCTCCGCGTGCTCGCACGCTCGTCTTCGGTGTCATCGCTGTTTCAGCGGTCGCGCTCACGGGATGCAGCGGCGACACCGGCTCGACCACCGGCGCCAGCGCGAGTGGGAACGCTGGCGCGAGTTCTGCCCTCGCAGCAGCGGTGTCTCTCTCCGAACAGCCGCTGGCCGCGTATCCGGTGCCCACGGATCCGATTGCGAATGTGAGCTCGCTCAGCGGCAAGACGGTGTTCTACATACCGATCAGCCTTCAGGCTCCTGCGTTCACCGTGACGGGCACCGGGCTGACTGCAGGTCTGAACGCTGCAGGGATTCAGGTGCAGGTGTGCGACGGCAAAGGAACGCCCACCGACATCGGGAGCTGCCTGACTCAGGCGACGCTGGCCGGAGCCGCGGTGATCGTGACCGATGCCATTTCGTATGATCTGGCGAGCAACGCGTTCGATGCCGCTCGCGCTGCAGACATTCCGGTGATCATCAGCAACCAGAGCGCAGACCCCGCGCATCCTGATACGCCCAAGCTCGTGACCATTCCGGGCACCGGAGTGGCCTTGGAGACTGCGCTGTCGCAATGGTTCGCGCTCGATTCGAACGGGTCGGGCAGCATGCTGATCAATCAGAACGCCGACGGCCCTTCACCCGCCGCCTACGTCACCCAAGCGCAAGCTGCGACCAGGTCGGACTGCCCAGCGTGCACCGTGACCATCAACCCCGTCTCGGCGTCGAGCTTCTCGCTCGTGCCCTCTTCGACGAGCTCGGCCCTGCTGCAGAACCCGAGCATCGGCTACGTCGAGTCGCAGTACGACCAGTTTCTTCAACCGACTCAGGCGGGGACTCAACAGGCGGGCCGAACCGACATCAAAGGAATGACGGGCGCCGCCGGTCTCGGCAGCCTGCAGGCACTGGCGAGCGGCAACTTCCTCTACGCCGCCGCGGCGCCGGCACTCGCGTTCCAAGGCTGGGTCGACGCGGATGCATCGATTCGGCTCATGCTTGCGGTGCCCGTGCCCGACTACTCCATCCCCGTGCGTCTCTTCACTCGAGACACGATTGGAAGCATCACGGTGTCGGACGCCGCCCAGCAGTCCGGCGAGTGGTTCGGTGCGACCACCTTCACCGATGACTTCAGACGACTGTGGGGTCTCAAGTGACCGCGGCCAGCCAGGAACGGGCATCCGCCCACAGGCCGTCGACGAGGTCGTCGCGGTCGTCGCCGGGCAGGTCGTCGGGCACCGGAATGCCGCGGCGCGCATTGGTGTAGGCGAGCCAGCGGTACGAGACGCGAGACGAGGCGAGCAGACCGGCGTCGACCTCGATGCGGGCGCCGGGTTCGACCGGGTCGATACGGTCTTTGACGTAGATGTTGTCGAAGAAGGCCATGCGCCACTCGCCGTCTCGGCGTTCGAGGCCGGCGACGAAGCGGCACCAGCTCGTGAGGTCGCACTCGACGCCCTCGACCGTCGGCCGCAGCAGAATCTGGCCCCGGCTCTCGACGAGGGCCCGGTCGCCGTTCTGTTCGGCCCAGACGGGTTCGATCGCGTGGAATCCGCGCACCCGGCCCGGATGCACGGAGTCGCGTGACGACGACACGAACTCCTCGATCGAGCCGTCGAACCACGTGACCCGCACGCGCGAACCCGGCCAGTAGGCGGCGGTCAGCCCGCCCCAGTCGTTCGTGTCGCGAGCCAGACGCTCGCGACGCACGAGCTGGAACAGCGTGCGCTCTGTCTCTGCATCGATCGATGTCGCTGCTTCAGTATCGGTCACCACAACCCCTTCGTCGAGACCCCATGTTGCCACAAAAATAATGTTGGTGGGAAAACAGTTTTGCTGCTAAAACTGTACACGACAGCGTCGCACACGGCGAGGCTGCACACCCTGCCGGGTCGACAGACGAATCCGGCGACGACCATCTCAACGACGAGGAACTGCGATGAACATTCGATTCCGACACAGCCGCCGGCTCGCGCTCGCCAGTGCGGCCGCCGTGTCTGCCACCGTGCTGCTCGCCTCCTGCTCGGGCGGATCGAGCGGCTCAGACGCTCTCGATCTCACGAGCACCCCGCCCACCGGTGTGACGCTGACTCTCTGGCACAACACCGGCGACTCGCCTGCCCTGCTCGACCTCTACAAGGCCTACGAGAAGGCGTCGGGCAACACCATCGACCTCGTCGACCTGCCCTCCGACACCTTCACGAACGCCGTGCAGACGAAGTGGTCGACTGGCGACCGCCCCGACATCCTCGAGTACCTGCCCACCTCGCAAGACATGCTCCAGCTCAACATGGCCGAGAACATGGTCGACCTGAGCAGCATGGACTTCGTGAAGGCCGAAGGGTCGCTCGCCCAGAGCGCCGGGTCGCTGAACGGCACCACGTACGGCGCCGTGCTCGGCCCCAACGCGACCTACGGCGTGTTCTACAACAAGAAGGTGCTGGCCGAGGCCGGCATCTCGGCGCCCACGAACTACACCGAACTCGAGGCCGACTGCAGCGCGATCTCGGCGGCGGGGGCGACCCCGGTCTTCGTCGGCGGCGGTTCGGAGTTTCCGGCCATGATGATTCCTGGCTTCACCTACATGGCCGACTTCAACCAGAACGACAGCTACGGCCAGGCCGTGAAGAACGGCACGACGAAGGTGAACGACCCGAGCGGGCCGCTCGTGGCCGGTCTCACGGTGCTCGACACGCTGCGCTCGTCGAACTGCCTCAACGGCGATGCCGCCACGGCGACCTTCGACGACGCCGTCCAGGCGGTCTTCACGGGCAGCGCGGCCATGACGGTGCTGCCATCAGACTTCATCACGCAGTTCTACACGGCCGGCAACGGTGACACGGCCGCCGTCGACTCCGCGATCGGGCTCGGCGCCATCTCTGCCCAGAAGGGCATCGCGTCGTACTCGCCGAACGCCTACGGCAGCTACTTCGTGCCGAAGACGGGAGACACGACGAAAGAGCGTGCGGCCGCCGACTTCATCCAGTGGGTGACCTCGACCGGGTACCAGTCGTACGTCGACGAAGCGAAGATCGTTCCGACGCTGTCGACCGCCACGGCACCCGACCTGACGGGGCTGTCGGCCGACATGAAGACTCTGCTGTCGTCGCCCGACGCCACGCTCGCGTTCAACTCGTCGCTGCCGGGCTTCGGCAACTACGGCAAGATCGCGGTCTCGGTGCTGGTCGGCCAGGCGACGCCGCAAGGCGCGGCAGACCAGTTCCAGACCTTCGTCGACCAGGCCATCGCGGCCCAGCAGTGATCCCCGCCGAGAGGACACCGAGACCATGACACTCACGAAGGCCGACGAGAGCCTTCCCGCCGGGGCCGCGCGCGACGATCGATCGCATCGCCGTGCGGCCCTGAAGGCGGCCGGCCCCCGCGGCAGCGCCCGGCGGCGACGTACCGGCGGGCGCAAGACGTACCGCTTGTGGTTCGCCCTGCCGGCGATCGCGCTGGTGGCGTTCTTCTTCGCCATTCCGTTCGTCGCCAACGGCATACTGAGCTTCACCAAGTGGACGGGTTTCAGCAGCGTCATACGGTTCACCGGATTCGACAACTTCACGTCGCTCATGTCGCTGGGCATCCTGGGCCATGCGACGCTCGTGACTGTGTTGTTCGCGCTGATCACCATGGTCGTTCAGAACGTGGTGGGGCTGTCGCTGGCCAAGGCGCTTCAGCACACCGACCGGGTCAACTCGGTGTTCCGCTCGTTGTTCTTCATTCCGGTGCTGATCTCACCCCTCGCCGCCGGCTACATCTGGGCGGCGATTCTCGCTCCGAACGGGCCGCTGAACGGCTTCATCTCGTTGTTCGTGCCGGGGTTCGACTTCTCCTGGCTCGGCCAGCCGTCGTCGGCCCTGCTGCTGGTGGGCTTCATCGACGGCTGGAAGTGGAGCGGGCTCGTGACGCTGGTCTACATCGCCGGCCTGAACAGCATCAACCGGTCGGTCGTCGAGGCCGCTGTGCTCGACGGGGCGAGCGGATGGCGCCGGTTCCGGTCGATCGAGTTTCCGCTGCTGGCGCCCGCCTTCACCTTCAACACGGTGCTCACGCTGGTGGGGTCGTTCAGTGCCCTCGACGTGATCTTCGCCACCACGAAGGGCGGCCCGGGTGACGCCACGTCGGTCTTGAACGTGGCGGTGTTCAATCAGTACGGCCAGGGGCTGTTCGGCACGTCGAGCGCCCTGAGCTTCATGATCGCGCTGCTCGTCATGATCACGGCTGTGCCGCTGATCTGGTGGCTGCGCAGAAGAGAGGTGCACGCATGAGCAACATCACGTGGGTGACGGGCCGCCCCCGGCTGGCCGGCCGGGTGCGCTACGTCGTTCTGGCCATCGTCGCGATTCCGTGGGTGGTGCTGCCGTTCTGGATTCTGCTCGTCAACTCGTTCAAGACCGAGAGCGAGGCATCGACGCCGAGCGTCTGGCTGCCCCAGCACTGGGCCGTTCTCGACAACTTCGGCACAGTCATCACCCAGGGCCAGTACTTCACGGGGCTGCGCAACAGTCTGCTCGTCGCCATTCCGGTGGTGCTCGGCGTGCTCATCCTGGGCTCGATGGCGGCATGGACGTTCGCGCGCACCTCGTCGCGCTGGCTGCGCGGCGCGTACTACGTCATGGCGCTCTCGATCGTGCTGCCGCCGGCCATCGTGCCGACCGTCGTGCTGTTGACGCGCGCCGGTCTCACGGGGTCAGAGCTGGGCTACATTCTGGCCCTGCTCGGCACCCGCGTGGGCGTCATCGTGTTTCTGACGACGGGCTACATCCGCGCGCTGCCGATCGACTTCGAGGAGGCCGCCCAGATCGACGGCGCCAACCGCTGGCAGGTGTACTGGCACATCATCCTGCCCCTGCTGCGGCCGATTCTGTTCACGGCAGCCATCATGACCGTCATCAATGTGTGGAACGACTTTCTGTTCGCGCTCTACATGATCAAGGGTGCCGCGAACGCGACCCTGCCGCTCACGCTCTACAACTTCGCCAACGCGGGCCAGTATGGAGTTCGGTGGAACCTCGTGTTCGCGCACGTGATTCTGACGAGCCTGCCGCTGCTCATCGCGTACATCGTGCTGCAGAAGCGAATTCTGTCGGGGCTCACCGAAGGCGGTGTGACCGGATGACCGGCAATTCCAAGGGGAGAAGAATGACCGACCAGCCAACCGAACCCGTGCTCGTCGACGACGCCGAGGGCGAAGAGCCCCTGCCCAGCCCGCAGGTCGACCCCGTCGAACAGCTCGCCCACCTCGTTCCGGCGTTCTGGCGAACGATGCGCCGGGCGTCGAGCGCGGCCGAGCGGCTGCCCGCGAACGAATCGCAGGTGACCATTCTGCGGCTCGTCGTTCAGGGCGGCGGCCTGTCGCCGTCGGAGCTGGCCACGAAGCTGCACATCGCGCGCCCCACCGTCAGCAACCTCATCAAAGACCTGCTGCACACCGGGCTCGTCGAACGCCGAACCCTCGACGGAAACAACCGCTCGGTGGTGATCTCGGCCACGGCCGAGGGGCGCGAGGTGCTCGAGGCCTTTCGGCGCGACCGTGCCGAGGCGCTGCGGTCTGCTCTCTCGCGGCTGCCCGCCGACCAGCAGCAGCAGGTTCGGTCGAGCGTGGATGCCCTGCGGCACCTGCTGCGCGAACTCGAACGCAGCGTCGCAGAGCCCGCCGAGTCGGCCGAGTCAGAGCGGGAGAGCGCGTGACGGGCCGGGCCGGGGAGCCGGTCGCGGGGGACCTGGTCGCGGGCGAGCCGCGCGCGGGCGAGCCGCGTGTGGGGGAGCTGCGGGCGGGGGCAGCCCGAACCGACATCACCCCGGCCGACCTTCGCGGCCTCGACGCGATGACCGGCGGCTTCACGGGGGTGCACGATGCGCTCTTCTGCCGAGCGGTGGTCGTCGACGACGGTGTGCGGTCGATCGCGGTCGTGTCGCTCGACCTGCTGGAGGTGGGCAGCTCGGGTGACCTGCGTTCGCGCATCGAGCGTGAGCTCGGCATCGGCTCGCAGAGCATCCTGATCGCCGCGAGCCACTCGCACACCGCGCCCAGAGTGGGCCGCACGCCCGCCGGCGGCCTGTCGCGGCCACCGACACTCGAGTCGCTCGCCTACACCGCCGTCGTCTTCGACGCGATCGTGGCGACCGTACGCGAGGCCCAGTCGAGGCTGCAGTCGGCGTCGCTCGGGTTCGGTCGCGGCCGGGTCGACGTGAATGTCAACCGGGACGAGCTGCGCGACAGCGAATGGATGCTCGGCCAGAACCCCGACGGCGCAAGCGACAAGACGCTGCGCGTGATCGCCTTTCGGGCGCATGACGGCTCGCCGATCGCCACGCTCGCGTGTTATGCCGTGCATCCGACCGTAAGCCTCGGCACGACGCTGCTCGGGGCAGACCTCGCCGGGGCCGCCGCGGCCGCCGCCGAGAGCGAGCTGGGCGGCGTCGTGCTGTGGCTGCCGGGATCGATCGGCGACCAGGCGCCGCGGCTCGGGCTGGAGCACCGGGGCGACGGGTTTGCCCCGGGCGCCGCCGAGGTGTTCGGCTGGGTCGATGCGCTGGGGCGTGAGGTCGCGGAGCAGATCGTCGGCACGACGCGGCAGATCTCGTCGTGGCAGAGCGAGGCCCGGCTGGGCGGCAGCGAGGTCGCGGTGCCCTGCGCCGCGCGCCGCGGCAGCGGGCTCAAGGCCGACATGACGCAAGACGATGTCGCCGGCGTCGACGTGCGGCTCACGTTGCTGTGCGTGGGCGATGTGGCGCTGGTCGGGGTCGGCGGTGAGGTCACCACGCCGGCGGCCGAACTCATCACCTCGGCCTCGCCGCGTGCGAACACCGTGCTCGTCTCGATCGCGAACGAGCGTATCGGCTACCTGGCCGACGACGACGCCTTCGCAAGGGGCACGTTCGCAGCGCGCGGATGCCCGGTGCAGCCCGGCTGGGACACGGCCGTCGCGCGTGCCCTGGCCGCCCAGTTCGCGGCTGCCGACGAGGCGACCGAGCCCGCAACTACGACCGAGCCCGCCACCGCCACCGCGACCGAGCGCGAGCCCGCCACCGCGACCGAGCCCACCACCGCGACCGAGCCCGCCGTGGGCCGCCCGTGACCGGGGGCCTCTTGGCCGGGGCGGGCCGCGCCGAGGTGCGGTTCGCGGCCGACGGCTGGCCGCTCGACGGGTTCACCGGTCAGCACGACGCCCTGCAGGTGCGCGTGCTGGTGTTCGAGCGCGACCGACGCATCGTGCTCGCGGTGCTCGACCAGACCTCGCTTGCTCCCGAGCCGCTCGAGGCGGTACGTCGCGTGCTCGTCGAGGTCACGGGTGCGGTTGCGGCCGACGTTCTGGTCTCGGTGAGCCACACGTTCTCGGCTCCGCACGTCACGGCCCTACGCGTCACGGCTCCACACGTTTCGGGCTCACACGCCTCGGGGCCCGCCCGCGGCGACGCGGGCTCCGCCGCGGCGATGGGCGCGGTGCTCGACGCGACCCGGTCGGCGGCCCGCGACGCGACCGCCGCCCTCCGCCCGGCGGCGGCGGGCAGCGCCTACGGCCGGTGCGCGGTCGCGGTGAATCGTGACGTGCAGACTCCGGCCGGCTGGACCCTCGGCGTCGACGAGGCCGGATACACCGACGACACCCTGCTCGTCACCGCCCTCTTCGACTCGGCTGAGGTGCCCATTGCGCTGCTCGTCAATCTCGCCGTGCAGCCGTCGGTCATGCACGGCTCGGTCTCGGCCGCAGGCGACCGCTGGGTGACGGCCGACCTGGCAGGAGCGGCGATGGCGTCGGTCGAGTCGCGGTGCCCCGGTGCGGTCGCGCTCTTCCTGATCGGAGCGGCGGGAGACCAGTCGCCGGCCCTCGTCGCGGTTCGACGCCGGCCGGCCGAACCGCGGTTCGGCGAGGCCGCCGACGTTCTCGCAGGCCCCAATGTGCTCGCAGGCCCCGACATACTCGCAGGCCCCGACATACTCGCAGCCCCCGACGGGCAGACAGACGCTCGGTCAGACGCGGGCGATGCCGCCTTCACCGTGGTCGAGCTTCTGGGCGAACGGGTCGCCGACGCCGTCGAGCGCACGCTCGAGACCATCGGCGATCGTGACAGCGACCCGACCGTCGACGTGCTCCCGTCGGTCGTGCGGCTCGCCGGGCAGGTGCCACGCGCCCGCGACGAGATCCGTCCGACTCTGACACCGCAGTTCGCCGACGCAGAAGAGCGCGACGCACCGTTCTGGATTCTGCGCATCGGCGACACCGCCCTGGTCGGGGTGCAGGCCGAGCTCTCGGCTGTCACCGGCGCCGGCATCCGCAGCGCTTCGCCGTTCCCGTACACAGGCGTGATGACCATGGTGAACGGCGGTGCGAAGTACCTGCCCGACGCGCGGGCGTTCGACCGGGGCACCTACGAGGCCCAGTCGTCGCGGTACGCGCGCGGCGGCGCCGAGACGCTGGCCCATGCGGTCGGAGACAGCCTGAACGCGCACCGCACGGTCGGTGCAGAGGCGAGCGGCGCATGACCGCCGCTGCCGAGAACGACCTGGTCGTCGACACGCAGTACGGTGCCGTTCGGGGCGTGCCGAGCCAGGTCGAAGGTGTCGCTGTCTTCCGGGGCATTCCGTACGCGGCCGACACCGGAGGCGAGCGGCGCTGGCGGCCGCCTGAGCCGCCGCAGCCGTGGGGCGGGGTTCGCGACGCGACGCGCTTCGGGCCGGTCTGCCCGCAGAACCAGGCCGAGACCGACTACCCGATGAGTGAAGACTGCCTCAGCGTGAACGTCTGGACGCCCGCCGACGCCCTGGTCGCGGCCAGGCGCGCCGACTCGGCGCCCGCGTCGACGCCCACCACTCCCACCACTCCCACCACTCCCACCACTCCCACCACTCCCACCACCCCCACCACTCCCACCACTCCCACCACTCCCACCACCCGCACACCCCCGCAGACCGGCCGCCCCGTTCTCGTCTGGATCCACGGCGGCCGTTTCATCTGGGGTTCCGGCCGCGATCCGCAGTTCGACGGGGCGGCGCTCGCGGCCCGCGGCATCGTCGTGGTCACCCTCAACTACCGCCTGGGCGTCTTCGGCTTTCTCGCCGCGCCCGAGTTGTCGCGCGAATCGCCGCACGGCTCGTCGGGCAACTACGGCCTGCTCGACCAGGTCGAGGCGCTGCGCTGGGTGCAGCACAACATCGCCGGGTTCGGCGGCGACCCCAGCCGGGTCACCATCGCGGGCCAGTCCGCCGGGGCGGCGAGCGTCATGGCGCTGGTGTACTCGCCGCTCGCCGTTGGCCTGCTGCACGGCGCCATTGCCGAGAGCGGAGCCTCGCATCCCCTCGACCCCGCCCTGGCCCACCTGGCCGCCTCGTATCGCGAGCCGCCGGTCGCCGAGGCCGAGGGCGAGCTGTTCTGTGAGCAGCACGGTGCCACCGCCATCGCCGAACTGAGGCGGATGCCCGCCGAGGCGCTGCTCGTCGGCAACGACGCCGACGAGCCAGGACCCGTCGGGCCGCGCCCACCCCTGTTCCGGCCCGTGCTCGACGGCTGGGTCTTCGCCCGCAGCTACGCCGAGTCGCTCGCCCTCGGAGCCCCGAGCGACGTTCCCATCATCACGGGCACCACCAAAGACGAAGACGGCGCTTCGCCGCACCCCGACGTCACTCTCGAGACATTCCGTTCACGGGCTCGGCGACGGTACGGCGATCTGGCCGACGAGTTTCTTCGGCTGTACCCGGCGTCGACCGATGCGGAGGCCGCCGAGATGTCGAACCGGGCCGCGCGCGACCACTCGCGAACCTCCACCCAGTTGTGGGCCCTGCTGTGGGCGCGCCGCGCGACGAGCCCGGCCTTCACCTACTTCTGGACCCACGCGGCACCCGGCGAAGACGCCGAGCGGCGGGGCGCGTTCCACGGCAGCGAGATCTGGTACTTCGTCGACAGCCTGTCGGCGACCGACCGTCCGTGGACTCTGCACGACCGCGAGATCGCCGACACGATGGCCCGCTACGTGGTCGCGTTCGTCACCACGGGAGACCCCAACGGCCCGGGGCGCCCCGTCTGGCCCGCCGCCGACGGCAGTCCGCGCACGATGCAGCTGGGCGACGGGTTCGGGCCGATCGCCACAGCAGACCCCGAGCGGTTCGACCTGCACCGCCGGTATCTCGAGGACGGCTCGGCGCGTACGACGAATCGCCGCGGGGCGCAACCGGATGCGCCAGGCGCCCCACCCGCCTAGTCTGGGGTCGAACCCGAAGGAGCACCGTGTCCACGAATCACCGCACCATGACCTGCTCCGCCGACGATGTGTTCGCCGTCATCGCCAACGGCTGGTACTTTCCCACCTGGGTCGTCGGCGCCTCCCGCATGCGCGATGTCGAAGAGACCTGGCCGCACGTCGGCTCGCACCTGCACCACTCGTTCGGCGTGTGGCCCGTTCTGATCAACGACGAGACCACCTCACTGCAGTGGAACCCGCCGCACCGTGTCGTGATGCAGCCGAAGGGCTGGCCGATCGGCGAGGCCCGGGTGACCGTCGAGGTGAAGCCGCACAAAAAGGGCTGCCGGGTCACGATCCACGAACACGCCGTGAAGGGCCCCGGCACGCTGATTCCCTCGAGGTTGCTCGACGCAGCCCTGTTCATCCGCAACATCGAGACGCTGCGCCGGCTGGCCTTCATGGCCGAGGCGGGGGCCGGCGGCGAGTTCACCACGGCACTTCAGCCGTCTGAGCTCGACCAGAAGGCACCGAAGCGCAGGTCGATGGGCCTGCTGCGACGCGTGGCGCTCTACGCCGCCGCCGCGTTCGCGCTCGGCGTCGTCGTCTCGGTGGTCACGAACGACCCGGCGTCGAAGCTCAGGCGCAGCCTGCGCTGACGGCGCGGTGCAGCATCCGCTGGTCGGCGGCGCTCACCCGCACCGATCGGTACCGGCGGCCACCGCTCACCCGGCCACCGCTCACTCGGCCTCGGCGGGCACGCGCACGAGCAGCGCGCCCTTGTCGATGCGGGCGTTGAACGCCGTCGTCTTGCCGAACGAGTCGCCGTCGAGCTCGATCTCTTCGGGGCGCGACAGTCGGGCGACGAACGACGTGCCGGTCTGGTAGTGCAGGTCGCCGTCGTTGCGGTGCTCGCCGGCCAGGGCGCGACCCGCCTTCGTTCGCCGCACGATGCCGTTCAGCCAGGCGACCTTCGCCCAGATGCGGATCCAGCCGAGCACACCGCCGGGCCGCATCAGCAGCAGGTCGAAGAGGCCGTCGTCTACCACCGCGTCGGGCATCAACAGGATGTTCGCGGGCAACGACCCGCAGTTGCCGATGATCAGCGTGTGCACGGTCGCGCGTTTCGTCGGCTCATCGTTGAGCCTGAACCGCAGGTGCAGTTCGTTCGGGTCGCGCAGCGACTTGGCGATCGCCTGCACGTAGGCGGCCCAGCCGGCCTTCGCCTTCAGGTCGTCGTCGGTGTTCGCGATCATCTTGGCGTCGATGCCCATGCCCGCCATCACGACGAACGCGTGCCGGTCGCGGCTGGCGTCTTCGCGCTCGATGTCGATCACGCCGAGGTCGATGGGCCGGTCGACGCCGGTGAACGCGGTCACCACCGAGCCGGGCATGTCGTTCAGTGTCAGTTTCAGGTTGCGGGCGAGCAGGTTGCCGGTGCCCGAGGGCAGCAGGGCGAGCGGGATGCCGCTGCCGCGCAGGGCCTCGGCCACTGCGCGCACGGTGCCGTCGCCGCCGGCCGCGATCACGAGGTCGACCCCGCGTTCGCGCGCGACCTGGGTGACACCCTGGCCGACGTCGTCGACAGATGTCTCGAGCCACACCGTCTCGCCCCAGCCGGCGTCGCGCGCCGCCGACTCGACCGCCTCGCGCAGGGCGTCGAGGTCGACCTTGATGGGGTTGTAGATGACGGCGGCGGTCTGGGGCGAGGGCTCGGTCATGCGCTCATCGTATGAGCAGGGCCAGCTCGCACACTAAACAGATACGAGGGTTGACAGATCGCGCTCTTCGGGGTGCTCGTCGAACCGTTCGAGTTGTGCGCCCTCGACATCGACATCGGGGGTGATGCGGTCGAGCCAGCGCGGCAGCCCCCAGGCCTTCTCGCCGAGCAGGTGCATCGCGGCGGGAATCAGCAGCAGGCGCACGACGAACGCGTCGACCAGAACACCCACGGCGAGGCCGAAGCCGATGGTGCGCGCCTCGACGAGGTCGCCGAACACGAAGCCGCCGAACACCGACACCATGATGATGCCGGCCGCGATGACCACCGGTCGGGCGGTGCGCAGGCCCGCATTCACCGCTTTGCGCGCCTCCATGCCGTGTACGTGCGCTTCGCGCATGCCCGAGGTGATGAAGAGCTGGTAGTCCATCGCGAGCCCGAAGATGATGCCGATCAGCAGAATCGGCAGGAAGCTCAGGATGGGCGCGGGGTCGTGGATGCCGAACAGAAAGCCGAGCCAGCCCCACTGGTAGACGGCCGTCACCGCGCCGAACGTCGCGAGCACCGTCAGCAGGAAGCCGGCCGTGGCGATCACCGGCACGGCGATTGATCGGAAGACCAGGATCATGATGAGAATCGACAGGCCCAGCACGATGACGAGGTAGATCGGCAGGGCATCTGCGAGCTTCGCCGAGATGTCGATGTTGATCGCCGTCAGCCCTGTCACGCCGATGGTGACGCCGAGCTGGTCGTCGAGCGCATTCGAGAGGCCGCGCAGGTCGGTGACGACCTGTTCGGTGCTGGCCGCCGACGGGCCGTCAGAGGGGATGACCTGGAAGATCACGGTGCGGTTGTCGGCGCTCGCGCCGGCCGGTGCCGCTGCGACCACGTTGGTCACGGCGAGCAGCTGGTCGGCGACGTCGGCCTCGAGGCCGGTGAGGGCGGCTGCGTCGGTGGTGGCCGGCAGGTTCGCGACCACGATGATGGCGCCGTTCATGCCCGCGCCGAACGCGTCGTCGATCTGGCTGTACGCCTTGTACTCGGTCGAGTCGGCGGGCTGCGACTTGCCATCGGGCAGGGCCAGTCGCATCGACAGGGCCGGCACGGCAACGATGAGCAGCGCGATGACCCCGGCCACCAGGATGAGAATGGGGTGGCGAGTGGCGAGCGTGCCCTCTTTCGCCTGCCCCTTCGCGTGCTCCGCCGGCGCGTGATCGGGGGTCGCAGCGTGTTTCTGGCCGCCGAGGGAGGCGCGTTGCTTCTTGGGCAGCACTCGCAGGCCGGCGAGCGACATCAGGGCGGGAGTGAGGGTGAGCGCGACCAGAACGGCGATGGCGACGCACACGGCACCGGCGGTTCCCATCAGCCCGAGAAAGCCGATGCCGGTGACGTTGAGGGCGGCGAGGGCGATGATCACGGTGATGCCGGCGAACATGACGGCATTGCCCGAGGTGCCGTTGGCCAAGCCGATCGACTCGCGCACGGGCACACCCGCACGCAGCTGACGCCGGTGGCGGTTCAGGATGAACAGGGAATAGTCGATGCCGACTGCGAGGCCGAGCATCAGGCCCAGGGTCACCGTGGCCGACGACATCGACACCACGCCCGAGAAGGCCAGAACGCCGAGTGCGCCCACGCCGACGCCGATGAACGACGACAGCAGCGGCAGTCCGGCGGCGATGAGCGAGCCGAGCATGATGAAGAGCACGATCGCAGCGATCAGCACGCCGACGATCTCACCCGCGCTGATCCCGACAGTGACCGAGGTCATCGAAGCCGAGTAGTTCACATCGACACCGGGGATCGACGTGCCGTCGATGGCGTCGATGGCCGCCTGCTTGTCGTCGGGCGTGACGTCGGCGGTGGTCTTGTCGAACACGATCGTCGCAACGGCCGTGGTGTTGTCGCTCGACACGGTCTGGATCTTCGCCGCTGCGTCGAGCAACCGCTGGCCGTCGGTGACCTGGGCCTGTTGCGCCGCGACATCGGCACTGCTCGGCAGTGCGGCGAGCTGGGCTGCCGCGGCGGTCAGTTCGGCCTGCCGGGCCTGGCGCTCGGACTCGGTGTCGAACGGATCGATCGTCGAGTTCACCCCTGGGGTCGCGGCCGCGGCGGCCAGTGCGTCACCGATGTCGGCCTGCTGATCGCTCGAGAACGCGCTGCCGTCTGACGTCGAGAACACCACCTGGCCGGTGCCGCGGTCGGCGTCGGGCAGTGAGGCCTGCAACTGGTCGGCGACGTTCTGGGCCGGCGTGCCCGAGATCGAGAAGGTACTCGCCAGCGTGCCGCCGCCGACGAGGAAGGCGGTGCCGACTCCGCCGAGCACGACGGCCCAGACAGCGATGACGATCCAGGCGCGCTTCGCTGAGGCGAGCCCCAGTCGTTGCAGGAGCGTGGCCATGAGGAGCCTTTCGATCGTTCGGATTCGGGCTGTGCGAGCATCCGTCGTCGATCACCGGGCGGTTCGAACGAAGCCCATGCTCATCACGGACGACCTCGTCGGGTCTCATGGTACCAAAACGCTACGTAACGTAATGTGTGAATGTGCCGTGAGGTACGCTCGGGGCGTGGAGAAGCCAGGACGCAAGCGCAGCGAAGACGCGCGCGGGGCCGTGCTGCGCGCGATGCGCGAGCTGGTGACCGAGCAGGGCTATGCGCACGTGACGATCGAGAAGATCGCTGCGCGAGCGAGGGTGGGCAAGCCGACGATCTACCGGTGGTGGCAGTCGAAGAACGCCATTCTCGCCGAGTGCGTGCTGAGCGGAGAGGTGCTGCCGACCCCCGTCACCACCGACTCGGCGGCCGGGCTGAGCGACGATGCGACCGCCTGGTTCCGCGCCGTTCTCAGCTACGTCGACGACAACGCTCCGCTGCTGCGCGGGCTGGTCGCCGCCGCCTACGAAGACCAGACCATCGCGGCGCAACTCGCCGCGCTCCTGGCCGACCCGTTCGAGGCCGCTTTCACCGAGTGGGCGGCCGCCGGGGTCGGTGCAGCCGACGTCTCGACGCGGGGGCTCGCCCAGCTGCTGCACGGCGCGATTCTCTACCGGCTCTCCCAGGGGTCGGACGACGGCGACGACCTGACCGAAGAGCTGTTCGCGATTCTCGTCTCTCGCCTGCGCCCTCAGGCGTAGGGCCGCGCACCGGCAGACGCTCGCCGCCACCCGCGCCGTCGACGCGCGCGGAACCGCCGAACGCGCAGCTCGGGGGCGCGCTATAGCCCCCAGGCCCCCGTCGACTCGCGCGGAACCACCCGTACCGGCCCGAGCCGCACCCCGCGCGCGCTCTGGCCGCCGATCGCGCGCACGAGCTCCTGCGCGGCCGATCGCCCGAGCTCCTGCAGATTCATCTCGACACTCGTGAGGGGCGGCCGGGCCTCCTGGGCCAGCACGTCCCAGTTGTCGAAGCCCATCACGGCCACGTCGTCGGGCACCTGCAACCGGCTCTCGCGCAGCTGGTCGAGCGCCCCTCTGGCGAGCTGGTCGCTGCCGCAGAGCAGGGCGTCGAACTGCTCGCCCGACTCGACCAGAGACGAGGTGGCGCGGCGGCCCCAGCCTTCACCCCACGGGCCGTACAGGTTGGTTCCGCCGACGAGTGACAGCCCCTCTTCGTGCATCCGTTCGGCCGCGCCTGCCACACGGTCTCGGGCCGCCGAGTACGACGGGTCGCCGTTGATGAAGGCGATTCGCCTGCGCCCGCGCGAGAGCAGGTGATCGACCGCCTGTCGGCCGGCGTCGTGGTTGTCGGGCGTGAACGAGAGGTCGGCCGGGTCTTCTGACGGAGCGTAGACGTAGACGACGGGTATCGACAGGCCGGCGGTGATGGATGCCCGAGGGTTCGTCGTTCGGCCCACCACCAGCAGCCCGTCGACCCGTTTTGCCAGCAGCATGTTGAGCTGGTGGTTCTCGCGAATCGAGTCGCTGCGGGCGTCGGCGAGCAGCACCGAGGTCGAGCCGGCGCCGAACGCGTCTTCGGCGCCGAGCAGCACAGGCAGCACGAAACGGTTGTCGAGGTCTTGGGTGAGCATGCCGATCGTGCCCGTGGTGGCCGAGTTCAGCGCCTTCGCGAACGGGTTGGGGGTGAACGACAGAGCCGCCGCGGCGTCGAGAACCTTCTGCCGGGTCTCGGCACGCACCTGACTGACCCCGTTGATCGCCTTCGAGGCGGTGGCCAGCGACACGCCGGCGAGTTCGGCGACGTCGGTCAGCGTGGTCGCGCCCTTGCCCCGCTTGCGGCCGTCCATCAGCACCACTCCGATTCTCACGAAACCCTCACTAGATTGTTACATGCACTCGGCGCCGACTTTGCGCTTGACGTGCCGAATCCTGGCGCCTATGGTGATGACCGAAAGTACTTTCGGTGTTTTCGGTAATCGAGACCCGGTAGCTGCACGGCCACGTCACATTCAGAGAGGAATATCGTGATCAGTTCAACCAAGAGGGGGCGCCTCGCCGGGGCTGCCGTTCTCACCGTCGCCGCCGTTGCGGGCCTGGCGGCCTGTTCGTCGGGCGGCACAGCAACAGACTCATCGTCGGCTGCGGCCGCCGGCGGCACCTACACCTTCTGGGATCCGTACCCCCAGTTCGACGAGACGGCAGACTGGTCGAAGCTCGTGGCGAAGTGCGGCACCGACAACGGTGTCACGATCGAGCGCACCGGCTACGACACGTCAGACCTGACGAGCAAGGCGCTGCTCGCCGGCCAGCAGGGCAACTCGCCCGACGTGCTGCTCATCGACAACCCCGTCGTGTCGACGCTGGCCGACGCGGGCATCCTGACCACCACCAAAGACCTCGGACTCGACACGTCGAACTTCGAGCCGAACATCCTGGCCGCCGGCCAGAGCAATGGCGACACCTACGGCGTACCGATCGGTGCGAACACGCTCGCCCTCTACTACAACAAAGACGTTCTCGCCGCAGCAGGCGTCGACATCGCGAGCGTCACCGACTGGGATTCGCTGAACGCCGCGCTCGCCAAGGTGAAGGCGGCCGGCAAGCAGGGCATCACCTATGCCGGCATCGGCACCGAAGAGGGCAGCTTCCAGTTCCTGCCCTGGTTCTGGGGTGCGGGCGCCGAGCTGACCGACCTCAGCTCGCCGGCAGCGGCCGACGCGGCCACACTGTGGACCGACTGGGTGCAGCAGGGTTACGCGCCGAACTCGGTGATCAACAACACGCAGACCACCAGCTGGCAGGAGTTTCTGACCGGTGACTTCGCGTTCAGCGAGAACGGAACGTGGCAGCTGGCCGGCGCCGACAAGTCGGGCCTGAACTACGGCGTCATTCCGATTCCGGGCAAGACGGGCGGCTCTGCGGCGGCACCGACCGGTGGCGAGTTCGTCACCGCGCCCGTGCAGAAAGACACTTCGCGCTACGCCACCACCGAGAAGATCATCTCCTGCCTGACCAGCAACGAGAATCTGCTGAACACCGACACGACGCTGTCGTACGTCGCCCCCATCGCGAGCGTGCAGCAGCAGCAGGTCGCCGCGAACCCCGAGCTGACCCCGTGGGTCGCCGCGGTCGGCGCCGCCCAGGGCCGCACCAGCGACAACCTGGGCACCAAGTACCCGATCATCTCCGAGCAGATGTGGGGCGGTTTTCAGAACGCCATGTCGGGCAGCCAGTCGCCCTCGGCAGCCATGCAGGCGGCGCAGACCGCCGCAGCGGCGGGCACGCAGTAGGCGGCAGCGTGCCGGCACCCAGGTTCACGACGCAGACGACCCAGGCTAGGACTCCTTCATGACCATCACCCGGAACGCCAAGCGCACGTCTGCGCACCCGGCCGGCGAGGCGACGCCACCCGTCACCTCGCCGGGCTTCCCGGTCGACCAGCACACGCCGAAGCGCCGCATCCGTTCCACCCAGTGGGTGGCGTGGGCGTTCCTCGCACCCGTGGTCGTCTACCTGGCGCTGTTCTACGTCGTACCGCTGTACAAGAACATCGACCTGAGCATCCGCGACTACACGGTTCGGTCGTTCGTGCAGGGCAACGCGCCCTTCATCGGGCTCGAGAACTACGTCAAGGTGTTCACCGACCCGACCTTCTGGCCGGCCATCCTGCACACCGGGTTCTTCGTGCTGGTGTCGATTCTGTTCCAGTTCACCATCGGCATTGCTCTGGCCGTGTTCTTCTACAACCGGTTCAGGCTGTCGGGCACACTGCGGGCGCTGTTCCTGGTGCCGTGGCTGCTGCCTCTGATCGTGTCGGCGTCGACGTGGTCGTGGATGCTCAACAGCGATTCGGGCATCGTGAACTCGGTGCTCGAATCGTTCGGCATCGGCAGTATCAACTGGTTGACCTCACCCCAGTGGGCCCTGGTCTCGGTGACAATCGCCAACATCTGGATCGGTATTCCGTTCAACCTCGTCATCCTGTATTCGGGGCTGCAGAACATCTCCGCCGACCTGTACGAGGCCGCGTCGCTCGACGGGGCAACGGCATGGCAGAAGTTCTGGCGCATCACCTTTCCGCTGCTGCGCCCGGTGTCGGCGATCACGATTCTGCTCGGCCTGGTCTACACGCTGAAGGTGTTCGACATCATCTGGATCATGACCCGGGGCGGGCCCGCCAACTCGTCGACCACGCTGTCGACCTGGTCGTACCAGCTCGGCTTCGGCTCGACACTGCCCAAGTTCGGCCCCGCGGCCGCCGTCGGCAACATCCTGATCATCGTGGCCCTCGTCTTCGGGCTGCTCTACATCGTCATGCAACGACGGGAGGCCCGACGATGACCGCCTTCGCCACGCCGTCGCGTGCCGCGCTTTCGGCTGCCGGAGCTCCCGCGCCGAGGGCCCGCAGGCCGCGCAAGACCTGGTACATCACCGTGATCGGGGTGGTGCTCACGGCGATCATGCTGTTTCCGATCTACTGGATGATCAACGTCTCGCTCACGCAGACCAGCGACATGCGCAAGAACCCGCCGAACTGGTTTCCGATCGATCCGACGTTCTCGGGGTACCAGGCGGTGCTCTCACAGCAGCTGCCCTACCTCGGCACGAGCCTCATCGTGGGGCTCGGCACCGTGGTCGTCACCCTCGTGCTGGCCGCTCCGGCGGGGTATGCGCTCGCCAAGCTGCGCCCGCGCGGCGGGGGAGCGCTCAGCTTCGTGTTCCTGATCTCGCAGATGATCCCGGGCATCATCATGGCGATGGGGTTCTACGCGATCTACCTCAACCTGGGCATCCTGAACTCGATACCCGGGCTGATCATCGCCGATTCGACGATCGCGGTGCCGTTCGGCGTGCTGCTGTTCACCGCCTTCATGTCGGCCATTCCCGACGAGCTCATGTCGGCGGCGAAGATCGACGGCGCGAGCACCTGGCGAACGTTCGTGTCGATCGTGTTGCCGGTGAGCCGCAACTCGATCGTGACGGTGTCACTGTTCGCGTTCCTGTGGGCCTGGTCTGACTTCATCTTCGCCTCGACGCTCGACGGCGGCGGCAAGATGCAGCCGATCACCCTCGGCATCTACAAGTACATCGGCAACAACAACCAGGAGTGGAACTCCATCATGGCCACCGCCGTCGTCGCGTCGATTCCCGCCGCCGTACTGCTCGTCGTCGCCCAGCGCTACGTCGCCGCCGGGGTCACTGCCGGTGCGGTCAAAGACTGACCATGGTGAGCTACCTTCCGTCGCCCACCTCGCTCGAGGTTCGGCACGGGCACGAAGTGCTGCGCATCGAAGCGTGGGGCACTGACAGTGCGCGCATTCGTGCCGCGCTCTACAGGGTGCCGACCTCGAGCGTGGGCGCCCTCGACGATGTACCGCCACAGTTCGGCGCATCCGCTACCGCTCGAGGGGGCGCAGATGCGCCGAACGGTAGCGCGGCAGACGGTGACAGCGGGTTCGGGGTGATCGTCGAGACCACGGCCGGCGGCGCCCGGCTCGTCAACGGCGAGCTCACTGTGACGGTGACCTTCGACGAGTCGGAGCCGTATCCGGTGCCACACCTGACGTTCACGCGAACGTCGAGCGGCGCCGAACTGCTGGCCGAGAGCCGTGAACACTTCTGGCAGCCCGCAGCGCGCGTGTTTCTCGGCAACGGATCGGGTGCCTACGAGATTCACCAGCAGTTCGCCTCCTACCCCGATGAGAAGCTCTTCGGCCTCGGCCAGCGCACGCACGGCCGGCTGAACATCAAGGGTCTTGCCCTCGACCTCGTGCAGCGCAACGCCGAGGTGAACATTCCCTTCGTGCTCTCTGACCGCGGATATGGTCTGCTCTGGAACGTGCCCGCCGTCGGCCGCGTCGAATTCGCCGAGAACGCCACCCGCTGGCAGGCCGGTCAGGCCCGAGAGATCGACTACTGGATCACCGCGGCACCCACCCCGGCCGCCATTCTCGAGCGGTACGCCGACGCCACCGGCTACACCCCTGTTCTGCCCGACTGGGCGAGTGGTTTCTGGCAGTCGAAGCTGCGGTACCGCACACAGGATGAACTGCTCGAGGTCGCGCGCGAACACACACGGCTCGGCCTGCCCCTGTCGGTCATCGTCGCCGACTTCTTTCACTGGTCGGCCATGGGCGACTATCGCTTCGACGAAACACAGTGGCCCGACGTGCCCGCGATGGTGACCGAGCTCGCCTCGCTCGGCGTCGAGCTCATGGTGTCGATCTGGCCGACTGTCTCACCGCTGTCGGAGAACTTCGCCGACTACCGCGACCGCGGGCTGCTCGTGGGCACAGACCAGGGCGTGGAGTTTCTGCAGACCATCCAAGACAAGGGCATGGCCACACCGATGCCCGTGGGCTTCTACGATGCGTCGAACCCCGAGACACGCGAGTACGTGTGGGGGCTGGTCTCACGCAACTATCTCGACGCGGGCATCCGGGTGTTCTGGCTCGACGCGTCGGAGCCTGAGCTGAACCCCGCGCATCCGTCGAACATGCATCTGTATGCAGGGCCGGGAGCCGAGGTCGCAAACATCTATCCGCGCGACAACGCGCGCCTGTTCGCCGAAGGTATGGCCGCAGCCGGCCAGCCGCCCACCGTGTTGCTCTGCCGCTCGGCGTGGGCCGGCTCGCAGAAGTACGGTGCCGCGGTGTGGTCGGGCGACATTCCGGCGACGTGGCGCTCGCTCACCGAGCAGGTGCGTGCGGGGCTGAACATCGCCATCTCAGGCATTCCGTGGTGGACCACCGACATCGGAGGCTTTCACGGCGGCGACGCGAGCGACCCGGCCTACCAGGAACTCGTCACGCGCTGGTTTCAGTACGGGGTGTTCTGCCCGCTGTTCCGCCTGCACGGTGACCGCGAGCCGCGCACCCCCACGGGATACGCCATGACCGGAGGCCCGAACGAGGTGTGGTCGTTCGGTGACGACACCTTCGCGCTGCTGCGCGACGTGCTCGAGGTGCGCGAACGGCTGCGGCCGTACATCCACGACCAGATGCGGCTCGCGTCGGCCACCGGACTGCCGCCCATGCGGCCGCTGTTCGTCGACTACCCCGACGACCCCGGCGCGTGGATGGTCGACGATCAGTTTCTCTTCGGCCCCGACATTCTCGTCTGCCCGATCACCGCGCCGGGTCAACGAGAACGTTCGGTGTACCTGCCCGGCGCGCCCGGTGGCGGGCGCTGGATCGACGCCTACACGGGCGACTCGTTCGCCCCAGGTCAGACCATCACCGCAGCTGCACCCCTTTCGCACATCCCCGTCTACCTTCGAGAAGAATCTCAGGTGTCTCTTGTCTCATGACCTCGCACTCTCACCCGAGGCCGACCTCGCCGACGCCCCCCGGCGCACCGCCCGCGGGGGACCGGTCGCGCCGAGCCGCTCGCGGCTGCGCCCGCTCGGGCCCGACGAGATCGTCGTCGACGGCGGATTCTGGGGCGAACGCCAGAGGCTGAACGCCGACGTGATCCTGCAGCACTGCGAGACGTGGATGGAACGCATCGGCTGGATCGGCAACTTCGACCGCGTCGCCGACGGCGTCATCGGCGGCAACCACTCGGGCATCGAATTCGTCGACTCCGAGATCTACAAGCTGCTCGAGGCCATGGCGTGGGAGCTCGGGCGACGCCCCGACGATGCGCTCGAGCGCCGCTATCGGTCGCTGGTCGCCCGGGTCGCCGCCGCCCAGGACGACGACGGCTATCTGCACACGAGCTTCGGCCACGCCGGGCAGCCGGCGCGGTACTCGAACCTCGAGTGGGGCCACGAGCTGTACTGCCTCGGTCACCTGATGCAGGCCGCGGTCGCCCGCATCAGGGGCGGCTACGCCGACGACGAGATCGTCGCCGTCGCGCGCCGGGTGGCCGACCACGTCTACCGCGAGTTCGGGCCCGGGGGCCGCATCGCCATCTGCGGGCATCCCGAGATCGAGGTCGCCCTCGCCGAGTTCGCGCGCGCCACTGGCGAATCGCGGTATCTCGACATGGCCCGGCTCTTCATCGAGCGACGCGGCAACGGGATGCTCGCCACGACGATTCTCTTCGGGCACGAGTATTTTCAAGACGACCTGCCCGTGCGCGACGCCACCGTGCTGCGCGGCCACGCCGTTCGGGCGCTCTACCTCGCCAGCGGGGCGCTCGACGTGGCGACCGAGACCAACGACCGGCGGCTCGCCGACGCCATCGCCCTGCAGTGGCGCAACACGGTGTCGCGCCGCACCTACATCACGGGCGGAATGGGCTCACACCATCAAGACGAGGCCTTCGGCGACGACTACGAACTGCCCGCCGATCGGGCGTACTCCGAGACGTGTGCGGGAATCGGCTCGGTGATGCTCAGCTGGCGCCTGCTGCTCGAGACCGGCGAGAGCGCCTACGCCGACCTCATCGAACGTACCCTGCTCAACAACATCCTCGCCTCGCCGCGCGAAGACGGCCGTGCGTTCTACTACACGAACACGCTGCAGCAGCGCACCGAGGGCGCCGTACCGGCCGAAGACCAGCTGAGCGAGCGCGCCGAGGCGAGCCTGCGGGCGCCCTGGTTCGAGGTGTCGTGCTGCCCCACGAATGTGGCCCGCACGCTGGCGAGCGTGGGGCTGTACTTCGCCACGGCCGACGACCACGGGGTGCAGCTGCACCAGTACGGCGACTACACGGTGACGACGACGCTGCCCGACGGCAGGGTGGTGTCGTTGCGGGTGCAGTCGGGGTACCCCTTCGATGGCGACGTGCGGGTGACCGTGCTCGCCGACGTCGACGCGACGATCGTGCTGCGCGTGCCGCGCTGGGCGCAGGGGGCGGCCGAGGCGCGGTTCGTCGCGGCCGGTCGGGGTGCGGGTTCGGCTGCGGCCGCGACCGACCCGGGCACGCCGGCCGGCGCAGCCGGCCTCGGTGGCGGGGTACCCGGCGGTTCGGCGGGCGCACCGCTCGGCCTCGCGGGGTCGACGCTGGCCGTCGCACGCGCCTTCGCCGCGGGCGACAGCATCATGCTGCGGCTGCCGATGAAGCCCCGCGTCGTGCACCCGCACCCGCGCATCGATGCGGCCCGCGGCGCGGTGGCCGTCGAGCGGGGCCCACTCGTGCTCGTTCTCGAGTCGCCCGACTTGCCCGCCGGCGCCAGCACCGAGAACGCCGGCATCGATCTCGCGCAGCCGCTGCTGCCGACCGCTCGGGGAGCCCAGGCGTCGGTGCGGCTGCATGCCGAGCGCGAAGACTCCGGATGGCCGTATGACGAGCCCGCGCTCGGCGCGGCCGCGCCGTCGACGACGGTGCGCGCAGAACTGACGCCGTACTTCGCCTGGGCCAACAGGGGGCCGTCGACGATGCGGGTGTGGCTGCCGACCGAGTGAGCCGAAACAGACTCGAAACATGCGAGGGGGTGATTCACCTGCTCGTGTGCGAATTGCCAATCGCGTCGGAACAACGTTGGCCGACGCTCCATAGTTTCGAATGTGCTCAGAATCTAGCGTGACCTGTATGCGGCAGGAGTGCCGCGATCACACAGCGATCTGAGGGTTCCCATGTCACATTCCGCTTTGGCTGTCGCCGACGTCGGCAAGAGTTATGGGCGCAACCGGGTACTCGACGGTGTCAGCTTCGAGGTGGTGCCGGGCGAGACCGCCGCTCTTCTCGGCGAGAACGGGGCCGGCAAGTCCACCCTCGCGAAGATCATCGCCGGTTCGATCGGGCACGACGAAGGCACCCTCACCGTCGCAGGGGAGCCGGCTCGATTCTCGAACCCCCGCGATGCGCTTGAGCACGGAGTGGCCTTCATTCCGCAGGAGCTCGTCTATGTGCCACGGCTGACGGTGGCAGAGAACATCTGTCTCGGCCGGTCGACGGGCAGGTTCGGGCTGACCAGCCCCACGAGCATCCTGCGTCAGGCCCGCCGCGACGCCAACGCGCTGGGGTTCGATCTGCCGCTGAACCGCACGATGGACTCGATTCCGCTCGTGCAGCAGCAGCTGGTCGAGGTGCTCAAGGCGTTCGCTCGCAATTCGAAAGTCGTACTGCTCGACGAGCCGACCGCCGCGCTCGAGGCAGAAGACAGCGACCACCTGCTGGCGCTCATCCGTCAGCTCGCCGGGCGTGGCGTCGCCGTGGTGTACATCAGCCACCGCATCGACGAAGTGTTCCGCAGCTGCGACACCGTGCACGTGCTGCGCGGCGGTCGCCTCGTACAGTCGCAGCCGATCGCCGAGACCACGCCCCGTGAGGTCATCGCGTCGATGCTCGGTCGCCCGGCAGACGAGGTCACCGTGGCCAAGCGCCAGTCTGCCGACACCGAGGTGGCCCTGATGCTCAGCGACTGGAACCGAAGCGAGGCTCCGGCCCTCACAGGCGTCTCGCTCAGCGTGCAGAAGGGTGAGATCGTCGGTCTGTACGGGGTGCGGGGCGCCGGCGCCGAAACCATCGCCGAGACGCTCGGCGGCCTGCACGCCGAGATCGACGGAAACACGCAGGTGCTCGGTCGGCCCGTGGGCGATCTCAGCACGCCGATCGGTTCGCGGCGTGCTGGAATCTCGTACGTGCCCGCCGACCGCAAGTCGCAGGGGCTGGTGCTGCAGAACCCCATCGTGCACGCCCTGTCGCTGCCCTCGCTGTCGAACCTCACCCGACTCGGCTGGATCCGCGCCGCCGCCGAGCGGCGTTCGGCCCGACGTCTGGCCGACCGCGTGCGGGTGAAGAGCCAGTCGCTGAACCAGAAGGTGGGCGAGCTCTCGGGCGGAAACCAGCAGAAGGTTCTGGTCGGCAGCCGGCTGGCCACCGACTCCAGTGTTCTGGTGCTGCAGGAGCCCACCCGTGGAGTCGATGTCGGTGCCCGGCTCGAGATCCACCGGCTGCTGCGCGAACTGGCCGATGCCGGGATGGCCGAGCTGCTGGTCACATCAGACATCGAAGAAGCGGTCATTCTGAGCGATCGGCTGCTGATCCTGCGGCAGGGCCGCATCGTTCATGAAATCGTCAACCCGTCTCTCGGCTCGCAGGCCGAGGCACTTCACTTCGCCGGAGGAACCGTATGACCTCGACAACAACACCGCCCGCAGCTGTCGGCGGCACGGAGAAGAAGGCCGCGACGCCGTCTGGGCGCTCGGGGCTGCTCGGCGAGAACGGCGTGCAGTTCATCCTGCTGGTCGTCTTCCTCGTCGCGGTGTGGATCTTCTTCGCGAGCTTCGATCCGAGGTTCGCAACGGGGAACAACGTGTTGACGATCATCTCGGTCTCCAGCGTGATCGGTCTCGTCTCGCTCGGCCAGGCCCTCACCGTCATCTCTGGCGGCTTCGACCTGTCGGTCAGCGGGGTCGTGCCGCTCGGCGGCATCCTGTTCGCCATACTCACGAACGCCGGATGGGCTGTCTTCCCAGCCATCGTCGCCGTGGTCGTGGTCGGTGCCCTCGCCGGACTCGTCAATGGTGTGATCATCACGCGATTCAAGATCAATCCGATGATCGCGACCCTGGGCATGCTCTCGGTGACCGGTGGTATCGCCCTCACCCTGAGCAATGGGCTGCAGATTCCCTTTACGAACGTCGACGCCGGAGTGCTCGCAGACCGGTCGCTGTTCAACATCAACAACCACGTGTGGCTGCTTGTGCTGCTGTCGATCGTGTTGTTCCTCGTGCTGCGCTATACCTCCTACGGCCGCCGCATCTACGCTGTCGGCGGCAACAGGGAGGCGGCCCGGCTGGCCGGCGTGCGGGTCGATGTCATCACGGCCTCGGTGTATGTGATCTGTGCGGCGTTCGCCGCGCTCGCCGGTGTGGTGCTGGCCAGCCAGCTGCTCACCGGATCGGGCACCGCGGGAATCAACTCGAATCTGCAGTCGATCACGGCCGTGATTCTGGGCGGCGCCGCCCTCACCGGCGGCGTGGGCGGTGTACCCGGCACGCTGATCGGCGTGCTCATTCTCGGAACGCTCTCGAACGGTATGGCGATTCTGCACGTGCCCTCGTTCTACCAGACCATCGCCACCGGGGTCGTGCTGCTGCTGGCGGTCGGCCTCAGCCAGCTGCGCGTGCTGCGCCGACGCAAGAGCTGACGCGCTCGACCCCCAGCATCAGATTTCCCCGGCCGGGTCTACCGGCGCACCATCAACAGCACGACCTAGAGAGGAACAACCCGAAATGAAGAAGTCGTTCGTTTTCTCCGGTGCCGTACTCGCGGCCACCGCGATCGCACTCACCGGATGCTCGTCAGGAGGCACGGCGGGTGCCACCAGTTCCGGCGGCGCCTCACAGTTCACTCTCGACTTCGCCAACTACTCCGAGAGCGTTCCGCTGTTCAAGGTGATCCACTCGACGCTCGACGAGCAGAACACCTCTGCCTCCGGCACCACGATCAACTGGTACGACAACAACGGCGACGCGTCGACGATGCTCTCGAACACCCAGCTCATGATCAGTGAGAACCCCGATGCCATCGCCATGTACCCGGTCTCGGCGGCAACCGACGGTATCTCGAAGCTGCTCGCTGACAGCGGCATCCCGTGCGTCTCGGTCAACATCGCCACCCCGGCCTGCTCGTTCCTGAACATCGACAACAAGCAGCTGGGCATCGACACCGGTACGATCGTGGGCAACCTC
The DNA here is from genome assembly GCF_036553535.1 of Subtercola sp. YIM 133946. Lineage (NCBI taxonomy): Bacteria > Bacillati > Actinomycetota > Actinomycetes > Micrococcales > Microbacteriaceae > Subtercola > Subtercola sp. YIM 133946. The sequence goes on from NZ_JAZHPE010000045.1 coordinate 197,968, forward strand.
GCCAAGGCGAAGGGCTGGAACGCCAGCAACACGACCATTCTGCTCGGCCAGAACGCGGCGGCGGGCGAACAGGTCAATGACTGCGTGCGCTACTTCTACTCGACGATCGCCTCGATTCTCGGGCTCGAAGAGATCGACCCGACCACCATCACCCCGACGACTACGACCATCGGCGCGAACGCGATCCAATTCGATGGGCAGTCGACGCTGCAGCCGAGCTTCGCCGCCGTGCAGGGCCTGGCCCCGAGCATCCCGGCCGGCAACAATGTGATTCTCTACACGGTGAACAACGACTCGACGAACGGCGCTCTGCGCGCCCTCACCGACGCTGGTCTCGCCGGCGACGACAAGCTGATGATCGGCGGCCTCGGCGGCGACTCGTCTGGCATCACGGCGCTCGCCACCGACCCGCGCTGGGTGGCCGAGGGTGACATCTTCGTCTCGTACTGGGGCGAGTATGCAACGGCCATGGCGCAGGCTCTCGCGGCAGGTGTGAAGCCGCCGGCGGCCGTCACCCCGCTGCCGCAGAAGGTGCTCGACAAGACCACCCTGGCGCAGTACCACCCCGATTCGACCACCGCGGTCGCGAAACTGCCGGCGCTGGTACCCGACAACCAGTTTCTCGCAGATACCCCGTACCTGAAGTTCGTCGACAACGTCGAGGGTGTGAATTGAGCACACCGGGGGCCGCCGGCATCACCGAGGTGATCTCGGCGGCCGCCGCGCGTTTCAGCGGCGAGCTGAGCGTCTCGGCATCGAACCTGCTCACGGGTGAGGTGGTCGAGGTCAACGCCTTCTCTGTCATGCCCACCGCAAGTGTGATCAAGCAGCCGGTGCTGGTCGCGCTGCTGCGGGCCGCCGAGGCGGGCAGCGTCGACCTCGGCGAGCGCATGACGATGACGGCGGATGACCGGGTCGGCGGATCCGGCATTCTGAAGGTCTTCGCCGCGGGCCTGCAGCCGACCGTCGAAGACGTGGCGACGCTGATGATCGCTCTGAGCGACAACACGGCCACCAACATGATCATCGATCTGATCGGCGGTGTCGAGGTCGTCAATCAGGCGATGTCGGCGCTCGACCTGCCGGGCATCGAGTTGATCAATCGCATCGACTTCGACATCATCGTTGACGACGCCAGCAATCTTGCCCTGTCGAACACCCACGACATGCGGGTGTTGAACGAGCTCATCGCCACGGAGAACGCCTTCTCACCGTTCGTCTCCCGCGAGACCGAGCGCATCATGCGAACGCAGCAGTACCTCGACCAGGGTCTGCGGTACGTTCTCGTCAATCCGTATGCGGCCGAGTTGGGCACGACCGCCGAGATCGCGTCGGCCAGCAAGACCGGATTCATCAGCGGCGTGCGAGTCGACAGCGCGATCGTGCGATTCGCAGCCGGAGGCGGTTTCGTCTACTCCCTGGCCAACCGTGGCTCGATCGATCGCTCGTTCCTGCCCGAGGCAGAGGGCTCTGTGGTGAACGGCTACATCGGCCGAGCTCTGACCGAATACTGGTGGCCGGGTGAGACCGGTACCGCTCCGGTCGCCGACAGCGCACTGCTGGCAGCGTGGGCCGAGTGAGGTACCGGTAAAATCTCGACAATGAACCTCGAAGAGCCGAGCGTCACCGCGCGCGGGGCGGCGACGCTCGGCCTCGTTCTCGACGATGTCGGTGCCACCGTTCTCGATGTCGTGTACGGCAGGGTCGACCCGCAGCGACGGGTCAGCTCTGTCGTCATCGTCGACCCGTTCGATCCACCGGCCATTCCACCGCACGCCCTCGTGCTCGGCGTGGGCATCGACGGTGTCGACACGATCGTCGACCTTCTGGCGAGCCTCGCCGAGCACCAGGGCGTCGGGCTCGTTCTTCGCGAACCCGTCGGCTTCCACGCCGAGATCGCGGCGGCCGCCGTCTCGAGCGGAGTCGTCATCTTCAGCCTGGTACGCGGTGTGGCGTGGAACCAGGTCTCGGCCATCATCACGAACACCATCAGTCAGGCCGCCGCAACACCGGTCGGGGCATCCGGCGACCTCACGAACCCGGTCGACACGGGAGACCTGTCGAGCATCGCCGACGCGCTCGCCACCCTGCTCGACGCGCCGATCACCATCGAAGACCTGAATTCGCGCATCATCGCCTTCTCGTCTGATCAGAACCGTGGCGACCAGGCTCGCAAGGAGTCTGTGCTCGGGCACCGGGTGCCCGACCACGTCACCGACATGATGCGCTCGCAGGGGTTCTTCACCGAGATCTACGCCAGTGAGAAGCCGGTGTACATCGAGAACATCGATATGCACGAGCTGCCTCGCGCCGTCATGCGGGTGACCGCAGAAGACGAGATTCTGGGCTCGATCTGGGCCGTCGTTCGCGAGCCGCTGACCGCGAGCCGCGAACGAAACTTCGTCGAGGCCGCGAAGATCGTGGCGCTCTACCTGCTGCGCGGCCGTGTCGAGCTCGATTCGCAGCGCCGCTCGCGCCAGGCGCTTCTCACCGGCCTGCTCTCGGGCGGCAATGGCGCACGATCGCTCGCGCGTGAACAGCGTATCGATGCGGGTGCGTTCTGCGTGATAGCGGTGTGCCTGCACGGAGACGAGCCGGAGGCGCTGGCCCAGCAATCGGCGAACGACACCTCCCGATTGGCGCGCATCGCGAACACCCTCGCCTTGCAGCTCACCGCCTCGCATCCCGGCAGTGTCGCGGGGGTGCTCGGCGACACCGCCTACGGAATCCTGCCGCTGCGGCCCGACCTCGCTGCGCCGACGCCCTTCGCCGCCCAGGTCGGCCGAGAGTTCCACGACCGCAGCAAACGCCGGGATCCGGTGCTCGTCGCGATCGGAACGATCGTGAACGACGCCGCGCGGCTCTCCGACTCACGCCGCGACGCCGACCGCGCCATGCGCGTGCTTCGTTCCCCGAAGACCGCGAACGGGCGCACCGTGGTGCGTGCAGACGAGGTGCAGATCGACACGGTGCTGTTCGAGGTGTACGACCGCATCGTGCGCGAGCAGAGCGCCATGACGGGGCCGGTGCCCGAGCTGCTGGCCTACGACCGCATCCACGACAGTGACTTCATGGAGACGCTCGACGCGTTTCTGGCCAGTTTCGGTGACATCGGCAAGACCGCTTCGCGCCTGCACGTGCATCCGAACACCTGCCGCTACCGGCTTCGCCGCATCACCGAGATCAGCGGGCTCGATCTCGACGATCCGGATGCCCGGTTCAATGCCATGCTGCAGCTGCGGGTTCTCAGCCTGCAGTGAGCCCCGAGCGGCCCGGCGTCAGGCCGTGATCCACTGCGTGCTCGTCGTCACCCGATCGAGTTCTGCAGCGATCGGGGTGACCCCGATGCCCGGGCCGCGGGGCACTGTGATGAAGCCGTCTTCGAGAACGATCGGCTCGGTGATGTCGGTCTCGTAGAAGCGCGCCGAGGCCGAGATGTCGCCGGGAAGAGTGAAGCCGGGCAGTGCGGCCAGGGCGGCGTTGGCCGCGCGCCCGATGCCTGTCTCGAGCATCCCGCCGCACCACACGGCGATGCCGTTGGCGCGGGCGATGTCATGGATGCGACGCGCCTCGAGGTACCCGCCGACCCGGCCGGGCTTCACATTGATCACCGTCGTGGCCTTCAGCGCGATGGCGTCGGCCGCGGCCTCTGCAGAGACGATGGATTCGTCGAGACAGATCGGGGTGTCGAGCATTCTCGCAAGCTCGGCGTGCTGGCGGATGTCTTCTTCGCCGAGCGGCTGTTCGATCAGCAGCAGGTCGAAGGCGTCGAGCTTCTTCAGCTGTCGCGCATCGCTCAGCGTGTAGGCAGTGTTCGCGTCGACCTGCAGGCCGAACGAGTAACCGAACTGCTCGCGAACAGCGCTCACCGGTTCGACGTCCCAGCCCGGCTTGATCTTCAGCTTGATGCGCTGATAGCCGTCGCTGAGATAGGACCCGACGGCGTGCGTCAGGTCGTCGATCGTCGGCATGATGCCGACCGACACGCCCGACGGCACGCGATCCACTGTCGCCCCGAGGTAGGAGGCGAGAGAGGTGTCTGTGGCACGTAGTTCGGCGTCGAGAACGGCCATCTCGACCGACGCCTTCGCCATGCGATGGCCGACCACGCCGTGCAGCAGGGGCGTGACCTGCTGCGCGGTGATGTCGCCGGCGGCGAGCAGTCGGGGCAGCAGATAGGTGCTCAGAACGTGGTGCGCCCCCTCGATGTACTCGGGCGAGTACACCGGATCGGCGAGGGCCACGCATTCGCCCCAGCCGTCAGCGCCGTCGCTCACGGCGCGCAGCACGATCGCGTGCCGCTCGGTCTGCGTGCCGAACGACGTCGTGAACGGCGATACCAGCGGCAGCGTGATACGCCGCATTTCGAATCCAGTGAACTTCATGGCAGTGCCTCCAATAGGTATCCGACGTTCTTCTCAAAACCGACGATGCGCGATTCGCCCGCCCCGACCGTTCTGGCCAGCGCCTCCCGCACGGTATCCCGCCAGCGCCCTGCCAGGGCTGCGTCGTCGCTGCGCAGCCCTTCGTAGTCCGCCGGTACGCGCAGGATGCCCAGGGTCGCCGCTTCAGGGGTGGCGAGCCGGGTCGACGCGGGGCCCTCGATCAGAACGGGTTCGCCCCGGTTCACCGAGATCCACTCGGTCACGTCTGCGGCCGCGGCCAGACCACCACCGGCCACCTCTGTGACGTGGCGCGAGCTGTCGAACGGACGCCTCTCGCCGCGGGCGAGCGCCACCACACGGGCATCCTGCAGCCGCCAGGTCGCGACCAGCCTGTCGCTGTGCTGACCGGCGTTGCGCAGATCGATCATCGGCCCGTAGAAGTCGGGAATGTAGGCCGTGATCTCCACTCCGAGGCGCGAGAGGTTGAAGTTCGCGTTGCGCGCGATCAGGGGGTCGAAGGTCCAGCTGATCTCTTCGGTGCCGCGTTCCAGCGCCCACGCGCGTTGATGCAGCTTGAGGGCTCGCCCGACTCCGTGCCTCTCCCTGTGCGCGGAAACCCCGGCGATGTGAGAGTGCAGATGGTGCTCTGCGGGTGGGCCGAAGAATCCGACGCAGGCACCGATGATCTGCGGTTCGCCGACGTCGGTGGTGGTCGCCAGCGAGACGTAGTTGCCCGAGAACTCCAGCGCCCGAAGCAGATTCGCTTCGAGTTGCGAGGCTCCGTTCTCCTGCGGCCAGATCTCTGCGAGCACCGTCGAGATGGCATGCGACTGCTCAGGCGTTCGTGCGATCGTGACGGTGACGCCGCTGGCGGCGGCCACCGCGTCAGCGGCGTGCCACGCAGCACTCAACGCGTCGTCGCTGATCGTTCGAGCCGGCCTGTGCATGGTCGTTTTGCTCATGCGGCAGACCCTGCGCCGAGCCCGCCGGTCTGAATCGCCCGGCACAGGGCGCTGAGCAGAACGGTGCGCTCTTCGAGCCGGTCGATCTCGATGAATTCGCCCACAGCGTGGGCTTTGCCTCCGACGGCGCCCAGACCATCGAGCACAAGTGCCCCGGCGGCCGCGGCGATGTTACCGTCGGAGGCGCCGCCGACGGCCGCGCTCGTGAGGGGCGCGAGGCCCTCGGCCGCGGCGACCTGCTGCGCCAGGGCGAACAGTGCAGCACTCGCTCCTTTCTCCAGGGGCGCGCTGGCGAACAGCCGGTCGATCTCGAGACGCGAGCCGGGCACCTGGGCGGGCAGGGCGAGAATGGCCGCATCCACCTCGTCGAAGACCGAGCGAGTCGAGGCTCGCACGTCGACGATCAGGGTCGCCTCGGCCGCGACCGTGTTCGCTGTGGTGCCGGCCGACAGCAGCGTCGGGGTGACCGAAGCTCCCGGCGTGCGCGCACCGAGCTCGGCGACAGCGAGCACCTGACGGGCGATCTCGATACTGGCATTCACGCCCTTCTCGGGTTCGAGCCCGGCATGGGCCGCCCTTCCGTGAGCGCGGATCGAGTACTGGGCGACACCACTGCGCTCGGTCTTCAGCGCGCCACCCGGGGCGCTCGCCTCGGTGACCAGCACCACTCCGGCCGCAACCGCACGGTCTCTGATCAGTTCGCGCGCACTCGGCGAACCGACTTCTTCGTCGGAGGTCAGCAGAATCGAGATGCCGCTCGCATCATCGAGTCGAGCGACCGCGTGCAGAATCTGCACGATACCGGCCTTCATGTCGAAGCAACCGGGCCCGGTGGCCTCTATGCCCTCGACGTGCCAGAGATCCGGCCACGACCCGATGGGCCAGACGGTGTCGAAATGGCCCAGCAGGAGCACGGTGTTCTCGGGGCCGGCCGCGGTGTCGCCGAACGTCCACTCCAGGTGCGGGCTGCCATCGACCATGTGCCATTCGGGCGAACTGCCGAGCACCCTTTCACCCAGCGCTGCCACCGCGTGGGCGCACCGGTCGATCGCCTCGGCGTCGTCGCTCGGAGACTCGCAGCGCACGAGCATCCGCAGGTCGTCGAGCAGCACGGAGCCCGTTGTGTCGTCGGCGTCTGCCATGCGTCTCAGCCGACCTGGCTGCGAATGCCGCGGCCGGGCTTCGCCGACTCGATCAACACGCCGTCGCGCACGACGAAGGTGCCGGCGACGAGCACGTGCTGAAAACCCGTCGAAGCCCGAACAGACTCGAACGTCGCCAGGTCGGAGATCGTTGCCGCGTCGAAGATCGTGAGGTCGGCGTCGGCGCCCACCTGCACCCGGCCCTTCCTGCGCATCGCCGGTGCGGCATCCTGGATGATCGTGGCCGGGGCGTAGCTGCACCGCCGAACGGCCTCGTTGAGCGAGAAGACACCGAGCTCGCGCACCAGCCAGCCGAACGTGCGGGCGAAGCACCCCGCGCTGCGCGGGTGAGTGAAGGCACCGTCGGGCAGCGGCCACTCGTCGTGCAGATGGTGACCCGATTTGACCAGCGGCATGGCGTCGGAGGCGATGACGCCGCCCGGAAGTGTCAGCCCCCTCAGCAGCTTGGCGAGGTCGTCGGGGTCGTCGGCGTCGAGGTAGTCGATGATGCAGAGCCCGCCCGGATCGGTGGCGCGCAGGTGCACCAGCCGCTCGACGTCGGCGATCCGCTCGCCCGTCGGCAGATACTCGATCGACGCGGGAGTGATGCCCATGCGGTCGAGTTTGTCGGGCTCGAAGAAGGCTGCGCCGATGCCCGTCGACGAGCGAGCGTACGGATACGCCTCGGTCGTGACCCGGTTGCCCTGTGCCTGCGACCGGGCGACGGCCTCAGAGACGTCGTCGATGCGGCGCAGCGAGGTGCTGTTGATATGACAGATGTGCATGGCGGCCCCCGTTCCGGCAGCCGCGGCCAGAATCTCGAGGGCTCCGTCGAGCGACGATCCTGGTTCGATGTTCGACATCTGCCGTGAGTGCGTGAAGGCCGGCACGCCGAGCCGTTCAGCGAGTTTCGCGGTTCGGTAGTATTCGTCGCGGCCCGACAGGGGAGAGTAGCCCAGCAGCACGCCGATACCGATGCCGCCCTCGTGCACACCCTGCTCGACGAGTTCGAGAATCTGCTGGGTCTCGTAGTCGCTCGCCAGGCTGTTCCAGCGAGGAAGGGTCTGGTTGTCTTCGAAGATCTCGACGCCGTTGACGAGGGGATCAGTGGATGCCTCCGACTCCAGCCGCACGTGGTCGACGACGCTCATGCGGGCCAGCGCCCACGATGACGAGAAGCCGAAGTTGATCGGTCGGCCCTCCGCCTCTGCGCGCTCGTAGTACAACCCGACCGGAAGGGTTCCCGCCTCCAGGTCCATCGACGTCGTGACGCCGTCTTGAGCCTGAAGGCGCTGCCCGAGCGGCGACTGCGCGTGCGAGTGCAGGTCGATGAAGCCGGGTGAGACCACCAGTCCGGTGACGTCGACGATCGTGTCTGCGAGCGGCCGCTGCCGGCCGATGTAGGTGATGGTGCCCCCGCGCACGCCGACATTCCGGGTGCCGTCGAGCCCCGTCTCGGGGTCGATCACCCGCCCGCCGACGAACAGAATGTCGCACGTCAGATCGGGCAGTCTTTCGATGGTGTCGAGCATGGTGTCCTTCGTCTGGCGGGGTCCCTTTCCGTCACTGTAGTAATCCGTCGCAGACGATCTCTTGTCGGGCGTCACAGCACTGGGTCTTCCCGGCTGTCGGGGACTCCAAGGCCGGTGTCAGGCGGGGGAGATACCGGTGGCCAGGCCCTCGACGACCTGCACGCCGGGCAGGCGCTCGAGCAGCCGGCCCGGCAGCAGGATCTTCGACCGGCGAACGCCCGACCCGATGATGACCGCGGGTTCGGCGATCACCCGGCTGTCGACGAAGATCGGCCAGGCCGCGGGCAGGCCGACCGGGGTGATTCCGCCGTACTCCATGCCGGTCAGGTCGACGGCCTGTTCCATCGGCAGGAACGACGCCTTGCGCACGTCGAGCAGCTTGCGCACCGCGGTGTTCACGTCGGCCCGGGTGCTGGCCAGCACGACGCAGGCGGCGATCTTCTCGAGGCCGTCGCGTCGCCCGCCGACCACGACGCAGTTCGCCAGCCAGTTCGGCTCGAGCGCGAACGCGTCGCGTGTGGCAGCGGTGTCTGAGATGCCGGGGTCGATCTCGACGACGGCCACCTCGTCGAGCAGGCCGAGCCCGTCGAGCGCAGCCAGGGTGGGGGCGGCGAGCAGGTCGGTGCGAGTTGAGGCGGGAACGCCGCTGAGGGTGCCGAGGGTGATCATGCGATCCAGCCTAAACCGGCGTCGGGGCCAGCTGAGGGTACCGTGGGCGGCATGGTTCACGGCGCGTCAGGCACCCGCGCGACCGGCGTCAGATGGCGTCGAGGTAGTCGAGGTCGTAGTCGCTGAGGTTCGGAATGTCGGTCATCTCCTGCGGCCACGCGGGCCGCGAGGGCTGCAGCTCGCGGGTGAGTCGCTCGAGCTCCTCGATGACCGCCGAGTCGATCGGCTCATCCTGGCTCTGCTCGATGGGAGTCGAGAACAGCTGGCTGGTCGGGCCGAGCAGCAGATGGGCATCGGCCTGGCTGCCGCCCTCGGTGATGACGGGAATGGTGACGATGTCAGCGGTGCCGTGGTTGGCGAGGGCGCGAGCGTAGCGGAGAACCGCTTTGCACGTCACGTCGGCAACCATGACGTACCCGCTAGAGAAATAGAGACGTCTCATGGCCAGAAGTGTATTCGCGTGCGTCGGGCGACAGGCCGGGGGGCTGCCCGCAGGACAGCCCCCTTGACACTGTTGCGCTTGGTCGATCTGTCACTGATCCTGAATGGCGTGCTTGGCTTCGTTGGCCTGCGACTTCACATCGTCGGCGGCCGAGCTCGCATCGGACTTGACCGCGTCGACCGCGTCGGTGGCGGTGTCTTTGACGGCCGACGCGGCATCCTGGGCCGGCTCCTTCAGGTTGCCGGCGACCTCTTTGGCGGCGTCGGTGACCTGGCTGACCAGGGGCTGCGCGGCGTCTTTCACCTGGCCGGCGACCTGCTTCTCCTTCGAACTGACCGGAATCAGCGACGCAGCGAGCAGACCGACGCCGAAGGCGATGAGGCCGACGGCGACGGGGTTACCACTGGCCTTGGCTTTGACGGCGGTGGCGCCATCGGCAACAGAGCCGGCGCGGTCGAGCGCCGAGTCGGAGGCGTCGGAGGCAGCGCCCATGACGGCGTCGCGAACGCCCCCGAAGGCGCCCTTCACCTTGTCGGTCTGGCGCTGCACGATCTTCGACGGTGTCACCTTGTCGGCCAGGGCGTCGACATCACTGCCGAGCTCTGAGCGGGTGCGCTCGATCTGTGCGCGGATCTCATCCGGGTTGTCGCTCATCGGTTTTCCTCATTCTTCTTGAGTGTCTCGGGAATCTTCTTCAGGGAGTCCACGGTCTGGGGCGCCCCGTTCACTTCTTTGAGCTGCTTGCGGCCGACCAGGTACAGAATCAGGCCCACGATGGCCCACAGCACCGCGACGACGACGGCCGACCAGCCGTTGTCGATCAGGTGCCCGAGCCCCCACCACAGAGCGATGGAGAGGAAGAGCACCGCCATCAGCCCCGCGTAGCCGGCGCCACCGAGCAGGCCGGCGCCCTTTCCGGCGCGGCTGGCCGACTGCTTCACTTCGGCTTTGGCGAGCTCGACCTCCTGGCGCATCAGCGTCGAGATGTCGCGCGTCACTTCGCCCAGCAGATCGCCAAGCGACGTGTTGGCGGCCTTGTCTTCGGCCGGTGTCGGGATGCTCATGACTGGTAGCCCTTGTCGAGGGTGTCGTCTGCCAGAACATCGCCGTCGGCGTAGGTGGTCGTCTCGGTGTACGTGGTGGGCTCGGTGTAGGTGGCGGGCTCGGCGTACGCGGTCGTCTCGGCGTAGGTCGGCTCGACGTAGGTGGCGGGTTCGACGAAAGCGGTCGGGGCGACGTAGGCGTCGGGCTCCGGAACCGTCGGAGCCGAGGTGCCCTCGGCCGGGGCGGAGGCCGCTGCCTCGTCTTTGGCCGCGCTGGCGAGCGAACGGGTGAGACGACCGGCGAGGATGCCCGCGACCGCCGCCGCTCCGATGAACACGCCGGGGCGCTGGCGTGCGAACTGCTTGACGTCTTCGAGCAGCGATCCCGGGTCGCGATCGTCGAGCCAGGCGGCGATCGCGCCTGACCTGCTTGCGGCCTGGTTCACCAGGTCGGTGGCCACGCCGCCCGACTCCGAACCCTGCGCCATCGAGCCGAGCTCGTCGCTCAGCGCGCGCAGCCCCGAAGCGACACGCTTCTGCTGGCTCGCGGCCTGCTCCTTGAGTTCGCTCTGCGCCTGGCCGATGAGGTCTTTCGCCTGGGTCTTGGCTTCGGCGGCGACGTTGCCCGCCTGCTCCTTGGCTGTCGAGGCGACCTGGGCGCCCGCGTCGGCGGCGGTTCCGGCAACCTGGCCGGCCTGCTCCTTCGCGGTGTCGACGGCGCCGCCCGAGGCGGAGGCCCCGTCGGTGCCGGGGGTGGTGGTCTGTCCGACGCCGGTTTCGGTGAGCGGTTCGAACGCTTCGGGCGGATACGCTACTGCTTCGGGGTACTCGGTTGACACGGTGTCTCCTTCTGTCGTGACCGAGTCGGGCACCGCGCTCAGGCGGATGCCCGACTGCCGGTTCGGGGGGAACGAGTGCTGGGTGCCGCTCCTCTGCCGGTAACGGTAGGTCGAAAGATTCTGGCCATTCAGTGATTGACAGAACACGATCGGCGGCCTACGCGCGAGGGCGCACGCCAGAAACCGGTCGCCGGCCGCTCCGCATTGTCGCCGCTGCGGGCGGCGAACGCCAGCACTGGCACCGGATGCCTGCCGCGTCTAGCGTCGTAGCATGCCTCCTCGCCAGCAGCGTGTACTCATTCTCGGCGGCGGTTACGCCGGCCTCTACGTCGCCCTCGGGCTGCAGCGGCAGCGCGGCGAGACGCCGCTCGACATCGTCGTGGTCGATCGCAACGCCTACATGACCTACCAACCGCTGCTGCCCGAGGTGGCCGGCGGCCACGTGGCGCCGAGCGACGTTGCGATCTCGCTGCGGCGTACGCTGCGCGGCTCGCGGGTCGTGCGGGGGTCGGTCGCGGGCGTCGACATCGATGCGAAGACCGCGTCGGTCACGCAGGTCGACGGGTCGGTCATCCAGCTCGACTACGACCACGTCGTCTTCGCCCTCGGTGCCGTCACACGGGTCTTTCCGACGCCGGGGCTGCACGACAATGCCGTGGGCTTCAAGACCATCGAAGAGGCGGTGTACACGCACAACCGGGTGCTCGAGCAGGTCGCGCTCGCGGCGGCCAGCAGCGACGCGGATGCCCGGGCCAGAGCCCTGACCTTCGTGGTCGTCGGCGGGGGATACACCGGCGTCGAGGCACTCAGCGAACTGAGCGACCTGAGCAAGCTCGCGGTGCGTGCGAACGCCGCGCTCGACGAGTCAGAGCTGCGCTGGGTGCTCATCGAGGCGCTCGACCGGGTCGCCCCCGAGGTCGGGCCCGAGCTGTCGAAGTTCACGCTCGACCAGCTGCGCGATCGCGGCATCGACGTGCGGCTGAAGACCACGATCACCTCGGCAGTCGACGGCCGGCTCGAGTTGAGCACCGGCGAGATCGTGCCGGCCGACACGATCATCTGGACAGCGGGGGTGCAGCCGAACCCGGCCCTCGACCTCACGAACGCTCCGCGGGGACCGAAGAAGCACGTGGTGGCCAACGCGCTGCTGCAGGTGGTGCGCGACGACGGTTCGGCCGTCGAGGGCGCGTGGGCGGTGGGCGACAACGCGCAGATCCCCGACCTGACCGCGGCCGAGCAGCCGGCGTACTACCCGCCGAACGCCCAGAACGCGCTGCGCCAGGGGGTGCTTCTGGCGAAGAACATTCTGGCGAGCATCCGGGGCGACCAGCTGCAGGAGTACCGGCACGCGTCTCTCGGCACCGTTGCGGGGTACGGGGTCGGCCACGGGGCCGCGCTGCTGAACCTCGGGCCGCTGCGCGGGGTCAAGCTGCGCAACGCGCCGGCCTGGCTGGCGCACCGGGCGTACCACGGGGCCGTGATTCCGACGGTGCGGCGCAAGATCAGGGTGATCGCGGGCTGGGCGGTCGAGGTGCTGACGGGGCGCGAGACGGTGTCGCTGGCGGCGACACAGCACCCGCGCCACATCTTCGAGGAATCATTCGACGCGCTGCCGAAGAAAGAGGGCGAGAAGTAATTCAGAGCCGCGCGGCGAGCGTCAGGCCGGGCCGCCCGAAGCGGTGTCTTCTTCGGGGTCGCCGTCGGAGCCGCCCGTGGTGCCAGACCCGTCGGCCGAGCCTGCGTCGTGGCCCGCGGTGTCGCCGCCGGTGTTGTCTTCTTCGGGGTTGAAGTGCGAGCCCTCGGGGTCGTGGCCGACCGCGATGCCGTCATCGGTGTTCGGAATGGTGGAGTCGCCTCCGAGGTTCGGTTTCGACGGTGAGTCGGTCATGATGTGATCCTTTCGGGCGCGATGTGTCTGATCATCCTGCGCCGCCGGGGTGGCCCGCGGTAGGGGTTGCGCCAGCCGGCTAGGCGCGGATCTCGACGAGCACCCGGGGCAGCTCGTGCATCAGTTCGCCGGCGAGGTAGCCGAGCGGCCCCACGTCGACCGCGAGCCGGTCGCCCGCGACGGCGTGCGCGTGGGTTCCCCACACCGCCGCCTGCGGGCCGGTCGCCCCGCGCGCCAGCAGGCCGGTGATCGCGCCGGCCAGAACGTCGCCGCTGCCCGAGGTGGCCAGGCCGCCCGTTCCGGTGCCGATCACCCAGGCGTCGCCGCCGGGTTCGGCGATGATGCCCTGGCACGAGACCGTGGCGCCGTAGCGCCGGGCGATCCCGACGATGTCGGCCACGGTCAGCTCGTCGTCGTCGTCGCGTTCGAGCAGGCGAGCGGCCTCGCCCGCGTTCGGGGTCAGCACGAGGCGGCCTCGCAGGGCATCCGTCACCGCGGGCACCCGGGGCAGCACCCCGAGCGCGAACGCGTCGAGAGCGACCAGCGTGTCGTCGCCGATGAGCGGGGGCAGCGCCGACAGCAGGCGCTCGGCCTGGTCGGCGTCGTCGAGGCCAGGGCCGGCCAGAACCACGTCGGCGCCGGCGAGGTCTGTCTCTGCGGCACGGATGCCCGCTCCGTCGACGTGGCCGTCAGGGGTCTCGTCGAGCGGCACCACGCCCGCCTCCATGATGCTGGTGGCCACCGCGGCGGCGACCGAGCGGCCCACTGCAAGCGTGAGGCGCCCGGCCCCGACGCGCAGGGCTGCCACCCCGGCGAGCATGGCGGCACCGGGGGAGCGCAGGGGTCCGCCCACAACGACGACCTGGCCGCGGCCGTACTTCGAGTCGGCGACGGGCGGCAGCGGCCAGCCGCGCAACAGCTCGGGGGTGACGGGCGTTGCGCCCTGCGGGTCAGTGGACGTCGTCATGGGTGTCTCCGGAGTGTTCTGTGACGGTCACGCCGCTCGCCTCGAGGTGTTCGTCGTGTGAGAAGAGGTCGAGCATCCACTCGGTCGAACCAGGTGCCCGAACCAGTTTGGTGACCGAGGCGTTGCTGACCGTGTGGGTGAGGGCGAACTCGGCCAGATCGGCCTCGGTGAGGCCCAGGCAGACGTAGATGAACACCATGACGACGGCGTCGTGGGCGGCGATCAGGATGGGGCCGCGTGCAGAGTCGATGTCATGCAGCACCGAGCGCACCCGCAGAGCGACGTCGGCCCACGACTCGCCGCCCGGCGGCCGGTAGTAGAACTTGCCGAGCCAGCGGCGCCTGGCCGCCTCGTCGGGCAGCAGGGCGTCGACGCCGCGCGACGTGAGCAGGTCGAGAATGCCGAGCTCCCGGTCGCGCAGGCGCTCGTCGACCCGTGGGGTGGCCGATTGGCCGGCCCGGTCGAGGGCGATCGAGACGGTCTGGCGGGCGCGCAGGTAGGGCGAGACCCACACCGCGGGCGGCGGATTCGCGGCGGAGTGCTCGGCGAGCCAGGTGCCGAGCGCCTCGGCCTGCTGCTCGCCGAGGGCGGAGAGCGGCACATCGGCGTCTCGGAAGTCGACGACAATGCGGTCGTGGCCGGCGCGTTCCGCCGCCGCCGCGGCGACGTTCGCCACGCTCTCGCCGTGCCGCACCAGCCAGAGCTCGGTGGGCGCGGTGTGGTCGGTCATCTCAGGCTCCGTTCGGGGTGGCGTTCGGTGGTTCGGTTGGCGCCGCGGCGGCGGACGGCGCTGCCGAGACGGCCGCGAAGTAGGCGGCGAGGTCGGGCTCGGCCGTGATGCGGGCGCCGGATGCCCAGCTGGTCTCTGCGCGCTCGAACAGCCGGCGCCCCCAGCGCTGCTCGCGCCGCGCGGCCCGCAGTGCGACCACATCGAGCATGTGCTGGCCCGCCGCGTCGTTCACCCGCAGCCGGCCGAGCCCGTCGCGACCGACGCGGTCGAGCGCCGCCTGTAGCTCCTGCGCCTCGAACTGCACGGGCGCGTCGATGTCGACGAGCAGCCGGCCGCCGGGCCGGTCGTGCTCGGCCGGTGCCGCGGCGGTCAGCGCGCCGACCACCCGCGGGTCGTCGGCGAACGCCGCGCCGAGCAGGTCGTCGGCCTCGTCGAAGGCGCAGAGTTCGGGCAACGGCAGCACCACCGTCACCGAGGGCGCCGCGAGCAGCACCCGGTCGACGCACACCACCAGCGCGGCCAGGCTCGCTGCGGCCCGGATGCGCACCACCACATCGGCACTCGCCGTGCGCAGAGCGGCGCCGCGCCCGCCGGGCACCGCCACGCGCTGCGCCAGCTGTAGCGTCTCGGCGTTCTTCAGCCGCCGAGCGTCGTCACGGCGCCCGGGCCCCTGCTCCCACGCGGGCCCGTCGTGCCAAGCCACAGCGGCCCGGACGTGAGCGAACAGTGCTCCGTGCAGCCAGGCCCGGTAGGCCCACTCCCAGTCTTCGCCGCCGTAGGAGCTGAACGTCTCGTCGAAGCCGCCCGCTGCGTCGAACAGCGCGCGGGAGCAGCAGATCACCGCGCCGATGACGTAGCGGTACGACCGGTCGTCCGCCTCGAGCAGATCGTGACTGCCTCGGTAGGCGTCGACGAGCCACCCCGGTTCGGGCAACTCGCGCGGCGGCCCGGCAACTTCGATCGGGCTGCCGGCCGGCACGCCGCCGAGGTCGGTGTGCCGCCGCCGACCCACCGTCACCACGTCGGGTGCCAGGGCCGGCAGACGGCAGAGCGCCGCGATGTAGCCGGGCTCGGGGGTGGTGTCGGCGTCGAGGAAACACAGCAGCTCGCCGGTCGCCGCCGAGGCCCCGAGGTTGCGGGCGGCGGCCAGCCGAAAGCCGAGGTCGGGCTGCACAAGCAGCCGGATGCCCGGGGCGACCGTCGGCGCCACGGGCGATCCGTCGTCGACCACGATGATCTGCAGCCGGTCGGCGGGGTGGGTCTGGCGGCCGAGCGCGAGCAGCGTGCGGTCGAGCTCCGCCTGCTGGCGATAGTGGGCGACGATCACCGATACCGTGGGCGGCTCGGCAGGCACCTGGCCGTCGAGCAGGTCCCACCGGTTGCCGGGCAGCGCGCGCCGCCCCGCGACCGCTGTCGCCGGGCGGCGATCGTCGACGGCCGTCATCGCGCGCCGCCCCACCACTGAAGGTAGGCGTCGGCGACTGCGCCAGAGTCGGGCCCCAGCGCCGTGCCGGGCTCCAGCCACGTCGAGGCCGGGTCGAGCACGGCGTTCTCGATGGCGTGCGACAGCTGCGGCCGCTCGTAGAGCGTCAGGGTGCCGGGGCGCAGCCGCTGCATCTCGCGGGTGTAGGCCGTGTCGGGCACGAGAGGGCGGCGGCCCACGGCGAGCCAGGTGTTGATCGAGGCAGAGGCAGAGAAGTGCTGGTGCGCCGCCACCGGAACCGTCGCCTCCCGGCAGCGCTGCAGCAGGTCGTCGTCGCCCAGGTGCCCGGTCGCTCTGAAGTCGACCCCTGCGCGCCCGGCGTTCTCGAGCGCTGCGTTCAGGTCGTGTTCGTGCCCGGGCGCCGCGCCGCCGATGGCCGTCACGGTCAGCCCGATGCGCAGCCGGCTCACGGCGTCGACCACCTCTGCGTGCCCCTTGCCCGGATAGAAGTAGCCGAGCAGCGCGACCTCGCCGCGCCGGCGAGGGATGCCCGGCAGGCCGTGACCGGCCCCCACCGGCCTCGAGCCCTCCGGTCGCGGCGGCTGGTGCGCCGGGTCGACCGGCAGCGGAATGACGTGCACTCCGGCGCCACCGCGCGGCCAGGTGTGCTCGGTGAGCAGCTGGCGCTCGTATTCGCTGTTGCACACCACACCCCGCGCAGCCGACACCACACGCAGGTAGGCCGCGACCCGCCGTGCGAGCGCGGTGCCGTTCGAGGGTTGGGGAACATCGTGCAGGGTCACCGTGACGGGCATCCGCCCGGCCAGGCGCTCGAACTGCGCCGCGGCGTCTTCTGGGCTCGCGCCGAACAGCTTGTCGGTGAAGTGCACGTGCGCGCTCCGGGCCGACAGCGGCACCGGCGACGGCAGGCCGGGCGGAGACGGCGGCATCGGCAGGCCCGGCAGCGACAGGCCCGGCAGCGACAGGCCCGGCAGCGACAGCGCGGGCAGCGCATCGATGTGCAGCGCCGTCTCTGCGGAGACCCGCGCAGAAACCTGCCGGGCGATGCCGGTGGCGCAGGCGACGACCGCGTGCGCCGGGCTTCCCACGATGAGCTGCAGAGGGGGCCGTCGGCGCGCTGTCACTGCTTCACCATGCACAGGCGCCCGGGCATCCGTCAAGCCCTGCGCGCGCGGCCCAGCGAGGGCATACGCTGAAACCCCTTACTCGCGCGAGGGAGATCCCGGCGCGCCCCGCAGACCCGCAGATCTGGAGGTGTCGACTCGTGGTGCAACAGGCAGTTCAGCAGACCGATCGCGTCACCACCGCAGTGCGCGTTGCGAGTGTTCCGGCTCAGCACACCTATGTGCAGAACAGCACGGCCGCCGCGCGCGCCCGCGGGTACGTCGACGTGCTGGCCGACCCCCGACCCCTGGGAGCGCCGGCCGGGCAGTGGTGGCCCCCCGTCATTCTGGGCGCGCAGTGGATCGAGGCCAACGCCGGCCAGTTCGACCTGCTGCACGTGCACTTCGGGTTCGAGTCGTTCGCAGTGGCAGAACTTGCCGACCGCGTCGCCGTGCTGAAGCGGCTGGGCCGGCCGATCGTGCTGACGGTGCACGACCTCGAGAACCCGCAGCTTCTCGATCAGGGCGAGTACGGGCTGCAGCTCGACGTTCTGGTGCGCGGCGCCGACGAACTCATCACGCTCACCCCGGGGGCGGCCGCCGAGATCCGGTCGCGCTGGGGGCGGGAGGCGACGGTGATTCCGCACCCGTGGATGGCGGCGGGGAGCACTGTGCGTGGGGGTGACGATGCGGCTGGAGCCGACCGGGCCAGCGTACCCGAGGCGCTGCGGGTGGGCATCCATCTGCGCGATCTGCGGCCGAACATCGACGCCGTGGCCATCGTGCAGAGCCTGCTCGAGGGGGTAACGGCCGTCGCAGGCGCCGGCACTGCGATCGAGGCGGTGATCGACGTGAACGAGAACGTGCGCGACGAGCAGGTGAAGCGGCAGCTACGCCGTCTCGTCGACGGCTGCCCCTTCGCGCGCTGGAACGAGCATTCCCGGTTCTCCGACGACGAGCTCGCCGAGTCGCTCAGCGGCCTCGACATCAGCGTGCTGCCCTACCGGCACGGCACGCACTCGGGCTGGCTCGAACTCTGCTGGGATCTCGGCGTGCGCGTGCTCGCGCCCGCCATCGGCTTCTACCGCGAGCAGCACGACGAGCCGGGCGCGGTGACGAGCTTCGTGCCGGGATCGAGCGACTCGTTCTGCAGGGCGCTGACGGGCCTCGTCGGTTCGCTCGCGGGCGCCGACGGCGCGCTCGAACCCGCTGCGGTGCGCCGTGCGCGCCGGCGCGCCCTCTCACACGAGCGAATGGATGCCCGGCAGCACCAGTCGCGCCAGATCTCGGCCGCGCAGCTCGCCGTGTACCGCCGCGCCCTCGCGCGAGTGGCCGCATGACGCCGCCGAACGCCCGGCAGGCTGCTGCTGCCGCCGCCGCCGCGGCCGCCCTGCCCGCCGGCACGGTGCCCCCACACCGTCGGCTGCGCATCGCGGTCATCGCCCCGCTGCGGTACCCCATCGCCGAACCGCACGCCGGCGGACTCGAGTCGTCGATCTGGCACCAGGTCAACCATCTGCGTCGACGCGGACACCACGTGGTGCTGTGCGCGGTCGAGGGTTCTGACTTCATGCAGTCGAGTCCGCCCGAGTTCACCATGCCCGCCGCCGTGTGGGCGCCGGGGGTCGACGGCAACGACGTCGACTATCCGGGCGGCTACCTCGAGGTCGCCCTGCCGGCCCTCGACCGGGCGCTCGACTACCTGGCTGCGAACGCCGCCTCGTTCGACGTCGTGCACAACCACAGCCTGCACGGGCTGCCGCTGGCGCGCGCCGGTTCGCTGGGCATCCCGATGATCTCCACCCTGCACACGCCCGTTCTTCCCGAACTCGTGTCGTCGCACGACGGCGCCGCCGGGCCACGCAGCCGGTTCGTCGCGGTCAGCACTCACACGTCGAACGAGTGGCGCCGGGCGGGCATCGGTTCCCGGGTGATGCCGAACGCCGTCGACAGCGACCGCTGGCCGCTCGGGCCCGGCGGCGACGATCTGGTGTGGTTCGGCCGCATCGTCGTGGAGAAGGGCGCTCACTTGGCCATCGACGCGGCACGCCGTTCGGGCCGGCGGCTCGTGCTGGCCGGGCGCGTCGGCGACCCCGCCTACGCCGCCGCCGAGGTGTGGCCCCGGCTCAGCGACGATGTCGTGTACGCGGGCGACCTGCGACACGACGCGCTCGCCGCCCTCGTCGGGGCGAGCGCCTGCGCCCTGGTCACCCCCACCTGGCAGGAGCCGTTCGGCCTCATCATCGCCGAGGCTCTGATGACCGGAACACCGGTCGCCTCTTTCGACGCCGGCGGTATCCGCGAGGTCGTGTCGGGCCTGCCCGGAACCGGCCTGGTCGAGATCGGGCAGTGCGAGGCGCTCGCCGACACGGCCGAGAGCCTCATCGCCGCCATCGGGGCCGGCGCGCTGCGGCGCGAAGACATCCGCGCGGCGGCCGTCGCCCGGTTCGCCCTCGAGGCGCGCATCTCCGAGCTCGAGGTGCTGTACCGCGAGCTCGCCGCATGACCGGGCGCCGGCGGCTGGTCGGCTGGTACATCCACCACCAGGGGGCAGGTCACACCAGCCGGTTCGAGGCGGTGCGCCGCCAGCTCGACGCCGACGTGGTGGTGTTCTCGAGCGCTCGCCGGCCCGCCGTGCTGCCGCCTGACACCGAGTGGGTCGAGCTGACCCGTGACGATGAGGTCGAGACGGCGGATGCCGCACCGCTCGATCCCGCGGAGGCCGAGCCCGACGCCGGCGGCCTGCTGCACTGGGCCCCGCTCGGGCATCGCGGGCACGCCCGGCGGCTCGCGACGGTCGCGCAGGCGCTCGCCCAGCGCACCTTCGATGCGTTCGTGGTCGACGTGTCGGTCGAGGTGACGATGCTCGTACGACTGCTCGGCGTTCGCGCCGTAGTCTTCGCCCAACCGGGTCGCCGCGGTGACCGCCCCCACCAGCTGGCCTATGCCGCCGCCGAGCGGGTCGTCGCGCCCTGGCCCGAGCGGCTCTACCGCCCCGACTGGCTGGCCGCGGCCGACGACCGTGTTCGGTTCACGGGCGGAATCTCCCGCTTCGACGGCCTGCCCCGAACCGCCCGGCGTGAGTGCGATTCTGTGGTGCTGATGATGGGCGCAGGCGGCTCGAGCGTCACTGCCGCCGACATCGACCTCGCCGTCGCCTCGACACCCGGCACGAACTGGCGGATGCTCGGCAGCGCCCGCCCTGAGCCCGCCGCCGGGCATCCGCTCTGGCACGACGACCCGTTCGAGGCGCTGAGTTCGGCCGAAACCGTGGTGGCATGGGCGGGGCTCGGCAGCGTGGCAGACCTGGCGGCCGTCGACGCCGCGGCCGTCGTCATCGCCCAGGGCCGCCCGTTCGGTGAGCAGGAGGCCACCGCCCAGGTGCTCGCCGCGGCCGGACTCGCGGTCACCCACCCGGCCTGGCCCGCCCGTGCCGAGTGGCCGCAGCTGCTCGATCGTGCTCGCGAACTGCAGCCCGACTGGTCGCAGTGGCGCGTGGAGGGTGCCGCCCGGCGCGCAGCCGACGCGATCGCCGAGGTGGCGGCGTCATGACGGCCGTGCGGGTGGCTCGGGCGGCGGCCGCGGTCACGGTCGCGGTCACGGGGGCGGTGTCGGTCGCGGTCGCGGGGGCGGAGTCGTTCGCAGTCGCGCCGGGTGGCACCCCGTGAACGCGAACGTGGGCGTGAGCGCGGGCGACGTCGAGTCGGCCGGGGCGCCGGGCATCCGGGTGGCCGTGGTGACGCTCGTCTCGGGTGCGAGGCTCGACCGGGCGCGCGCCCAATGGGCGGCCCTCGACGCCGCCGGTGCGGGTGACGCTGCGGTGTACGCCGTCTGGCTCGACGTGGATGCTCCGCCCGCCGACCTCGTCGAGCCCGCCGAGCTGACCGAGGCCGCCGACCTGATGGAGCCCGCCGACCTCGTCGAGCCCGCCGAGCTCGCCGCCGCGCCCGACGCCAGACCCGCGACGTCCCCCGCCACCATGGGGCGCCGCGCGACCGTGCTGCACGTGCCACCCGGCCACGACGGGCTGCGGCTGGCCGCCGGGCGAAACGCGGGAGCCGCGGCGGCCATCGCCGACGGAGCCGATCTGCTCGTCTTCCTCGACGCCGACTGCATTGCCGGCCGCGACCTCTTCGCCCGGTACTTCGCCGCCTCGCTCGACCACCCCGACGCCGTACTCTGCGGCCCCGTCACGTATCTGCCCGAGGGCTTCGACTACACCGGGCCCGCCGGCCTCGCCGCCGCGACCGCCCCGCACCCGGCGCGCCCCGCGCCACCGGCCGGCGAGACCGTCGTCGCGGGCGAGCTCGACTACCGTCTGTTCTGGTCGCTGTCGTTCGCGGTCACCGCCTACACCTGGCAGCGCACGGGCGCCTTCTTCGAGGGCTACGAGGGCTACGGCGGCGAAGACACCGACTTCGGGTCGACGCTGGCCGAGCGCGGCATACCCCTCGTGTGGGTCGGCGGAGCCCACGCCTACCACCAGTACCACCCGACCTCGTCGCCGCCCTGGCAGCACCTCGACGATATTCTGCGCAACGCCGAGCTGTACTTCAGGCGCTGGGGCCGGTGGCCGATGGAGGGCTGGCTGAGCGCCTTCGCCGAGGCCGGCGCGATCAGCTGGCGCGAGGGGCGATGGGTGCGCTCGCCGGCCGCGCTCCAGGCCTCGGCAGCGACCGCGCCAGCGCCAGCACCGCGTGCTCGAGATCGGCGGCCACCGACCCGACGGTGAACCGCTCGAGCGAGGCCGTTGCCGCCGCGACGAGCCGCTCACCGAGCTCGGGATGCTCGAGCAGCCGCAGCGCGGCCCCGGCCAGCGCGGCGGAATCTCCGGGCGGCACCATCAGGGCATCCTCGCCGTCGCGGCAGAAGTCGTCGAACCCGCTGCCCGTCGTGACGACCAGCGGCGCCCCGGCCGCCTTCGCCTCGAGTGCCACATTGCCGAACCCCTCCCAGAGCGACGGGCAGATCACCAGCGCCGCACGTGCCATCGCCGCGGCGAGCCGGTCGCCCGGCACGTGCCCGAGAAAGACGACCCGCTCGCGTTGCCCAGGTGTGAGGTGGGCGAGCAGCTGCGACCGCGTGGGCTCGAACCGCTCGTCACCCGACGCTCCGGCCAGCACGAGCCGAGCGGTCGGCTGCGACGCAGCCACGATCGCGAAGGCCTGCATGGCGGCGATGACGCCCTTGCGGCGCTCGAGCCGGCCCACGAACAGGATGATCGCACCCTCGCCGCCCGCTGCCCGCACCTCGGCAGGCCCGGCTTCCCGGCCTCGCAGCGATCCTTCGGGCAGCGGCTCCTCGCCGCCAACCGGCGATGCCTCGGGCGGCGGCCCTACGACTCGAATCGGCCACCCCGCCCGCAGCGGCCTGTGGCCGTCAACCGGCCACTCCGCCGGCAGCGGCGCATGGGTGGCCTGCCGCCGAACCGCCTCGATGTCGACACAGTTGCGCACCACCCGGGCCGGCGGCAGCCCCTGGATCGCCCGTTCGTTCCAGGCCAGCACCGCCCGCGAGATCGGCACCACACCGCGCGAGCTCCTGATCTGGCGTGTTTCGAGGCGATGCTGCAGCCAGCGCCCGAACCGCAGCCGCAGCGGAAAGTCGCGCGTGCGCCGCACCGCGATCCAGTCGCCGAGACGGATGCCCGTTGCCAGGTTCGTGACCAGCGCCGCAGATCGCGGCAGCAGCGCCCCGATTCCACCCCACTCGGGCAGGAACACCGCGTCGTACCGCGCCCGCGCGACGTACCGACGGAAGAGCATCGCCCGCGCCACGAGCTGCCCGGCCACCGGCAGACGGCTGAGGTCGTGCACGGCGACGAGGCGCACGGCGGCGGCCCGGGCATCCGTCGCCCCTGCGCCGGGCACGCCGGGCAGTGCCATGCCAGGCAGTGCTCGGCCGGGCGTGCCGGGCAGTGCCAGGCCGGGAGTGCCGGGTTGTGCCACGCCGGGCGCCCCCGCGACCCCGGCGGCGAACAGCACCAGGTCGATCTCGACGCCGCGGGCGGCCAAGGCGGGCAGCAGGGCGGCGTAGTGCGTGCCGATTCCGCCGGTGTAGTCGGTCAGGCCGGCGTACTCGGTGAGGCCCACGATCCATCGCACCTGCACAGGCTACGTACCCCGACGGTCGGCGAGTAGGGCTTGTGTGCGAGCGCCTCCAGTGCGTTCGTCAAACATGTGACACAATCGTTACGACCAAAACTAATGTGATGCTCATTGCACCGGAGGAGCGAGTCATGAACGCTACATGCACTTTCGAGATCGTCACTCGCACCGAGCTGCCGCTCGACCAGACAGACGGCACCATTCTCAAGAGTGTCGTCATGGCCAAGCGGTTCTGGGGCGACATCGCGGGGGAGTCGGCCGTGCAGATGCTCGGCTACAAGACGGCGATCGTCACGTCCGAGGCCTACCTGGCGTTCGAACGGTTGGCTGTCACGGTGGCAGGGCGAACTGGGGGCTTCGTGCTTCGGCACTGCGCGATGCGCACCGTCGACTGGTCCGAGGGCAGCTGGAAGATCGTTCCCGACAGCGGCACGGGGCAGCTCGCGGGCATCTCGGGCAGCGGAACCATCGCGTTCCAGGGCGACGGCACCGCGATCTTCGACCTCGACTACGAGCTGGCCTGAACGGCTGGCTCCCGCTCAGAACGGGTAGGTCGCGATCTCGGGTCGCACCGTCAGCCACTGCGTCTCGGTGAAGGCGTCGATGTTCGCGGCAGCGCCGCCGAACCTCGACCCCGTGCCTGAGGCAGCGACCCCGCCAAAGGGAGCGTTGGCCTCGTCAGAGACCGTCTGCTCGTTGATGTGAACGATGCCGCTGGGCACGGCATCAGCCACTCGCATGGCCGCGCCGACGTCGCCGAGGATTCCGAGCGACAGGCCGTACTCGACGCCCCGTGCCACCTCGATGGCCTCGTCGACCGACGCGAACGCGAGGACGGGGGCGACCGGCCCGAAGATCTCTTCGGCCCAGGCCCGCTGGTCGGTGTGTACGTCGGCGAGCACGGTTGGGCTGTAATACAGGTCGGTGTAGCTACCACCCGCCGCCAGGGTCGCCCCGGCCGCGACGGTGTCGTGCACGATTGCATCGACGCGCTGCAGCTGCCCGGCATCGATGAGGGGGCCGAGCGCGACCTGCCCTGTCTCAGGGTCGCCGACCGGCAGATGGTGAGCCTTCTCGGCCAGAGCGGCTACGTAGTCGTCGTGCAGGCTCTCGTGCACCAGGTGCCGGCCCGTCGTCATGCAGATCTGACCCTGGTGCATGAACGAACCGAAGGCGCCGGCCGATGCCGCCAGTGCGAGGTCGGCGCCAGGCAGCACGATGAGTGCATTGTTGCCGCCGAGCTCGAGGTGGGTGCGCTTCAGATGACGGGCGCCGAGTTCGCCGACCTTGCGGCCGGCAGCCGTCGACCCGGTGAACGAAACCACCCGCACCTCGGGAGCCGACACGACGGCCTCGCCGACGTCGACCCCGCCATTGACGAGCTGCAGTACGCCGGCGGGCAGTCCGGCCTCCTCGAACACGCGCACCAGGGCGACTCCGCCGGAGACCGCCGTTCGGGGGTCGGGCTTCAGCAGCACGGCGTTGCCGAGGGCGAGGGCCGGCGCTACCGAGCGGATTGACAGGATGAGCGGAAAGTTGAACGGCGCGATCACACTGACCACGCCGACGGGCCGCTGCCGGGCGAAGCTCCAGCGTTCGTCATTCGACGGCAGAACAGAGCCGCTCGGGTGGGTGGGCAATGCTGCGGCCTCGTAGCATTCGTTCGCGGCAGTGTGCACTTCGAGGGCGGCCTTCGCTGCGATCGATCCCGCCTCGCGCACGCTCCACAGCTCGATCTCGGCTGCATGCATGTTCCACAGATCACCGGCCCGGCGCAGCACCGCCGCGCGGTCTTCAGGGGTGCGCCTGGCCCAGTCCTTCTGGGCCTCGGCCGCTCGGGTGGAGGCCCGCAGTACGTCGTCGACGCTGGCAACGCCGACGACGCCGAGTTCAGCTCCGGTCGACGGCGAGACGACAGCTCGCGTGCCGCCGGTCGGGCTTATCCAGCCGTCGAGATAGATCTTGCCCTGCCAGGTTTCTGCGTCGAGCAGTGTCATGGTTACTCCTCCGTGTCGGGTTTGTCATGTATCGGTGTGTTGCGGCCGAGCCTGGTGCCGGCCGGGCGCGGCGGATGCTCGTTGGTCTCAGGCCGCGGCCTGACGAGGTATTCGCCCCTGGCCGCGGAACGAGGCGATACCCCGCCCGGAGGCGTCGCTGACGAGCACGTCGTAGATGCCGAGCGAACCGTGGCGGTGCACTTCCGTGGCGACGGCGCAGAGCCGCGTACCCGGTGTCGCCGGTGAGAGAAAGGCAATATCCGCCTGTGTGGTGACTCCGGCCCGCCCGTGACTTGCGAAGGCGTAGGCGAACGCAGTGTCGGCCAGAATGAACAGCACCCCGCCGTGCACCATCCTGTGGCTGTTGATGCTGTGCGCGCCCGGCTCGAGTGCCAGTTCGACACGGCCCGCATCGACACTCACGATAGTGATGCCGAGACCTCGCACGAGATCGTCTTTCTCGTAGAGCGCCAGCACGGTGTCGAGGGGCGACTCGACGAGCGATTCGTTCATCTGATCTTCTCCCACGCCGTCGCCTGGTCGGGGTCGGGATCGGCCGGGTGGTATGCGATCAGCTTCTTGAGGCCGTGCGCGGTCTCGCGCAGTTCATGGTCTGTCAAAGCGGCGCGCCACTCAGCCTCGCGGTGGTTGTTGCGTTCGAAAAGCTGCGCAACGACCTCGGCGCCCCGTTCGGTGAGCGTGCACACCTTCGAGCGGCCGTCTTCAGAATGCGGAACGCGATGGATGTACCCGTACTTCTCGAGCGTGTTGAGAACGCTGGTGGCGCTTGCCGGTGAGATGCTCGACAGCCGCGCGATCTGGTGTGGCGAGATCTCCCCCGAGACGCCGATGGTGAACAGCACCCGGAAGGCGGCCCAGGTCACTCCGGCGGGCCGGTGCACGTGATTCTCGAGGTCTTGCTGCAGCTTGTTGGCCGCACGGATCAGGTTGAAGCCCAGCTCCATCGCGTCGAGGTCCACACCGGGAAACATGCGCCGGGCGGCGACGCGGGCCAGATCGTTGTAGCCCTCGGCGAAGGTCGAGTCGTTCATCGGGTACTGCCTGGTGCGAACACGTGCATGGGGGCCTCTTCGTCGAGACGGAATCGTTGACAGGAAAATTGCTGTCTCAATATATTAGACATCTCATGAAAACCTTCCACACTTTTCTCGAAAATGACAACATTCACCATGTTCGCATCGCGGTGTCGAATCTCGAGCGCAGCTTTGCCTTCTGGCACGACGTGTTCGGATATGAACGCGACTTCGACTTCCCCGGCCCCGACGGTGTCGTCAACTGGGCCATCAAGAGCGAGGGCGGTGGCCCGAGCATCGTGCTCTGGGTCGATGCCGCGCGCGCCGCCGATCCGCCCCCCTATCCACTGTTCTCGCTATCCTTGCCCGATGAACAGGCGGTCTACGACCTGGCCGCCGAGCTCGACCGGCTCGGTCTCGAGCACGGTGAGCTCACCACCCTTGGGCAGGCGGCGCGGGTCTTCGCCTACGATCCTGACCGCAACAAGATCGGCTGTTACGTTCGCCACGGGTACCGACGCAGTGCGGAGGACATTCGCCTGCGACCTCTCAGGTAATACAGATTGCTTTCGATCGTTAGTTACTTGTAAAGTGACAAACCGAGAGTTACAGTTAGACATCTCAGTAGTTTCTCGGCCATGAATGGTCGCCGAGACAGCCCACAGAAAAGGACCAACGATGGTTCAGTCAGACACCGACTGGCAGGCGCAGTGCCCAGCCGTGATGCGGGCAGGGCACTGATGGGCGACATCCGAATTCGGGGACCACTGGCCGTCAGTGCGGCCGACACCATGTTCGGGCCCTCCTACCTGCCCGACTCGAACACGGGATTCGATTTGGGCGCGGTCGGCTACGTCGAAGACGAGTATCTCGTCGACGGTGCGGCAACGGTCTACGACTACGACGCCGCCTTCAAGCGCGTCGTTCGCAGTGAGGGCGTCGACTACGTCACCCGCATCATCGTGCGCCGGCCAACAGACCCAGCCGACTTCGATGGCACTGTTCACCTAGAACCGTTGCACCTCGACAACGACCGTGGCATCAGCTGGCACGCCGTCGCTCCGTACATCGCGCGTTCCGGTGCCGCGTGGGTGGGCGTCTCGGTCTATCCCTTCCCCGTGAATCGCATGCGCGACGTCATCAACCCCACCCGGTACGCCGAGCTGTCGATCCCCGACGGGGGCCTGGCTTACGGCATCATGGGCGACGTGGCGGCGGCTCTGCGCGGGGAACAGGGCACCGCCCTGCTCGGCGGCCGCACGGTCGAGCGCCTCTACCTTTCGGGATGGTCAGCAACCGGCAGTATCATCCGCACGTTCGTGAACGAGGGCTTTCACGCCGAGTGCCGGCTCGCCGACGGGTCGTACGCGGTCTCGGGCTACCTCGTCTGCATCTCGGGCGCCGGTGACCCGCCTCGCGGCTACTGGCCCATCAGCGACGGTTCGCCGGTGCTGCCGGAGGCCGACCACCGACGCTTCTTCGACAACGTCGGCGTTCCCGTCTTCGAGATCCTCAGCGAGTTCGAGGCCGAGAGCAATGCGGGTTTCGGCCGCCCGGATTCCGACGAACCCAGTGACGAGTACCGGCTCTACCAGATTCCCGGGGGCTCGCACCATCAGCTGCCGGCTGGGCCCGAGATGCAGTCGACCCAACCCGTTCAGCTCGAGATGCTCGGCTTCACCCGCCCGCGGGCCGAGATGAACGAGGAGCCCACCGATCTGCGTATGACGTTCATCGTGCGGGCGCTGTTCGAGCTGATGGATCGATGGGTTCGCGACGGGTGCGTGCCGCCGCGGGTTGAGCCGTTCACGGTGCTCGACCTCCGCGAACTCGGTCCGCATGGGCTGTGGAGCCACGCGTTTCCGCTCTGGCGCGACAGACACGGCAACGCCATCGGCGGAATCCGCACGCACTGGGTTGAGATTCCCGATTCCACCTACCTGCCTCACAGCACACCCAAGCCGGGCTGCGTCGACATCCCGCCGGGGGTGCCCATTCCCGGCCCCGAATTCGTCGCCGACATCCGTGGCCAGCGTATTCGGTTCACGACGGAGAAGCTGGTCGCTCTCTACGGCAGCTTCGAGACCTACCTGAATCGTGCATCCGCCCATATCGACAGCATGGTCGACGCGGGATGGCTGCTCGAACCCGAAGCGCGCGAGCTGACCGAGCAATTGCACGCGAGACCGCCCTGGGGCACGGCCGCCGAGCTTCTGCAGCCCGCCTGAAGACGTGGCACGCTCGCCGATCCACCCGACCACACAGCACCACCGAACAACTATGGAGATTGAGATGCAAAGACGCACTACTGAACACTCCTTCAGGCCGAGGCACTGGTCGAGGGTCGGGCTGGCGGTGATCGCGGGCAGCGCTGCCCTGCTGCTGGCCGGATGCACGGGGGGCGGTGACGCGGGCCCGACCCCGACCGCCACCACCGTGTCGTCGGTCGACAACCTCACGGTCTCGATGCCCGGCCCGATCACCGGCGTCGACCCGGCGAACACCATCCTCCAGCAGAACGTCTGGTTCGTTCATCTGCTCGGAGGCAATCTGTTCGCCGCCGTACCCGGCTCGTCGAGTGACGTGGTGCCGGCTCTGGCGCAATCGGGCACGCTGGCCGATGACGGCCTGAGCGCGGTCGTGACGTTGAAGCCGAATCTCAAGTTCTCCGATGGCACGCCGCTCACCCAGAACGACGTCGTAGCGACCTACACTCGCGACCTCACCGGTAAGAACATCGGCGCTCTCTTCTACGCCGGCATCACCGGCGTAGAGGCATCAGGTACAGATGGAGTGAAGTTCACCTTCGCGAACCCGAACCCGAACTACCAGGCTCAGCTGTCGCAGTTTCCCTTTGCGATCCTGCCGGCCGACTCGTGGAACAAGCCCGACTTCGTCACCAACCCGGTGATGGCGGGCCAGTACATGGCTCAGGGTGACATCACGGGTAACACGGCGACGCTCGTCGCCAACCCGAACTACCCCGGCCCGAAGCCGTCGGTGCAGAAGCTGACCTTCAACGTCATCGCCGACGCCGACGCGGCGGCAAACCAGCTGGTCTCCGGCCAACTCGACTGGGCGACCCAGGTACTGCCCACCCGTGTGGCGACCCTCGATGCCGGTGGAACCGACAGCACGCAGATCAACGAGTCGTGGGGTATCTCGGTTGTCACGCCGAACGACAGCGACCCGATTCTCTCTGATGTGAAGGTTCGCCAGGCCATCGGCGACGCGATCGATCGCACCCAGCTCGCCCAGATCGTCTCGAGCGGAACGGGAGACCCGCAGACCGGGCCGCTCGCTCCGAACTTCCCGGGTTCGACCGACGCTGCGAACCAGGTCTTCTCGGCCACCGCAGATACGGCGAAGGCGAAGACCGAGCTCGCCGGAACCGCGTGCGCGACAGGATGCTCGTTCGAACTGTTGACGAGCACCGCCACCGCGACGGCCGCCTCGACAGCCACGGTTCTTCAGCAGCAACTCGCTGCCATCGGTATTAAGCTCACAATCGTCAGTGTCGACCAGACGACCTTCAACACCCGGGTCTTCGCCAAGAACTTCCAGATCGTGCTGACCGGTGGAGGTGCATTCGGCTACTCGCCGACCCTCGCGCTCATGCTCAACCCACAGGGACCGACGAAGGCAATGTTCAGCCAATGGCCAAGCACCACCATCAGTGCTGCTCTGCTCGCAGCCAACACAGCATCGTCGGCTGACCAGGGAACGGCGTTGACCAACGTCGTGAAGGTCTTCGCGCAAGACGTGCCGTGGGTTCCACTGCTGTCGAACCCGCAGATCTCGGCGGTGAAGGCGGAGTACGCAAACCAGATCTTCTTCTCCCCGACCGGCGTGCCGGATGTGGCAACCCTGCCATGACCGCCGCGACTGTGACCACGACACCCGTGCAGCGGCGAGCGCTGCCGGTGGCGACGCTGTGGCGCATCGTGGTGCGCAAGCTCCTCGAGCTGGTGGGCGTCGTGGTCACGGTCACCCTCATCACCACCGTTCTCATCCGCCTCGCGCCAGGCAGCCCCGCCTCGAACATCCTGGGTGACGCCGCCTCGCAAGAATCGATCGACCGCCTGAACCAGCAGCTGGGTCTCAATGACCCGCTTCTGGTGCAGGTCGGCCGCAACCTCGGGCAGCTCTTCACCGGAAACCTCGGTTCCTCGATCGTGCAGAGCCGCCCTGTCTCGTCGATCGTCGCGCAGTCGCTGCCCATTACGCTGACGCTGATTCTCTCGGCCATCGTTCTGGCTGTCGTTGTGGGCATTCCCATCGGCCTGGCGGCAGGTTTCTCGCAGAAGCGCGGCTACGACCAGGCGGTCGGCGTCGGCACGTCGCTGCTGATCGCTCTACCGCCGTTCGTCGTGGGCACCCTGTTGATCTATCTGCTGGCGGTCAATTTCAAGGTGTTTCCCGCCGGCGGCTGGGGCACCAACCCGGTGACGATCGTGGAGCACCTGGTGCTGCCCGCCGTGACCCTGGCGATCCTGATCGTCTCGCCGATCATCCGCAGCGTCTTTCGCAGCACTCGTGACGCGACAGGCCAGGAGTATGTGGATGCCGCACGCAGCCGGGGCGTCTCGTCGCTGCGCATCGCCTTCCGCCATGTGCTGCCCGTCGTGTCGGTGCCGCTGATCACCCTGCTCTGCTACAGCGCCGCCATTCTCATCGGCGGCGCGATCATCGTGGAGGTGGTGTTCGGTCTGCCGGGCTTCGGCCAGGCCATCAACACCGCCGTTCTCTCACGCGACTACCCGACCGTCGCCGGTATGACTCTCGTCGTCGCCGTGCTGGTCGTTCTCATCACGACCGTCGGCGACCTGCTCACTCTGGTGGCCGACCCCCGACGCAGATTGGTCAAGTGAGCAACATGAGCGCCGTCACCCATGCGCTGGTACGCGGCCGTTCGGCCGAAGCCCGGCCCGCCCGGTTCCAGACCGGCTGGGAGTTGCCGGCCGGCATCACGATTCTGGTCGTGCTCGTGCTGACTTCGGTGTTCGTGCCGGTGATCAGCCCCTACGACCCCAATGCACTGTCGGCGAGCATCCTGCAAGGGCCCTCTGCGGCGCATCTCTTCGGCACAGACCAGTACGGACGTGACCTGTTGGTGCGGGTCGCGCTGAGCATCCGTCTCGACTATTCGATCGCCATCGTCGGTGTGGGGTTCTCGCTCGTGGTGGGCACCACGCTCGGCGTGCTGGCCGGCTCGGCCAGGCGATCGATCTGGGGCACGCTGTTGATGCGGGCCACCGACGCCATCATCTCGATTCCGTTCATTCTGCTCGTGCTGCTCATCGTGCTCTCGATCGGCCCGACGTGGAGTCCGCTCGGCATTCCCCAGGGTGTGCCGGCACTCATGATCGCTATCTTCCTGACCGGCTGGCCCATTTTCGCCCGCATCTCGAGAACACAGGCGACCAGCGTGATGAGCGAGGACTTCATTCTGTCGGCGCAGCTGATGGGCTACTCGAAGCGTCGTATTGTGTTCAAGCACGTGGTGCCGAACGTATCGTCGCAGGTGCTGACCTACGCGATGACCGACTGCATCATGATCATCGCTCTGACAGGTGGCCTGGCATTTCTCGGGGCGGGAGTGCTACCGCCCACGCCCGAGCTCGGCTCGATCATGAACGAGGGCAAGTCGATCATCACGACGGCTCCGTGGGTGACCTTCTTCCCCGCGTGCGCCATTCTCCTCTCGGCCATCGCCGTCTCGCTGTCGGTCAACGGAATCCTGAACAGGCAGAACCAGAAATGACACTCATGCAGACCGAACAGAACACCGTCGCACACACAGTCACACCCCTGCTGGAGGTCACCGACCTTGTGTTCGGGGTCGCCGGTAAAGTGACGGTCGGGCCGATCTCGTTCAGCATCGGCCCCGGTGAGGCGGTCGGCGTCGTCGGCGAGAGCGGAGCCGGAAAGTCGCTGCTGTGCCGAGCACTGACCGGCATGATCTCGTATCACGGCGGTCGCATAGAGTCGGGTTCGATCACCTACGACTCGCGCGTGATCACCGACGGGCGGCAGTCCGACTGGGGTTCGGTGCGCCGGTCGGGCATCGGATTCGTGCCACAGGCCTCGCTGTCAGGGCTCAATCCGATGCGCAAGGTGGGGGCGCATTTCAAAGAAGTCCTGACCCGCAATGCCGAAGATCGAGCACAGGGCTGGCACGCCCGTGCGGTCGAGCTGCTGGAGCAGGTTCAGCTGAACGACCCGAAGCGCGTGCTCGGGCAGTACGGCCACCAACTCAGCGGCGGAATGCAACAACGAGTGATGCTCGCACTCACCCTGGCGACGCGGCCACGGCTCCTCATCGCCGACGAGCCGACAACCGCACTCGACGCCACGGTGGCCAAGGAGATCCTGCGTGTGCTGCGACGCTTGCGCGAAGAAGAGGGCCTTGCCGTCATCGTCGTCTCACACGACCTCGGAGTCATCGAGCAGGTGTGCGATCGCGTACATGTCATGTATGCAGGCAGGGTGGTGGAGTCGGGCGCAACCGACGCCGTTCTCGGGCGACCATTACACCCCTATTCCGCCGGTCTGCTCGCGACCGATCCCAGCGCCGTACCGTTCGGGCAGGCTCTGACGCCTATTCCCGGCGAGCCACCTGCGGCGCGGGAGTGGGCCAGGTCTGAGTGCTCGTTCGCGGCACGATGCCCGCACGCCCGGCCCCAGTGCCTCGCGACAGAACCGCCCGCCGAACCGTCGCCGCACGGGGGCGAGGTCGCGTGCATCCGGTGGCGTGAGATTCAGGGGGAGGTCGGCGCATGACACTCCTCGACGGCAACAGGGTGATTGCGCCCACGGTGGTCGAACTCGACGACATCACGTTCTCGTACGGTGAGGATGCCCGGCCGGCCGTCGACGGCGTGAGCATGAGCCTGGCCGAGCGCCACTCGCTCGGTATCGTGGGCGAGAGCGGGTCGGGCAAGTCGACCGTCGCACGCATCATTGCGGGCGCGCTGAGGCCGCAGACAGGCTCGGTGACCGTGCTTGGTGAGAACCTGCTCGACACCGGAAGGGCGCGCTCGAACCGTGTGCAGATGATCTTCCAGAATCCGTACGCTGCTCTGAATCCACGCCTGACCTGCGGAGAGGCGGTCGCCGAGGCGGCCCGGGTCGTACTGGGACAGTCGCGCAAGCAGGCCCAGGCGACCTCGGTCGACCTGCTGCATGAGGTGGGTCTCGGCTCGAGCCAGGCCTCGGTCTACCCCCGGTCGCTGAGCGGCGGGCAGCGCCAGCGCGTTGTGATCGCCAGGGCCCTCGCCTGCGAGCCGACCCTGCTCGTCGCTGACGAACCGACATCGGCGCTCGACGTCTCGGTGCAGGCGCAGATCGTCAACCTGCTGTTGCGGCTGCGGGTCGAACGTGGGCTTTCGCTCGTCATGATCAGCCACAATCTCGCGGTGATCGGCCATGTCAGCGACTCGGTGGTTGTCATGCGCCACGGCGCAGTCGTCGAGACGGGCACCCGCGAGAAGATCTTCAACTCGCCCGAGGCCGACTACACACGCGAGCTGCTCGCCTCGACCACCTTCACGCGCTGACCGGGCGCACCTGCTCCGTCAGCCGCGGGTCAGCTGACCAGTGCGCGAGCCTGTTCTGCCGCCACGTCGCGCCCGCGCCGCTCCGACGCCAGACGCAGGTCTTCACTCTGGAGCGCGGCGAGTCCATCGAGACTGAAGCGGCGTGCCGCGCCCGCGGTGTCCAGAATGCTTGAAACCGTGGTGCGCCTGCGGTCAGTCCAGCTCGAAGAGCGCGGCAGCGCCCTGGCCGCCTCCGATGCACATGGTGACGATGGCGCGACGGGCGCCCCGGCGACGACCCTCGATGAGGGCGTGGCCGGTCATCCGGGCACCCGAGACGCCGTAGGGGTGGCCGATCGCGATCGCTCCGCCATCGACATTCAGAATGCCGGGATCGATTCCGAGCACGTCACGGCAGTAGATGACCTGCACGGCGAAGGCTTCGTTGAGTTCCCACAGATCGATGTCACCGACGGTGAGGCCGGCGCGCTGCAGCAGTTTCGGCACGGCGACCGCCGGCCCCACCCCCATCTCGTCGGGATCGACGCCGGCCACGGCGTAGGCGCTGAACCTGCCCAGCGGCTCGAGACCACGGCGCTCGGCCTCGTCTTCGCTCATCACCACGCAGGCCGAGGCTCCGTCGGAGAATCCGCTGGCATTGCCGGCGGCGACGGTGCCGCCAGGCAGGGCGCGCCGGATGCCTGCTAGGCCCTCGAGGGTGGAGTCGGCCCTGATGCCGTCGTCACGCGTCGTCTCGGTCTCGACGATGCTCGTCACCCCGGTGGTTCGATTTGTACTGGCCATGCGGGTGGTGATGGGCACGATCTCGGCGTCGAACCGCCCTGCTTCTGCGGCGTCCGCGGCCCGCAGATGGCTGGAGAGGCCGTACTCGTCCTGGGCATCGCGGCCGATGCCGTAGCGCTCGGCGACGGTCTCAGCGGTGCGAAGCATGGGCCAGTAGATGCTCGGAACGCGCTCGGCGAGTGCGCGATCCACGGCGCTGAACTGGTTCATGTGCTCTTGCACCAGACTGATCGACTCGACTCCGCCGGCGACTGCGACGTCGTACTGGCCGGTCATGACCCGCTGGGCCGCCGTGGCGATCGCCTCCAACCCCGAGCCGCAGAAGCGGCTCACCGTGACGCCGGCGGTCGATGTCGGCAGGCCTGCGAGCAGCGCGGCCTGGCGGGCGATGTTGCCACCAGTGGCGCCCTCGGGGTTCGCGCAGCCGAGCACGACGTCGTCGATTCGGTCGAGTTCCACACCGGCCCGGCCGAGCGCGGCGGTGATGGCGTGTGCGCCGAGCGCCGCCCCGTGGGTCAGGTTGTAGGCGCCTGTCCACGACCGAGCGAGCGGAGTGCGAGCGGTCGACACGATGACGGCGTTTCTCATGAGCGGTTCTCCGATGATGTGGCCGGCAGCAGCCGACTGTTCCAGAAGGGGTCGCCCGTCTCAACGTTCCACCGCTCGACGGCTGCCCCGACACGATCGAATCCGTAGAGTTCTGCGGTGAACCAGGGCCCGCCCTTGGTGGCCGGAAAGCCGTATCCGTTGACCAGCACCGTGTCGACATCGGCGCTCGACGCGGCGATTCCGTCGTGCAGAACGGCGGCGGCCTCGACGACGAGGGCGAAGATGCAGCGGTCGACGATCTCTTCGTCGGTCGGTGCACCGGCGGCCGAGAACGGTGCGAGCAGCTCAGAGACCGCGAGATTGGGCTCAGCGCTGCCATCGGTGCTGTAACGGTACCAGCCCGACCCCGACTTGCGGCCGAACCATCCGCGTTCGCCGAGTTCGTCTGCCACCTGCCAAGCAGGATCGGGGATCTGGGTCGGGGCATCGGCGGTGGCAGCGGCCTGCGCCTTACGCGCCAGCCACGGAATGTCGTTGCCCACCAGGTCGAGCACCCGGAATGGCCCCATCGCCATGCCCCACTTCTCGAGTGCACTATCGATCCGCTGCGGCGTCGCGCCCTCGCGCAGCAGAAGCTGTGCCTGGCGCACATACTGGTCGAAGATGCGGTTGCCGATGAATCCCGGCCCGACCTGAGCCACTACCGGCAGCTTGCGCAGTTGTTTCACCAGTGCGACCGCCGCGGCGAGGGTGGCGGGTGTCGTCGCGGCGCCGTCGACCACTTCGACGAGCCGCATGACGTTCGCCGGGCTGAAGAAATGCATGCCGACCACGTCACCCGGGTGAGCCGACACCCCGGCGAGCTGGTTCAGGTCGAGCGATGACGTGTTCGACGCCAGAATCGTGCCCGGCCGTACGATGCCGTCGAGCTCGCGGAACACGCCCTGCTTCACCTCGAGGTTCTCGAAGACCGCCTCGATGACAAGGTCAACCTCTCTCGCCGCGTCGGCGAGACTCACCGAGGTGTCGAGCAGACCGAGCTGCGCGTCTCTGCGATCGGCCGACAGCCGCCCCTTTGCCACGGCCCGATCGAGCTCGGCGGTGAGCGCTGTCGTGGCGGCACCGAGGGCGTCAGCCGACGTGTCGACCACCGTCGTCGGCACCCCCGCCGAAAGCAGGGCGAGCGCGATGCCCCTCCCCATGGTGCCGGCCCCCACCACAACCGCCGAGTGGATGCTCGGCATGTCGGGCACCGCTGCGACCCTGCCCGCAGCCCGGTCTGACAGGAATCGGTATCTCGCGGCGCGCGCCTCGGGCTGTGCGGCGAGCCTCTCGAAGAGCGCCAATTCGAGCGCGAGACCGTCATCGAACGGAATGGTGGCCGCCGCGGTGAGCGCCTCGAGCGCCGCCTTGACACCGGCGTTCGCGCGCGGACTCCGGTTAGCAGCTCGTCGGGCCACGTCGACGAACGCCTCGGCCAGCGGCTCGGCGATCGGCTGGTCGCGCAACCGAGGTCGCGGAGTCACGGCGGCCAGTTCGACGGCCAGAGCTCGTGCGGCTTCGACGGGGCGCTCGTCGACCCGCTGCACCAGGCCCAGCTCGGCGGCCTCGCTGCCGGTGACAGACCGGCCGGTGACAATAAGGTCGAGGGCGGCTTCGATGCCGATCGCGCGCGGCAGACGCTGCGTGCCCCCGGCTCCGGGCATGAAACCGAGAGTCGTCTCGGGCAGGCCGAGCCGGGCATCCGGATGAGCGACCCGGGCACTGCACGCGAGTGCGAGTTCGAGACCACCACCGAGGGCGACCCCCTCGATCGCCGCGATGGTGGGCTTCGACATCGAATCGAGGTACCCCGTGATGGTGAGGTGAAGCGTGGGCTCGGCGAGTCCCTCGCCACTGTCGAACTCGGCGAGGTCGGCGCCCGCGCTGAATTGCCCGGTGCCGGTGATGACGACGGAGGTGACGGTGTCATCGTGCTCGGCGCGCTCGAGTGCCGCGAGCAGGGCTCGGCGCAGCGACCGGCCGAGCGTGTTCACTGGGGCGTGGTCGAGAGTGATGGTGACTATTCCAGCAACATTCTCGCTGGCGACGATCGACTGGGTGGTCATGCAGGTCTCCTCGCTGAGCGCATCGTCGCGACAGACGCCACGACAACCAGTCGAAACACTACAGCGTGATGACGATCATTGCAAAAATGTCATACGCGAAGCGACCTGCCCGATGGGCCCCGCCGATCAGGCTTGCGATTCGGCCTCGAGCCCATCGAAGAACGCCATCGCCGGCGGTGTCCATTCGGCGTTGCGCTCGTGGAACAGCTGCACGGCCCGGTGGCGAGGCCAGTCGCGAGGCAGAAGGCGGTCGGGCAGTTCTGGGTCGAAGAGTGGAAAGTGGCGCCAGCTCGTGTGCATGTCGATCCAGGCCGAGAAATACTGGCCGGGGGTCTGCGGGCGCTCGTTCTCGAACCGTTCGCAGAACGTGTCGAACCGCTGGCGCAGCCCGGCCAGGTCCCACGCGGCTGAGGCGAGCTCACGCGGCGTGTGGCTCGCGGCCTGCGCCGAGCTGAAGACGAAGGCGTCGCTCGGTCCGTCGGACGAGCCCAATAGTTTGAGTGTGGCTTTCTCGTTCTCGGTGTGCGGAGAGATCCAGAGTCCGTTGCCGAGCGAGCCGAAGCCGAGCCAGGCCAGTTCGGTGCGGAAGTGGTGACGCAGTGCCCGACTCTCTTCGGGCACAGTGAGAGCCACGAACAGCCACTGGCCATCCCACTCGCGCGGCTTGCCGAAGTTCCAGGTTCGCTCGCGGCCCTCGGCCAGCCCGGCAGCAGTCTCTTCGGTCAGCGTCAGCAGTGAGCGCCGGCCGATGCGTTCGCTCGTGAGCCAGGTGTCGCCCACGGCCCGGGCGACGGCCTGCCGCGCGGCGGCCACGGTGACATCGAGGGTGCCGAGGCACTCGACGAGCACCTCCTGCCACACCGAGTGCTTCACCGGCACCATGATCTCGCCGATGATCGTGAGCAGCAGCGTCTTCGTTCGTCGCGGGGCGGGGGTGACGGTGGCCTTCATCGACATAGACGAAGCGTACACTGCGCGCCCGCCGGCGCCTCGTCAGACATAATACGAATGGTTGACGTTCGTCTAGCAAATGTAGTACGTTCGCCTCAAGGCATCGGATCGAATGCCTCAGACGCCCCATCCGGCAAAGGAGCCGTTGCTTCCATGACAGACACTGTTGAGAGCCTCGCCCAGGCCGTCGCCGCACTCGAGCGCCGAACGGAGAACCTCGAATCAGCCGAGGCCGTTCGTGCCCTGCATGCCACGTTCGTTCGCGCCGTCGCCGACCGCCAGTTCGACACGCTCGCCGGATACTTCGACTCGGATGCCGTCATCGACATGCGCACCCATGGTGCGAAACAGGGCGAGGCGGCGATCGCCGAGCACTTCAGCCACATGGTCAACTCGCCCTTGCGCGGGGCCAGCTATCTGCTCAGCTCGCCTGTCGTCACCGCCGACGGTGACGAGGCCGTCGGCAGGTGGACCTGGCACCGCTTCCACACCGAGGCCTATGCGGGCGGCGACTTTCCGGCCCACGGCATCTGGGAGGAGGGGCAGTACACCTGCACGTACCGCAGAGGCGATGACGGCCGTTGGCGCTTCTCAGCGATGCGTTTTCGCATGGTGCGCCCCGACGCCGACCCAGAGGGGACTCCGGTCGGCCCAGGCGCGAAGGCCCAGTCGTGATCATCGCCGACCTCATCAGGCGCTCGCTGCGCGACTTCGCGTCGAACACTGCCATCTCGAACGGCGTGCGAGCCTTCAGCTACGCGGAGGTCGGTGACCGGTCGCACCGGCTGGTGAACGCTCTGCGAGCACGCGGCTTCGAGCTCGATGATCGCATCGCAACCCTCGGCGCCAACGACGTCACCACGCTCGAATGGATGCTCGGCCTGGCCCTCGGCGGTTTCAACCGAGTCGCCCTGCACGCGATGAACAGCTCACAGACGCACCGCGAGATGATCGCTGCGGCGGGTGCGCGGGTTCTGATCGTCGACGGTGTCTACTACGACAAGATCAAGGGCGACAGCGCACTGCTCGAGGCTCTCGACCTGGTGATCGTGCGCGACAGCGTGAGCCGCGATGACCGCAGCAGCGCTGATGACCACGACGACTCTGGGTTCGTCGACTACGAGACGATGCTCGCTGAGAGCGACGCCACCGACGCGCACGTCGATGTGACGCCCGACACCCTTCTGCACCTGGCCTACTCGTCGGGCTCGGGTGGCTCGCCCCGGGCGTCGATGCACTCTCACAGCAGCTGGGTGTCGGTCACTCTCGACAACGCCGCCCTGCTACCGCGCGTCACCTCCGACGACATCTACCTCGCCGCGGCGCCGCTGACCCACGCCGCATCGACGGTCGTCTACCTTCTTCTCTCGCGTGGCGCCGGAATCAGGGTGATGCCGCATTTCGAGCCGGGCGAGGCGCTCGCCATCATCGAGCAGGAGCGCTGCAGCATCGCCTTCATGGTGCCCACGATGCTCCAGATGCTGGCCAGTCACCCTGACGTCGCGACGCGTGATCTGTCGAGCATCCGGGCGCTGATGTATGCCGGTGCGCCCATCTCGGTCGAGACGGCGCGCAAGGCGCAGGTCGCCTTCGGCACCGTCCTCTTCCAGTCGTATGGCCAGAGCGAGTGCCTGCCTGCGACCTGCCTCACCCCAGAAGACCATGCCAGGGGCGTCGCCGGTGACGAGAGCATCCTCCGTTCGGCGGGCCGGGCCTGTCTGAACGCCGACGTGCGCATCGCCAACGAGAATGGCGCTCCGCTCGGCGTCGGCGAGATCGGCGAGATTCTGGTGTCGACTGCGGGTCGGATGCTCGGCATCTACGGTGACCCCGAACAGACCGCCAGGCGCATCACTGCCGACGGGTTCGTGCGCAGCAGCGACATCGGCTACATCGACGAGCGAGGCCTGTTGTTCGTCGTCGACCGCAAAGACGACATGATCATCTCGGGTGGCTTCAACATCTGGCCGGCAGAGATCGAGAATGCGCTGCTGCGGCATCCTGATGTCATCGACGTCGTCGCGGTCGGCGTGCCCCACCCGCGCTGGGGTGAGACCCCACACGCTGTCGTCGTGCTGGCGCCGGGAGCCGCCGCCGAAGCGGCCGACCTCATCGCCTTCTGCTCGGCGCAGATCGGCTCGATGAAGAAGCCCACTGAGTTGGTCGTCACCTCTGACGCCCTGCCTCGCAACGAGCTCGGCAAGCGTTCGCGCCGGCTCATCAAAGACCTGTACTGGCCGTCGACCACGCCGCTCGAGCGGCAGGTCAGCGGCGCATGACGTGTGACACCACTTTTGAAAGGATCTGACCGATGACCGTCATCGACCCCGAACTTGCCTTCGACACCGAGCCCCTGTTCATCTGGAGCGAGCCTTCGACCTTCGTGGTCGATCGTGAACGCCTCGTGGCCTACGCCAACGCGACGAACGAGACCCGGGCTGAATTCGTCTCGGGCGACGTCGCCCCGCCCGTCTTCAACGTGGTGCCGGCCTTCCAGGTGATCGCACCGCTCA
The DNA here is from genome assembly GCF_036553535.1 of Subtercola sp. YIM 133946. Lineage (NCBI taxonomy): Bacteria > Bacillati > Actinomycetota > Actinomycetes > Micrococcales > Microbacteriaceae > Subtercola > Subtercola sp. YIM 133946. The sequence continues at coordinate 238,715 of NZ_JAZHPE010000045.1, forward strand.
CGCTCGAGATGCCGCCACCCGCGAAGCGTCTGCTCGGGCTGCACGGCGAGCAGGACTTCCGGTTCCACCGCCCCATCGAGGCCGGCATGAGGCTGGTCACGCGGGCGATGCCCATCGGCATCACGCCGCGCTCGACCGGATCGCTGATCACGGTGAAGGGCGAGACGACCACCGAAGACGGCACGCCGGTCGTCGACCAGTTCGTCACGGTGTTCATCCGAACCGCGATCTCGCCCGAGAAGCTGGGTGAAGAGCCACCCACCCGCGATTACGTGCGCGACCCCGAGCCCCTCGCGGAGCTCTCACAGAGCTTCGACGTCGACCAGTCGTTCCGTTACATGGGCGCTTCGGGCGACGTGATGCCCCTGCACAGCGACAACACGTTCGCCCAGCGCGCAGGGTTCCCCGGCATCATCCTGCACGGCAACTGCACCTTCGCCTTCGCCACGCGGTCGGTTCTCGAGACTGTAGCCGGCGGCGATCCGCGGCGCATCAAGCGACTGGCCATCAGGTTCAGCCGCACGGTGACGCCCTACGACACCATCACCACCCGCATCTTCTCCGCAGGAGTCAGCGAATCGGGCAGAAGACAGTACAGCTTCGAGACCGCGCTGGCTGACGGAACGCTGTGCCTCTCTGACGGTCTTGTCGAAGTCGAGGACTGACGCATGCCAGGCCTGCCCGACAGAGGCGGTGACGACCGATGATCGACCTCGAGTCGGTCTCGGCGATCGACATCCACGTGCACGCCGAGTCGTCGATCGCCGATACCGCCGACGAGCGGCGCTCCGAACATCCGTGGCCCTCGCCTGACGCTCAACAGGTCGCCGACTACTACCGTTCGATCGGCATGGCAGCGGTCGTCTTTCCTGTCGACGCCGAACGGATGCTCGGCCGGTCCGCCGTGCCGAACGAAGAGGTCGCCCAGATCGCCGCCGCCAACAACGACGTGCTCATCCCGTTCGGCAGCGTCGACCCCGCGCGTGCACACGGGCCGCTGATCGTTCGACGCCTGGTGGAGCAGCACGGCACCCGCGGATTCAAGTTCCACCCCGGCCTGCAGGAGTTCTACCCGAACGACCGGGCCGTGTACCCCCTCTACGCCGAGCTGGAGGCACAGCAGGTGCCTGTGATCTTCCACACCGGTCAGTCGGGCGGCGGGGACCGCGTTCGCCTGAAGTACTCAGATCCGCTCTATCTCGACGATGTCGCCGTCGACTTTCCGGGCCTGAAGATCGTGATGGCGCACCCGTCGTTCCCGTGGCAAGACGTTGCGCTGTCGATCGCGTCGCGGCGGGAGAACGTCTACATCGATCTCTCGGGATGGTCACCCAAGTATTTTCCGGCCCAGCTGGTGCAGTATGCGAACACCCTGCTGAAAGAGAAAGTGCTGTTCGGCTCTGACTACCCGGTGATTCCGCCGCTGAAGTGGCTCGAAGACTTCGCGAAGAGTGATTTCCGCGACTCGGTGCGGCCGGGCATCCTGAAAGACAATGCCGTTCGGCTTCTGGGGCTGAGGGATATGGTTCGGTCATGACCGAGAAGCCCGAGACGATCGGCGTGATGCTCGACGCCCAGGCCCGGCGAATCCCCGACCATGCGTTTCTGCGGTTCGACGGCACCGACACCAGCTACGCCGAGATTGCGGAGCGCACCACGAGGCTCGCCAGCGCTTTCTCGCGCATCGGCATGCGTCGGGGCGACCGCCTGGCGATCATGTCGACGAACCGGCCCGAGTTCATCGAGGCCTGGTTCGCCACCACGCGCATCGGCGTCGTCGAGACGCCGTTGAACGTCGACTTCCGCGGACGGTTTCTGGCCTACGCGATCACGAACAGCCAGGCCGCACATCTGCTCATCGAGCGCTCCCTGCTCGAGCACCTGCTCGCGGTGGTCGCCGACCTGCCGACCCTTGTGACCATCGTCGTGATCGATGGTCAAGGCGTGGCGCCTGTCGACGGGCGGCAGGTGTTCGACTACGCCGAACTGCTCGCCTCGGGCGACGACGCGCCTATCGACGCCGACGTCTCGGTTCACGACGTGGCTGTCATCGGCTACACCTCGGGTACGACGGGAGCGTCGAAGGGCGTGATGATCAGCCACCAGGCAGCCTGGTACGCAGCAGCGGATGCCCGTATCAACCGTGGGCTTGGCGGCGACGACGTGTTCGCGACCAGCCTGCCGCTGTTCCACCTGAACGCTCAGCACCTCACGACGATGGCGGTGGTGCAGGCGGGCGCAACACTCGCGCTCGAGCGCAAGTTCTCGGCCAGCGGATTCTGGGCCACGCTCGACAGGGTCGGCGCGACGCACATCAACTTCATCGGGGCGATGCTGGGTATTCTCGCCCGCCGCGAACCCTCACCCGACGAGTGGAGCGATGCCCCTCGGATCGCGTTCGGCGGCCCGTTGACGCCCGACGTGCTCGCCGCCGGCGCCGAACGCTGGAACCTGCGGTTCATCACCGGCTATGGCGCGACCGAATCGGGCATCATCACCTACGACTGGGCAGACGACCTGCCCCCGGGTTCATTCGGGCGGCCAGTGGCCGGATTCGCCATGCAGATCGTCGACGACGAGGGCGAACCGGTGCCCGACGGCGTTGCGGGTGAGATCGTGACCCGGCCGATGCGGGCCGACTCGATGACCTCCGGCTACTGGGGGATGCCCGAGAAGACCGTCGAAGCCTGGCGCGACCTGTGGTTCCACTCGGGCGACATCGGGCGACGCGACGAGAACGGCTTCTTCTACTTCGTCGACCGCAAGAAAGACGCGCTGCGCCGTCGTGGGGAGAACATCTCGTCGTCAGAGCTCGAGCAGGCCATCCGTGACTTCCCCGGCCTGGCAGACGTGGCTGTGATCGGGGTGCCCTCGCCGCTCGGCGAAGACGACGTGAAGGCGTGTGTGGTTCTCGCGCCCGAGGCGACGTTCGACCCCGGCGAGTTCTTCGTCTGGTCTGCCCGTTCGTTGCCGCGGTTCATGGTGCCACGCTACGTCGAGGTGTTCGACGAGTTGCCCCGCACGCCGACTCAGCGCGTCGAGAAGTACAAGCTGCGCGAGAGCCCGTTCGGGCCCGGTGTCACCGACAGAGAGGCCTTGGCATGATCGACTTCGCCGGCACAGATGACGGCACTGGCGGTGGACCCGCTGGTGGTGGCTTGCCGTTCATCGACCACATGACGGTGGGGCTCGAGCACGACGCCAGGATCGCAGCCGCCATCGTCGCATGCCAAGAGGTGATCGCAGCGTTCTGCGATCTGCTCGATCAGGGAGACATCGACGCCGCGTTCGCTTTGCACTCCGACGATCTCGAGTTCTGGGAGGTCGGCGCGAGCGAGCCGCTGCGCGGGCCGAAGGCGGCGGCTGAGAGTGCTCGGAGATTCCGTTTCATGTACCCCGGTCGACGTACGCTGCACGTGCCGTCGAACTTCATCATCCAACCCGACGGCGACGCGATGCGCGCGCGATACTCGATGACCGTGTGGGAACTGACCGTTCACGAGAACGGAGTCACCCGTCAACTGCGCCAGCCGCAGATCTTCGTTCTCGCGCAGGAGACGGCAGTGCTGCACCGCACCGAGGAGGGCGTCTGGAGAATCTCCGAAGAGCGTATGTTCCTCGTCGCTCCGCGCCGCGACCTCGTTCCAGGAGAAGGATCTCACAGTGACGACCACTGACGATGACCTCGCGCGTGCCGATGCGCTCTCGATGCGCGGCCGCACCGCCCTCGTGGCGGGCGGAGGGCTCAGCGGACAGGCGGGCAGCGTCGGATTCTCGATCAGCTGGTTGTATGCGACGAACGGTGCTCGGGTGGCGGTCTTCGACCGCGACCCGGCGGCGGCCCGAGCGACCGTCGACCTCATTCACGCTGAGGGCGGTGAGGCATTCGCCGTTTCGGGAGACGCGTCGAATGATGCCGACTGCGCCAGAGCTGTCGCCGAGACGCTCGAGCGGTACGGAACGCTCGATGCCCTCGCGACCACCATCGGCCGTGGCGACGTCGAGGGAATTTTCGACGTCGAACGCGAGCAGTGGGACCAGATTCTCGAACTCAACCTCACCACGGCGTGGCAGCTGATGCGGCACGCCTACCCCGTCATGCCCCCCGGCTCGACCGTTGTGACGACATCGTCGGGTGCCGCGGCCTCACGCGGCCCGGGAATGCCCTACGCCGTCGCCAAGGCCGGCCTCGAGCAGCTCACCGTCGGCGCAGCGGCGACCCTTGCGCCGAACGGCATCAGGGTGAACGCCGTGCGCGTGGGCGTGATCTGGTCGACCTTTGCGGCTCGTGTGTTCTCTGAGGAGGACCGCGCGGTGCGCGCAGCGGCGACGGCGCTGAAAACCGAGGGAACTGTGTGGGATATCGCTCAGGCGGCACTGTTCCTTTCGAGTGACCGGGCGCGCTGGATAACCGGACAGGTACTCACTGTCGACGGCGGCGGCCCCGCCTTCTCTTCGTCGGGCCAGGCCGGACCGACATCGGGAGGCGCGAAGTGACCTCGGAGAACACCCGGGCGCGGGTCGCACTCGTCACCGGCTGCGGCAAGGCCGATGGTATGGGACAAGCAGTCGCCCGGACGCTCGCCGCCGCAGGCGTCACGGTGGTGGTCTCCGACCTCAAGCCCTCGGGTGTGCCGAACGTCGGCCAGGAGACCCGCGTAGTGGGCATCGGCTGGAACGGAGTTGAGACCCTCGTGGCGCAGATCTGCGAGGCGGGCGGCCGGGCATCCGCTGTTCTCGGCGACATCTCGGATGAGGCGGACGCGGAGCGCATGGTCGCGGAGGCCGCCGCGTTCGGAGGCGGCCTCGACATTCTGGTGAACAATGCCGCGGCGCCGCAGGGCGCCGACCGCAACGACATCTCCGACTTCGGAACGGCCACCTGGAACACGGTGCTCGACATCAACCTGCGCGGAACGTACCTGATGAGCCGATTCGCTGTGGCGCAGATGCGCCAGAATCACTACGGGCGCATCGTCAACATCGCTTCGATGGCCGGCATCGACGCTCTGCCGCACGCCACTGCGTACTCGGCATCGAAGGCCGGCGTTCTGGGTTTCACCCGGGCGCTCGCGACGGATGTCGGGGCGTGGGGCATCACGGTCAACGCCGTCTGTCCGGGCGTGGTGTGGACCAGCCGTGCGGGCATGTTCGAGGGCACAGCCTCTGATGAAGAACAGCTCAAGGCCGCCCGCGGGCGCGTCATTCCAGTCGGCCGGGTGGGGCACCCCGACGATATCGCGGCCGCAGTCGCGTTCTTCGCCTCGGAGGGTGCCGGATACATCACCGCCCAGGCGCTGCCCGTCGACGGTGGTGGCATCTCGGCGTTTCCGCTGCCGCAACCCTGACCCGAACATTCCTTCGCTCGTCGGTTCGCGGCGGGCGCCGCCCCCCTCACGAAAGCCGAACGAGAATGTCACAAACGACCCCCTCCGCCGAAGACCGGTTTCTCATCAGCGACCTCTGGGCCAAGTACGCCTGGGCGCTCGACACCTGCGACACCGACGGTTTCGTCGAGTGCTTCGCCGAAGACGCCGTCTTCGACGAACTCACCGTGGTGACCGGCCGCGACCAGATCAGACAGCTCGTGCTGCGCTACTTCCACGAGAACCCGCTGTTCGCCGGCCGCCAGCACCTCATCGGGCAGAGCCTCTTCGAACCCGACGACGAGGGCCGCCCCGACCACTGGAAGGTGAAGTCGTTCGCGCACGTATTCGTGCTGCGCGACGTCGGCCCGTCGCTCTACTGGACGGGCTACTACACCGACGTCGTAGCGAAGATCGACGGCGAGTGGTTGTTCGTCTACCGTCGGGCATCGAAATGGCTCGGCGACGTGCTGAATGCATTTCCCGACAACGCGATCGCCAGGCAGACCCTGCCGGCGAACTTCGGCGCACCGATCGCCTGAGGCGCGAGCGCCATGTCACACCAGCTCAGCCTTGTGCTGTTCCACAGCCCGACCGGTCGCTACATGCACACCTGGGCGCGCCGTGAGAGCCGCATCGAGCAACTGTTCGGTCTCGAGCTCGTGCGGTACTCGGCCGAGCGAGCGGAGGCCGCGCGGTTCGATGGCATCTTTCTTGCCGACAAGGTGTTCTTCGACCGGGTCGGCGGCAACCCCGACATGTCGTCGTATGAGCCCCTGACGACGCTCGGCGCACTGAGCGCCGTGACGACGAAGCTGGGACTGATCGCCACCGCGTCGACGACCTTCACCGAGCCGTACAACCTGGCCCGAATGTTGAGCCAGCTCGACTTCCTCTCCAACGGCCGCGTCGCCTGGAATGTCGTGACCTCGACCGACGGGGCCGCCAATTTCCAGAATGACCTGCCGCCCAAGGCCGAACGCTACGACCAGGCTCAGGACTCCTTCGAGGCCATGACCGCGCTCTGGGACGCGTGGGCCGACGACGCGGTCGTACTCGACCGCGAGAACGGAGTCTGGGCCGACATCTCGAAGATCTCGCAACCGCACTACCAGGGCCGTTACGTGCAGGTTCGGGATGCCTTGGCCATGCCGCGCTCGCCGCAGGGCCGCCCGGTTATCGTGCAGGCCGGCCAGTCGCCCGAGGGCATGGCATTCGCGGCGCGCAACGCCGATGTCGTCTTCACAGCGCAGAACCACCTGCCGAGCGCCATTGAGTTTCGGCGCCGGTTGCGCGAGCTGGCGGCGGCGAACGGCAGGCCCGACGGCGCGCCCCGCGTGCTGCCGGGGCTGCTGCCGATCATTGCCGAGACACAGGCAGAGGCCGACGACATCATGGGATCGATTGCCGATCTGCTGCCGCTGCGGGTCGGGCTGAATGAGTTGAGCACGCTGTTGCTCGGCGCCGATCTCGACGGGCTCGATCTCGACGAACCTCTTCCCGTCGAGCGGCTGAAGACGCTCGAAGAGGCGGCCGGTCACTCGCACCTCGGAGCGAGCAGGTACCCCAACATGTACCGGCTCGTAACCGAGCAGCGCCCGACGCTGCGCGAGCTGGTTCGCACGTCGTCGCAGTCGGCGGGGCATCCGGTGTTCGTGGGTACGGCCACGAGCGTCGCCGACCAGATGCAGCAGTGGTTCGAGGCCGAAGCGTGCGACGGCTTCATGATTTCGCCGCCCTACATGCCCGAAGGGCTTGACGCGGTGTGCGATCTTCTGGTGCCAGAACTGCAACGGCGCGGGCTCTTCCGTACCGAATATCCGGGTGAGACACTGCGCGACACCCTGGCCCTGGCGCGGCCCGATCGCCGGTCATCCGGGCATCGGACAGCCTCAGAGACACGCTGAATGATCATTGATGACGCCTGAGGCGGCCGCGCCTGTCATGAGCATCAGGCGAAGCGTGGTTCTGCTCGGCTCGCTGTCGGCCTTCGGCCCGCTCTCGATGGATCTCTACCTGCCCTCACTGCCCCAACTGCAGACCGACCTCGGTACGTCGACCACGCTGGCCCAGCTGACTATGTCGGCGTGCATGATGGGGCTCGGCCTCGGCCAGTTCGTCATGGGACCGCTGAGCGATCGGTTCGGCAGGCGGGTGCCGTTGATCGCGGGCGTCTTCGTCTACACGCTGATGTCGCTGGCCTGTGCGTTCGCCCCGAACATCGGCCTGCTCATCGTGTTCCGGTTCGTGCAGGGCCTCGGCGGGGCGGCCGGAATGGTGGTGTCACGGGCGAGCATCCGTGACATGTACGCCGGCTCCGACCTGGCCCGCATGTTCTCGCTGGTCATGCTCGTCAGCGGCTCGGCGCCGATTCTCGCGCCGATCATCGGAGGCCAGCTCACCCGTTTCATGGACTGGCGCGGGGTATTTCTCGTGCTGGCCGGCATCGGTGTCGTGCTTGTCGTCGGGGCGGCGACGGGTGTCAGAGAGAGCCTGCCGCGTGAGGCTCGGCGGGTGGGTGGGCTGTCGGCCGTGGGCCGCGACTTCTCGATCGTGGCCCGCGACAGGCTCGTGCTCGGCGTCATTCTCATTCTCGCCTGCACAACGGCCTCCTTCACCACGTACCTGTCGATGACCAGCTTCATCTTCCAGAACGAATTCGCGGTGTCACCGCTGGCCTTCAGCGGGCTGTACGCGATCAATTCGTTCGCATACGTACTCGGCTCTCAGGTCAACGGGCGTCTCGCCCGGCGGCGTAGCGCGCTGTGGCTGCTCACGCTCGCGCTCGGCGGCGGACTGGTCGGTGCCGTGCTGGTGCTGGTGGCCGGGCTCATACCTCTGCCGCTCGTCGCGCTCTGTGCGTCGCTCGCGATCGTCACCTTCTTTCAGGGCGCCACGAACCCGAACACGGCAGCGATCGCGCTGCGCGACCACGCCGCCCGGGCGGGAACGGCAGCCGCGCTGCTGGGCACGGCGCAGTTCGTCGTGGCTCCGATCATCGGGCCGCTGGTGTCTCTCGCCGGAGCCACCGCGGTCACACTCGGGGTGACGATGGTGGTTGCTCTGGTGCTCGCCAACGTCGTGTTGCGGGTCACGGTCCGTCCACGACTTGTTTAGTGGGAATGCACAAGCAGGCTGTACAGCGGTGACATCCCCGTAATACCATGTCAAGCGTTCATTAACAGCGAACAGAAAGCAGGAATCAGCGCTGATGCCCTCACCCAAGATCGCCTTTGTCGGAACCGGCGCCAACGGCGCCGGAATCGCCGCAGACCTCACCCGCGCCGGTCTCGATGTCACGTTCATCGAGCAGTGGCCCGCCCACGTTGCAGCCATGCGCGAGAACGGCATCACCGTGAAGATGCCCGACCGCACCGAGAACACGAAGGTCTCGGCGTTCAACCTCTACGAGGTCGCCGAGCTGCGCGAGCCCTTCGACATCGTGTTCATCGTCGTGAAGGCGTACGACACGCGCTGGGCCTGCGAGCTGATCAAGCCGCTCGTAAAGCCGACCGGCCTGGTCGTCGGCCTGCAGAACGGTATGTCGCTCGACGACATCGCCGACATCATGGGCCCCGAGCGCACCCTCGGTGCTGTGATCGAGATGGCGTCGAACATGTGGGAGCCGGGAGTCGTGAACCGCGAGAACGCTCCCGACACCGCCTGGTTCGCCATCGGCGGCATCCACCCCGCGGCCCAGGCCCGTGCGCACGAGGCCGCCGAGGCTCTCGGCCACGCCGGCACCGTCGAAGTCTCCGACGACATCCGTTCGTCGAAGTGGGGCAAGCTCATCGTCAACGCGGCCGAGCTGGTGCCGTCGGCCATCCTCGACCTCGAACTCGCCAAGGCTGTGCAGGTGCCCGGCATGTACGAGTTCATGCTGAAGTGCGGCAGCGAGGCCGCGCGTACCGCCGTGGCCTCGGGCAGCAAGCTGCGCCCGATCTTCGGCATGACGGATGCCGCACTCGACGACCCGGATGCCTTCGCCGAGCAACTGCTCGACCAGGTGCTGCGCCGCTTCTCGTCGCCGACCACCCGCACGACGTCGCTGCAGGACTGGATCAAGGGGCGCCGCAACGAGGTGCACGAGATCAACGGCCTCGTCGTCGACGAGCAGGCGAAGATCGGCGGAACCGCACCCGCGAACGCCGTCATCGTCGATCTTGCGCGCCGCATCGAGGCGGGCGAGCTCGAGCGCGGGCCGGCCAACATCGATCTGCTGCTGGGCGCTCGCGTCTAGCCATGTCAGCGCACCACGACCACACCCCCGACCAGCGGTTCGAGCGGCCGTCGACCCGCCCCGCGAACGTTCGGCCCATCGCGGCGCCCGGCGGCATGGCCGTCGACTACGAACACCGCGTCGACTTCGACCGGCTGCGTCGCTACCGGCTCGCCCGCGCGCAGGCCGCGCTGGAGGCCAGCGACTGCGGCGCCTTTCTGTTGTTCGACTTCTATAACATCCGCTATGTGACGCAGACCTGGATCGGCGGCGCGCTCGGCGACAAGATGATCCGCTACACGCTGCTGATGCGCGGTCAGGAGCCGATTCTGTGGGACTTCGGCTCTGCCGTGCGCCACCACAAGCTCACCTCCGACTGGATGCCGGAAGAGAACCATCGCCCGGGCTTCCTCGGCTTTCGCGGGGCCGTGGCACCCGAGCCGACCGGTCTCATGCGCACCGCCATCGCCGAGATCGTGTCGCTGCTGAAGGCGAACGGCCTCGCCGATGCGCCCGTGGGCCTCGACATCGTCGAGCCGCCCTTCTTGTTCGAGATGCAGCGGCAGGGCCTGCGGGTGGCGGATGCCCAGCAGGCGATGCTCGACGCGCGCGTCATCAAGAACGTCGACGAGATCGTGCTGCTGAACCAGGCGGCTGCGATGGTCGACGGGGTCTACCAGGACATCACCGAGGCCCTGCGCCCCGGCGTTCGTGAGAACGAGATCGTGGCCCTGGCGAACAAGCGGCTCTACGAGTACGGCTCCGACCAGGTCGAGGCCGTCAACGCGATCTCGGGGGAGCGCTGCAATCCGCACCCGCACAACTTCACCGATCGCATCATCAGGCCCGGCGACCAAGCGTTCTTCGACATCATCCACTCGTTCAACGGCTACCGCACCTGCTACTACCGCACGTTCGGCGTCGGCTGGGCGACCGAGAGCCAGAAAGACGCCTACAAGACCGCCCGGGAGTGGATGGATTCCGCCCTCGATGCGATCAAGCCAGGCGTGGGCACCGACTCCGTGGCGAAGGTGCTGCCGAAGGCGAGCGACTTCGGTTTCGACTCCGAGCTCGCCGCGTTCGGTCTGCAGTTCGCGCACGGGCTCGGGCTCGGGCTGCATGAGCGCCCGATCATCTCCAGGCTGAACTCGTTCGCCGACCCGGTCGAGCTGCAGGTGGGCATGGTCTTCGCTATGGAGACGTACTGCCCGGCCGGCGACGGCGTGTCGGCCGCCCGCATCGAAGAGGAGGTCGTGGTCACCGACTACGGCATCGAGGTGCTGACGCGGTTTCCCGCCCAAGACCTGTTCATCGCGGGCCAGTACTGAGCGACCGCGCGAGAGCGTCGGCCCGCGGTGACGCGAGTGTCACCGCGCGCCGGCGTCGAGCGCGAAGATGTCGGGGTGACGCTCGAGCTCGAGCCGGGTGCGGCGGATGTGCGTGACGAGCACCCGCTCGGCGTCGTCGGCGTCGCCCCGGCGCAGGCAGTCGACCAGCAGGTGGTGCTCCATGTGGGTCACCTGCAGGCCGACGCCGACGAGTGAGGCGTACTCGCGCCGGTAGTGCTGGGTGGTGTTCCAGAGGCGGTGGATGATCTGCCACAGGTATCCGCTCGGCGTCGCCCCTGAGTAGCTCAGCAGGTGGAACTCCCGGTCGAGGCGCATGAAGACGTCGACGTCGGTGTTGCCCTGCATCTCGTCGGCGAGCTCAGCCAGCCGATCGAGCGCGGCCGGGCCGAGGTTCGGCAGACTCGACCGCAGCAGCAGCGGCTCGAGGCGCTCGCGAATCGCATAGGCCTCCACACACTCATCGAGCGAGAGCCGCGACACCCAGGCGCCCGAGTTCGACACCACCGTCACGAGCCCGTCGGCGTCGAGCATCCTGATCGCCTCGCGCACCGGGATGCGGCTGGCGCCGAAGCGCTCGGCCAGGTCTTCCTGCCTGATGCGTTCGCCCGGCGCCAGCTGCCCGCCGAGAATGTCGGCACGCAGGGCGTCGGCGATGCGGTGGCTCGCGACGTTCTCGCTGATCGCAGTCATGGTCAGGTCAGCCTAGCGCCGGGTCATTGGGCCGGTCGGGCGGGGTGCCAGAGGATGACTGCCGAGTCGTTCTCGTAGGCTTTGCCCTCGGGGTAGCTGACAAGCTCGAACTGCATGCCCCAGGGGCTGAGAAAGTACACCCAGCGCTGGCCGGCCGACGCGTTGCGGCTCGCGGTGGGCTCGCCGAGCACACGCACGCCCTCGCTCTTCAGGTACGCGATCGCCTCGTCGAGGTCGTCGACGTAGAACGCGATGTGGTGGCCGCCGACGTCGCTGTTGCGCGGTTGGGGCCGCTGGTCGGGCGTGGCCTCGTATTCGAAGACCTCGAAGTTGGGGCCGAAGCCGCAGCGATAGAACCTGATCTCCCGCACGATACTGCGCGGGTCGACGGCGAGGTGCTCGCGCATCCAGTCGTCGTCTTTCTTCATCTCGGGCAGCGAATACACGAACTCGGCGCCGATCACGTCGACGAAGAAGCGGTGCGCCTCTTCCATGTCAGGCACGGTGAAACCGAGGTGTTCTGCGCCGCGCAGGCCGGGAATCCGGTGAGAAGTCATCGTCGTCTCCAATTGCTGAATGTATCCATATCCTACCCTCGAGCGGATGCACCTCTGCAATACCCCTTGCAATGGATACATCTCGCGCGTTACGCTGAGTAGGTAACGCCGTTCGACACGGTTGTTCACTTACAAAGGAGAAAGTGGAATGCCCCGCGAAAAGCGCCTGCACCCGGGTTCTGACTGGCTCGAGTTGCGCACCACGCCCGCCGACTGGAAGGCCGCCGACCCGGCGCTGCTGGCCACGATGCTCGGGCAGCTTCACCTCATCCGTGCCTTCGAAGAGACAGTGCTCGACCTCGCCGGCGCCGGCCTCGTGCACGGCCCCGCTCACTCCTCGATCGGCCAGGAGGGCGGCGCGGTCGGTTCGATCGTCGGCCTGAGCTCGTCTGACGGCGTGAACGGCTCGCACCGCGGGCACCACCAGTTTCTCGCCAAGGCTCTCGGCCACGTCGCCCCCGAAGGGCTCGACCCTGCGCACCTGGTGAACGACGCGGTTCAGGATGTTCTGCGGCGCACCCTCGCCGAGATCCTCGGTCTCGCCCAGGGCTACTGCCGCGGTCGCGGCGGCTCCATGCACCTGCAGTGGCACGAGGCGGGTGCGCTCGGCACCAACGCCATCGTCGGCGGTGGCGTTCCGATGGGAGCGGGCAACGCCTGGGCCCAGAAGAAGTCCGGCACCACCGACCTCACGGTCAGCTACTTCGGCGACGGCGCGGTGAACATCGGCTCGGTTCTGGAGTCGATGAACCTGGCGGCGGCCTGGCAGGTGCCGCTGTGCTTCTTCATCGAGAACAACCTGTACGCGGTGTCGACCAACGTCAGTGAGGTCACGGCAGAACCGCGGCTGTCGGCGCGCGCCCTCGGTTTCAACATCCCGGCCTGGCGTGTCGACGGAATGGACCCGCTCGCGGTGCACCTCGCCATGGAGAAAGCCTCTGAGCACATGCGCGCAGGGAGGGGTCCGGCGGTCATCGAGGCCGAGGTCTACCGCTTCTTCCACCAGAACGGCCCGTACCCCGGCAGTGCCTTCGGCTATCGCCCCAAAGAAGAGGAGGCCGCCTGGCGCGAGCGCGACCCGCTGGTGCGTGTCGGTCGCGAGATGAAGACGCTCGGTCTGATCGACGACGCGGGCCTTGCGTCGGTGCGTCAGCAGGCTCAGGATGCCGTTCGTCTGGCCGCCGACGCCCTGACCGAGCCCGACCCCGATGGCAAGCCCGGCGTCAAGCGCATCCGCCCAGACCTCTGGCCCGATCCGAGCTTCGTCGATGTGGGCATCCGCGGCGACCTCAGCGAGATCGCCGACGCCCGCACGCTGGAGGAGTCGGAGTTCACCGGGGCCACGACGAAGGGCAAGTTCGTCGACGCCGTGTCGGCCGTGATGGATCGCCGCATGGCAGAAGACGACCGCATCGTCGTCATGGGCGAAGACGTGCACCGCCTCAAGGGCGGCACGAACGGTGCCACCAAGGGCCTGTCGGAGAAGTACCCCGACCGCGTGCTCGGCACCCCCATCAGCGAGAACGCGTTCGTCGGACTCGGCGGGGGCATGGCGCTCGACGGCCGCTACCGTCCCGTGGTCGAGTTCATGTACCCCGACTTCATGTGGGTGGCGGCCGACCAGGTGTTCAACCAGATCGGCAAGGCGCGCCATATGTTCGGCGGCGACAATCCCGTTCCGCTGGTGCTGCGCACCAAGATCGCCATGGGCTCGGGCTACGGCTCGCAGCACCTCATGGACCCGGCCGGCATCTTCGCCACCAGCCCCGGCTGGCGCATCATGGCCGCGTCGACCCCGTTCGACTACATCGGCCTGATGAACCTGGCCCTGGCCATCCAAGACCCGGTGCTGATCATCGAACATGTCGACCTGTACGCCGAGTCGGGCCTGATTCCCGACGACCTCGACTTCACGATTCCCTTCGGCACGGCCGCGATTCGCCGTGAGGGCTCTGACGTCACGGTCATCAGCTACCTGTCGATGGTGGGCGAGAGCGCCAAGGCGATCGAAGAGACCGGCATCGACGCCGAGCTCATCGACCTGCGCTTTCTCGACCGAGCATCGGTCGACTGGGACACCATCGGTGCGAGCATCCAGAAGACCAATTCGGTGCTCATCGTCGAACAGGGCGCCCAGGGAACCTCGTATGGCAGCTGGCTCGCAGACGAGATTCAGCGCCGGTTCTTCGACTACCTCGACCAGCCGGTGCAGCGCGTGACCGGTTCTGAGGCGTCGCCGAGCATTTCGAAGGTGCTCGAACGTGCCGCCATCGCGAAGAGTGAAGAGGTCGTCGCCGGCCTCGAACGCATTCGCGCCGGATTCGGAAAAGGAGCCTGATCATGGCCACCATCATCCGCATGCCCAGCGTGCTCGCGGGCTCTGAAGAGGCTGCGATCGCCACTTGGCTGGTGACAGAGGGTCAGTCGGTCGCCATCGGCGATCCGCTGGCCGAGATCGAGACTGAGAAGGCGATCGTCGAGTACAACTCCGAAGACGCGGGCGTCGTCGGCCGCGTGCTGCTCGAAGCCGGCCAGTCCGGAGAGATCGGAATTCCCATCGCGGTGCTGCTCGGCACGGGCGAGGGCGACGCCGAGATCGACGCCCTGCTGGGTTCGGGCGGCGGCGCAGAACAGCCCGCACTCGTGGCTGAGGCGGCGAATACCCCCGACGTCGCGCCTCGCGACCCCGACGGTGGTACGCCGATCGTCGAGGCGCCGTCTCAAGAACGTGCAGCCGAACAGGCCGTTCCTGCCACGGTGGCTGCGCCTGCGGCCTCGAGCGCTCCGGCGGTTCAGGATGCTCCGGCCACCGCAGCGGCAACTGCACCCGCCACAACGACCGCGGCTGCCCCGGCAGCCACACCGCAAGCCGAGACAGATCGCGGCGACGGCCGTCTCTTCGTCAGCCCCATCGCACGCAAGCTCGCCCGCGAACGCGGTCTCGACCCCGCGGCGATCGTCGGCACCGGTCCCGGCGGCCGCATCGTGCGGCGCGACGTCGAGTCGGCCCCGGCTGCCGCCGAGCGCGCACCCGAGGCTCCCGCTGCGGCTGCACCCGCGTTGGCTGCGCCCGTCGCATCGGCAGCGCCTGCCGCCCCTGCCTCGGCACCCGCTCCCAGCACCGAGTGGGATCTCGTGCCCCACACCGGCATGCGCAAGGCGATCGCCAGGCGGCTCACCGAGAGCAAATCGACGGTGCCGCACTTCTACCTCACCACCGACTGCCTGGTCGACGACCTGCTCGCCCTGCGCAAGCAGGTCAACGAGAGCTCGAAGGTTCGCGTCTCGGTCAACGACTTCGTGGTCAAGGCGGTGGCCGCGGCCTTCGCCGAGGTTCCCGAAGCCAGCGTGACGTGGAGCGACGAAGGCATGCGCGTTCACCACGCCGTCGACATCGCCGTCGCGGTCGCCACCGAGGGCGGTCTCGTCACCCCCGTGGTACGGGGCGTCGACTCGAAGAGCCTCACCGCGGTGAGCTCGACCATCGCCGAACTCGTCGGCCGCGCCAAAGACAAGAAACTGAAGCAAGACGAGCTCGAGGGCGGCAGCTTCTCAGTGTCGAACCTCGGCATGTACGGCACCCGCGAATTCTCGGCCATTCTCAATCCACCGCAGTCGGGCATCCTGGCCGTCGGCGCGGCGACCCCGCAGGCGGTGGTCAAAGACGGCGAGATCGTCGTCGCCACGGTCATGCGCTGCACGCTGTCGGTCGACCACCGTGCCGTCGACGGTGCGCTCGCCGCACGGTGGCTCGCGGCCTTCACCGACCGCATTCAGAATCCCCTGAGCATCCTGCTCTGACGACCGGCGCCCCGGCACCCCACCCGTCTCGACACCCACACACCCTCCGGAGAAGATCATGAGCATCGCCACCCCGCCCACCGCACTGCCCACCCTGGCCGGGCTCGGCCTGACCGTGCCGACCGGCCTCTGGATCGGCGGCGAAGAACGGCCCGCCAGCGACGGCTCGTCGTTCGGCGTCGTCGACCCCTCGACCGGTGAGACCCTGACCACGGTGGCGTCCGCCTCGGTCGAAGACGCGCTCGCCGCCGTCGACGCCGCCGAGGCCGCCGCCGCCGGCTGGCGCGCCGTCGCCCCGCGGCAGAAGGCCGAGATCCTGCGTCGCGCCTGGGAGCTGATGACCGAGCGGCAGGATGATCTTGCCGCCCTCATCACGCTCGAGAACGGTAAGGCGCTCGGCGACGCGAAGGGCGAGGTCGCCTACGCCGCCGAGTTCTTCCGCTGGTACTCCGAAGAAGCCGTGCGCATCCAGGGCACCGTCGAGACGGCGCCCTCGGGCACGAACCGCATTCTCGTCACCCACCAGCCGGTCGGCGTATGCCTGCTCATCACGCCGTGGAACTTTCCGGCCGCGATGGCCACCCGCAAGATCGCGCCGGCGCTCGCCGCCGGCTGCACCGTCGTGCTGAAGCCGGCCTCCGACACCCCGCTCACCGCTCTCGCGATGGCCGCCATCCTCGAAGAGGCGGGCGTACCCGCCGGCGTGGTCAACGTCATCCCGAGCCGCCGATCGGGCGCACTCTCGTCGAAGTTGCTCGCCGACCCCCGGGTGCGCAAGGTCTCGTTCACCGGGTCGACCGAGGTCGGCCGCATGCTGCTCGCCGAGTCGGCGAAGACCGTCGTCAACGCCTCGATGGAGCTCGGCGGCAACGCGCCGTTCCTGGTGCTCGAGAAGGCCGACATCGACGAGGCCGTGGCCGGCGCGATGATCGCCAAGCTGCGTAACGGCGGGGAGGCCTGCACCGCGGCCAACCGCTTCTACGTGCACTCGTCGGTGGTCGACGAGTTCTCGACGAAGCTCGCGGCGGAGTTCGCCGAGCTCACCGTCGGTGCAGGGCTCGACCCTGCCACCCGCATCGGTCCGCTGGTCAACGCGGAGGCCCGTGAGAAGGTCGAGACGCTCGTGAACGGAGCCGTCTCAGAGGGCGCGCGTGCACTGGTCGGCGGTTCGTCGATCGCAGGTGACGGCTACTTCTACGAGCCGACCGTGCTGACCGGGGTGCCGCAGACCGCGGCCATCCTCTCTGAGGAGATCTTCGGGCCGGTGGCGCCGATCGTCGTCTTCGAGACGAACGAGGAGGCCGTGCGTCTGGCCAACGACACCGAGTTCGGGCTCGTCTCCTACGTGTACACGACCGATCTGGCCGAGGGCCTGCGCGTCAGCGAGGCGCTCGAGTCGGGCATGGTCGGGCTGAACCGGGCCATCGTGTCAGACCCTGCCGCCCCGTTCGGCGGCGTGAAGCAGTCGGGTCTCGGCCGCGAGGGCGGTCACGAGGGTGTACTCGACTACACCGAGAGCAAGTACATCGCGGTCAGCTGGTGAGCCGAGCGATGGGCGTCTGGCCGTCAGGCCAGGCGGTCCATCGCCTGCAGCACGTCGACGGCCGAGCTCAGGCCGGAGGTGACGCGTTCGGGCTGCCCCGAGTCGCGCATCTCGCTCGAGAACTCGCGGCGACCGACGACGAACCACAGCCCCTGGGCGGGAACGGTGCCTTCGTTCACGTACATGTGCGGGCGCACCGAGTCGAAGCTCAGCGAGTCGCCCGGCCGCACCGTGAAGGTGTCGAAGTCGAGCCGAACGGTCAGCTCGCCCGAGAGCAGGTAGGCGTACTCGACGCCGCTGTGCCGCATCATGCGGCCCTCGATCGAGCTCGAGGCACCGGGTTCGTAGGTCACGAGCAGAGGATCGACCGAGCCGTCGCGGCTCGCGGCGAGCCGCTCCCAGCGCACGCCGTTCTCCATCTCGAGCACCGGATTGTCGCTGCCGTGCTGCACCGGGCCGCCCGCGGGTGCCGCCGGTGTCTCGTGCGCGGCGGCCTGTCTGGGCTCGCTGGGCGGCACGGTCGCCGTCGGTGGCGGGGTCGCCGTGCCCGACCCGGTGGCGCTGCCGGCCATCAGGTCGTCGAACGAGATGCCGAGGTGGTTCACGAGGGCGTACAGCGTGCTCACCGAGGGCTGCGTCTTGCCGGTCTCGACCTGTGAGATGAGGCTCGCTGACACTCCGACCGCGGTGGCCACGCTGCGGAGACTGATGCCCTGGGCAATGCGTGCAGCACGCAGGCGGGGGCCGATGTCGTCGGTGATGATCAGACTCCTTGCTCCTACAGTGTGCACGATTCGTCCGTGTCCATCTGTAAAGCACGAGTATACGAGGAGTTTCGCCGAGTTTTTCGTCTTTTCATGGGTGCATGTTCAGGAAGTGTGTTGCTATGCTGAACACGCTGGCAAGCATTACTGAACATGCCGAAAGGGAAACGAATCAATGGCGAATCGTATGCAAGACAAAGTTGTGGTCATCACGGGGGCCGCCAGCGGCATGGGACTTGGCTTCGCTAAAGCTCTTGCCGCCGAGGGTGCCGCAATTGTCGTGGCCGACCTGAACGCCGAGGCGGCAGACACCGCCGCACGCAGCATCGTGGCCGAGGGCCAGCGTGCGCTGGGGGTGCAGGCCAACGTCGCCGTGCGCGAAGACGTGCAGCGGGTGGTGCAGGCCGCGGTCGCCGAATTCGGTCGCATCGACGTGTGGTTCAACAACGCCGGCTTCAACAAGCCGATGCAGTTTCTCGACGTCACCGAAGACAACTGGCGCTCGATCATGGAGGTCAACGCGCTCGGCGTGCTGATCGGCACCCAGGAGGCGGCGAAGCAGTTCATCGCCCAGGGTGGCGGCGGCAAGATCATCAACACCACCTCGATGGCCGGCCGTGAGGGATTTCCGGCCTTCGCCCCGTACTCCGCCTCGAAGGCCGCCGTCATCTCGCTCACGCAGTCAGCCGCGAAGGCGCTCGCCCCGCACGACGTCACCGTGAACGCGTTCGCTCCCGGGGTGGTCGACACCCCGCTCTGGGTGAAGCTCGACGGCGACCTGCTCGAGATCGGTGAGAGCACGCAGGCCGGGCAGGCGATGAACGAGTTCTCCGCCGGCATCATCCGCGGCCGCACCGCCCAGGTGGGCGACATCGTCGGAACGGCGCTCTACCTCGCCTCCTCCGACTCCGACTACCTCACCGCCCAGGTGATCATGATCGACGGCGGGATGGTTCTCGTATGAGCACGACACCCTTCAGCATCGCTACGTCGGCCACGGCGACGCGCGGCACCAACGCTGTCGACTGGGAGCAGCGTGTCGACTTCGACCGCCTGCGAACCGAACGCCTGGCGCGGTTGAAAGACGAGCTGAACCGGTCAGACGTCGGTGCGGTGCTGGCGTTCGACTTCTCGAACATCCGCTACATGACCTCGACCCACATCGGCACCTGGGCGATGGACAAGCTGATCAGGTTCAGTCTGCTCACCCGCAACAGCGACCCGATCATGTGGGACTTCGGCTCGGCGGCCAAGCATCACTCGCTCTTCAACCCCTGGCTCGACACGACGACGGCCGAGGCTGACGCCGACCCGCACGCTCCGCACCACGGCGCCGTGCGTCCGCGTGCCGAGAGCGGGTCGCGGGCCGGCATCTCCACCCTGCGCGGGGCGTTCAACCCCGACGCCGAGATCGCCGACAAGGTCGCCGCGAAGATCAAGCGTGAGCTCGAGAAGTTCGGTGTCGCCAACGAGCCCCTCGGCGTGGACGTCATCGAGTTGCCTGTGCTGTTCGCGCTGCAGAAGGCGGGCATCCAGGTCGTCGACGGCCAGCAGATCTTCATGGAGGCCCGCCGCATCAAGACCTTCG
Organism: Subtercola sp. YIM 133946; assembly: GCF_036553535.1. Lineage (NCBI taxonomy): Bacteria > Bacillati > Actinomycetota > Actinomycetes > Micrococcales > Microbacteriaceae > Subtercola > Subtercola sp. YIM 133946. The sequence goes on from NZ_JAZHPE010000045.1 coordinate 258,592, forward strand.
ACGAGATCTCGCTGCTCACGCAGGCTGCCTCGATGGTCGATGCCGCGTACGAAGACCTCTACGAATTCCTGAAGCCGGGCGTCAAAGAGAACGAGTGCGTCGGCCTGGTCTCGAAGAAGCTCTACGACCTCGGTTCTGAATACGTCGAGGGCGTCAACGCGATCTCGGGCGAGCGGTGCTCGCCGCATCCGCATGTGTTCTCCGACCGGCTCATCCGGCCCGGCGATCCCGCCTTCTTCGACATTCTGCACAGCTACAACGGCTACCGCACCTGCTACTACCGCACCTTCGCGGTCGGCTCGGCGAGTTCTGCGCAGAACGACGCCTACATCCGGGCCCGCGAGTACATGGACCGCGCGATCGCACTGGTTCGCCCCGGCGCGACCACGGCCGACATCGTCTCGGTGTGGCCGACCGCCCAGGAGTTCGGATTCGCCGACGAAGAGGCAGCCTTCGCGTTGCAGTACGGCCACGGTGTCGGCCTCTCCATCTGGGAGAAGCCGATCTTCTCGCGCCTCGTGTCGCTCGACCACCCAGAAGAACTCAAAGAGGGCATGGTCTTCGCCCTCGAGACCTACTGGCCGTCGGCCGACGGCATCGGCGCCGCGCGCATCGAAGAAGAGGTGATCGTGACCGCCACCGGCTGCCAGGTGATCACCAAGTTCCCGGCCGAAGACCTGCTGGTCGCCGGCAAGCGGTACTTCAACGTCGGCGGCGTGCTGCCCACCCTGCGCGACTCGCAGTCGAACCTGAACACCGCGGCGGGTCGCGGCGAGCCCGGCGCATGAGTTCCGAGTCGGCGACCACGCCGCTCGGGTTCGTGGGCCTCGGCTCGATGGGCGCCGCCATCGCGGGCAACCTGATCGAGCACGGCTACGCCCCGGTGGTCTGGAACAGGTCGCAGGGACCTGTCGAGGCACTGGTCGAGAAGGGCGCCACGCGCGCCGATTCCATCGGCGCCGCCTTCGAGACCGGCACCGTGTTCTCCATGCTCTCCAACGAGTCGGTGATCTTCGACCTGTTCGACGAGGCGACGCTCGCCGCGGCGCCCGCCGGTGCCGTGCACGTCGACATGGCGACGATCGGGGCGAGTGCTGCGACCCGGCTGGCCGCGATGCACGCTGCCGCCGGTGTCGGCTACGTCGCCGCTCCGGTGCTCGGCCGCCCTCCCGCGGCGGCATCGGGCGCCCTGACGATTCTGGCCGCCGGCGACCCCGCCCTCGTCGACCGGGTGCGCCCAGTGCTCGACGTGATCGGCCGCCGCGTATGGGACTTCGGCGCCGACCCCTCGGTGGCGAACGTCGTGAAGATCGGCATGAACTACCTGCTCATCCACGCCATCCAGGCCATGAGCGAGTCGATCACGCTGATGGAGAGCCGGGGCATCGACACCGAGCTGTTCGTCGAGCTGCTGGGCGACAGCTTCTTCCCCGGACTGGTCTACACCGGGTACGGCTCGGCCATCGCCACTCGCACCTATTCGCCCGCCGCCTTCACGACCGAACTCGGGTTCAAAGACCTGATGCTGGCGCTCGACGCCGCGAAGGGTTCCGGAGTCTCGTTCCCCTCAGAGAGCATGCTGCGCGGTGTGTTCGAGTCGGCGCTGTCAGAGGGCCAGGCCGAGCTCGACTGGGCCTCGATCGCCGAGGTCACCCGACGGCGCCAGGCCCACTGACCGTACGTCCCACGTCTTTTGCAAAGGAGCAAGAAATGAGAGCTGCCGTCTTTCATGCGGCCCACGACCTGCGGGTCGACACCGTCAGCGATCCGGGTGAGGTCGGGCCCGGACAGGTGCTGCTGAAGCCGTTCTGGTGCGGGGTCTGCGGCACCGACCTGCACGAGTACGCGATGGGCCCCATCGTGATTCCGAGCACGCCGCACGCGCTGACCGGGGCGACCGCTCCGCAGATTCTGGGCCACGAGTTCTCGGGCGAGGTGCTCGAGGTGGGCGCCGGCGTGACGAACGTGAAGGCAGGTGACCGCGTGTCGGTCATGCCGCTGCTGTTCTGCGGCCAGTGCTACTACTGTCGCCGCGGGCTCAATCATCTGTGCCAGCGGATGGCCGCCATCGGGCTCAGCTACGCCTGGGGCGGCATCGCCGAACTCGCCGTGGTGCCCGCCGACCACGTGAGCGTTCTGCCCGACTCGGTCGACGATGTGCAGGGTGCGCTCATCGAGCCGGGAGCCGTCGCCGCGTACGGCGTCGACACCGCCGGGGTGCGCCCGGGCGACAACGTGCTCATCACGGGCGCGGGGCCCATCGGCGCCCTCGCTGCGCTCTACGCCTCGTCGATCGGTGCCAACGTGTTCATCTCCGAGGTGAACCCGTTCCGTGCCGAGTTCGCCCGCGGCCTCGATGTGGGCGAGGTGCTCGATCCGTCGAGCATCGACGTGCCGGCCTACCTCAAAGACTCCCTCGAGGGCGTCGGGGTGGATGCCGCGGTCGAGTGCTCGGGCAACGAACGAGCCCTGCAGGCCGCCCTGGCCTCGGTTCGCTCGGCGGGCCGCATCGCCCAGACCGGCCTGCACACCCGGCCGGCCGCGATCGACCCGATGGTGCTCTCTGAGCACGACATCACCCTGGCCGGCACCTGGTGCTACCCGGTCACCGACTGGCCGCGCATCATCGACCTCGTCGCCCGCGGGCTCTACCCCGTCGAGAAGGTCGTCTCGACCCAGATTCCGCTCGACGACGTGGTGGCCGGCTTCGACACCCTTTTCTCGCCCAGCGGCGACCAGCTCAAAGTGCTCATCCGGGCTTACTGACATCGTCCGAGCCCCCTGAAACAGGAGATCCACAGACATGAAAGCGTTGCAATTCGTCGAACAGGACGACGCGCAGGTGCGCGGCCTCGATGTGCCCGCGATCGCGGCCGACGAGGTTCTGATCGCGGCCCGCCGGGTCGGGGTGTGCCACTCCGACATCGACCTGCTAGAGGGCCGGTACATCATCCCGTTCTCGTACCCCATCATTCCGGGTCACGAGTGGTCGGGAGAGGTTGCCGCCGTCGGCTCCGACGTGACCGACTTCGCCGTCGGCGACCGGGTCGTGGGGGAGTGCGTCATCGGCGACGACCACTTCGGCTTCTCCATCTCGGGTGCCGCCGCCGAGTACTTCGTCGCGAAGCCGGCGTGGCTGCACCGCCTGCCCGACGAGCTCGACTGGGCCGCGGGCGCCCTGGTCGAGCCGTTCAGCGTGGCGTACAACGCCCTGCTGCGCGCCGGCAACGTCGACGCCAGCGACGTGCTCGTCGTGCTCGGCGCCGGCCCGATCGGCCTGGCTGCGACAGCCGCGGCGGCAGCACTCGGGGCGACGACGATCGTCGTCGAGCCGACCGAGGAGCGCCGCCGCATCGCGCGCCAGCTCGGGGCGACTGAGGCCGTGCATCCCGACGAGGCTCAGGCCACCGTCGACCGCCTCTCGGGCTCACGGGGCGCCGATGTGGTCATCGAGTGCAGCGGCCACCCCGCAGTGATGGCGATCGCGCTGGAACTCGCCGGCTTCCGCGCGCGTGTGGCGTACGTCGGCATCGATGTCGGCCGCTCGGCCACCGCTCAGCTCGGCCTCATCCAGTCGAAAGAACTGTCGATCACCGGATCGATCGGCAGCCCCGGTGTCTGGCCGCAGACTCTGCGCTTTCTCGCCAAGAGCGGCATCGACCTCTCGCCGCTGATCACGCACGTGTTCGGTGTCGACGAGGCCCTCGACGCGCTCGCGACGGCACACCTCAAAGAGGGCGTCATCAAGGCCCAGATCGAGCTGTCGGCCGCGGCGCCGGTGGCCCAGGCCTAGTCGCCACCGCGCCGGGGCCCGCCCCGTCGGTCAGGGGATGATCCGCGCCGCCCGATAGCGTTCGACCTTGTCGAAGAAGCTGTCGGGCGTGCTGCGGAACCCCTGGAACCCGAGCTGCCGACTCTTGTTCATGCTCGTGAAGCACTCCAGGTTGCGGCCGAGGTCGCTGTCGGTGTGCCACCAGCTCGCCAGTCGCGCGACGTCATGCTCGACGAGGTCGTAGCGGGCGGCGATCTCTGCCCACTGCCGTGACGCGTCGCCCATTCGCTCTGACAGCGGTGCGGGCTCGCCTTCGAAGCCCCGCCACGGCACATCGAAGTGCCGGGCGATGCGCGGCCACAGCGTGCGCCAGCGAAAGACGTCGCCGTTGGCGATGTTGAAGGCCTCGTTGCGGCCCGCCGGGTCGGTGGATGCCCACACCAACTGTTCGGCGATCAGGTCGGAGTCGGTGACGTCGGTCACGCCGTTCCACTGCGTCGCCGATCCCGGAAAACGGAAGGTCTCGCCCGATTCGCGGCAGAGGGTGGCATAGACCGACAGCGTCAGCGCCATGTTCATCGCGTTGCCGACGGCGAAGCCGAACACGGTGTGCGCGCGGTGCACGCTCCAGGTATAGCCGTACCGGGCGGCGCCCGTGAACAGTTCGTCTTCCTGGGCATAGTAGAAGTTCGGGCTGTCGAGTCGCGGCTCGTCCTCGCTGAACGGCGTGTCGGCCATGACGCCGGTCGCGTAGTTGTCGAACGGCCCGAGGTAGTGCTTCAGCCCGGTCAGCAGGGCGACGTGCCGAAGGGTGCCACCGGCCGCGGCGGAGCGGATCGCGTTCTGCACAAGGGCGCCGTTCACCTCGATGTTCAGCGCTTCGGTCGGCTGGCGCATCCACGCGGTGATGAACAGCAGCTCGGGCTCGAGACCCGCCAGCGCGGCGTCGAGGCCGGCGCCGTCGAGCAGGTCTGCCGCGATCGGCGTGACGCCCGGCACGGGGGCGTTCAGCGAACGCGAGATGCCGTAGGTGTCGAAGCCCCTCTCGACCAGCAGGCGGGTGAGGGCTTGGCCCGCGATTCCGGTGGCTCCGACCACCACTGCGCGGCGGGGAGCGTTCTGTGTCGACATGGTTCGGCCTTTCGTTCGAGTGTTCACCTAAAACATACAGGTGGGATGGATCGGGTCAGCGCGTGCAGTTATACTCAACAGTGCAGCGCGGCGACGAAGCCGTGCCAGGCGAAAGGACACAGCGATGACAGTCGGAAGCACGATTTCGGGAACCTTCAGCTGATGCGCGCCGCGGTCTACCACGGAGCCCACGACATCCGCGTCACCGACGTCGAGACCCCCACCAGGGCGCCCGGCTCGGTGCTGATCAAGATCACCCGCTCGGGCCTGTGCGGCACCGACGCGACGGAGTGGTCGGTCGGCCCCAAGATCTTTCCCGTCACCACCCCGCACCGCGTCACCGGCCACATGGGCCCCATGATTCTCGGCCACGAGTTCATCGGCGAGGTCGTCGAGGCCGACGCCGACAGCGGCTTCGCCCCCGGCGACCGGGTCGCCAGTGGTGCCGGCGTGTGGTGCGGCGAGTGCGCGCGCTGCCTCGAGGGCCGCACGAACATGTGCGACCGGTACTACACCTACGGTCTCACCACCGACGGCGGCATGGCCGGCTACATCGCCACCGAGTCGAAGAACCTCGCCCGCATCCCCGACGGGCTCTCTGACGACTACGCCGGCCTGGCGCAGCCGTTGGCGGTGGGCATCCACGCCGCCCGTCGCTCGGGCACGCACGACGGCGACCGCGTCGTGATCATCGGCGCCGGCGCCATCGCGTCGTTCGTGCTGGCCGGCCTGGGGCACCTGGTCGACGCCGAGATTCTGGTCGTCGAGTTCGCCGGCCCCAAGCAGGATCGCGTCCGCCGCTTCGGCGCCGATCACGTGGTGTCGCCCGGCGACACCCTCTACGACGACGTGCTCGCGGCCTTCGGCGGTGTACGACCCGACGTGGTGATCGAGGCCAGCGGGGCGCCCGGCCAGCTGGCCACCGCTGTCTCGCTGGTGCGCGACGGCGGCCGGGTGCTGGCCGTCGGCCTGCCGAAGGCGAAGCCCGAGCTCGACATCCACTCGGTCGTCTTTCGCGAGATCACCATCGATTCGAGCCTCGCCCATGTCTGCGACACCGATCTGGGCCCCGCGCTCGAGATTCTCGCCGAAGGTGTGGTCGGCCCTGAACTGCTCGAGGCTGTCGTGCCGCTCGAAGACCTGCCGGCGCAGCTCGAGCGACTCGCCTCGGGCAAGCTCGAGGGCAAGGTGCTCATCGATCCCTGGGCCTGAGGCCCACGCGCGGGCCCGGCGGTGACGCTCGGGCCCGCGCCGGTCGATCGGCCCGGGCCGTGGCACGGGGCGTGGTCGATTGCGTCGGGCTGCCATCACTGGGTGGTGTAGCCGCCGTCGATCACCAGTTCGGCACCGGTCATGAAGCTCGACTCGTCGCTGGCCAGAAAGAGGGCGCCGTTCGCGATCTCGCGCGCGGTGCCCAGCCGGCCCAGCGGCGTCTGAGCAACCACGCCCGCGGTGATGTCGGCATCCTGCGCCGCAATCAGCGGGGTGTCGATGATGCCGGGGTGAATCGAGTTCGACCGGATGCCGTCACACGCGTACGACAGCGCGAGGTTCTTCGACAGCAGCCGCACCGCCCCCTTCGACGCCGTGTAGGCGGCGACCCCCGCCGCGCCGGCGATGCCCCAGATCGACGACGTGTTGATGATCGAGCCGCCGCCGGCCGCCTTCATGACGGGAACGACCGTGCGCGCGCCGTAGAAGACGCCGTTGAGGTTGACGTCGAGCACCCTCTTCCAGGCCTCGAGCGGAATGCTGTCGATCGGCTCGTACGACCCGACGAGACCGGCGTTGTTGAAGAGCACATCGATGCGCTGGTGCGTCGCCACGATGTCGGCCACGACGGTCTTCCACGCGTCTTCGTCTGTCACGTCGAGCTGTGCGAACGTGATCGCGTCGGAGTCGAACGCCTCGTCGAGCGACAGGTCGGCCGCGTAGACCGTGGCGCCCTCCGCCGCGAAGAGTTCTGCCGTCGCGCGGCCGATACCTCGGGTTCCGCCGGTGACGAGCGCCACCTTGTTCTGCAGCCTCATTGCTGTCCCTTCGATGATTTATTACGAGTACACAGTTGGATACGATGAATGTCAAGTAAGAGTGTACAGAGCTGTACGCAGAGGGAGTGACATGACTGACGCCGCACGAGACGAGCTTCTCGCCACCTGCTGGACCCACGCCGGCTACGCCGGACCGGGCTGGGCCGACGAGACGAGCCCTCGATCGATGATCGACCGAGTCGAGGCGATCGCCCAGACCGGCTGGAGCGGCATCGGCATCGTCGTCGCCGACCTCGTGGCGGTCAGACAGACGATGGGCTTCGCCGAGCTGCGCCGCCTCATCGAGTCGAACGGCCTGGCCTACACCGAGATCGAGATTCTGGGCGACTGGTGGGCCACCGGCGAGCCCCGGCGGGTGTCTGACGGCTACCGCGAGCTGTTCGTCGAAGCGGCGGCCGAGCTCGGCGCCCGCCACCTCAAGGTCGGCGGCTCGATGACCGACGAGCCCGAGCACCAGCTGCTCGTCGACGAGTTCGGCGCACTGTGCGACGACTTCGCTGCGGTGGGCACGAAGGTGGCGCTCGAACCGTTTCCGTTCTCGAACTTCACCACGGTGCCGATCGGCGCGCGGTTCATCGACGAGGTGAACAATGCCAACGGCGGCCTGTGTGTCGACGCCTGGCACATCTTCAGAACCGAGACGACGCTGGATGAGGTCGCCGCCGTGCTGCGGCCCGAGATCGTGTTCGCTGTCGAGCTCGACGACGCCAGGGGGCCCATCGTGCCCCGCTCGGAGCTGTTCGCCGACACGATCGACAACCGCCTTCTGCCCGGCGAGGGCGAGTGGGATCTGCCGGCCTTCGTGCGTGTCATGCGACAGGTCGGCTTCACTGGGCCCTGGGGCGTCGAGATCATCTCGCACGAGCACCGCGCCCGCGAACTCGTCGACGGCCTCGAGGTGGCCCGCGACGCCGCGTACCGTGTGCTCGAGGCAGGCCGGTAGAGAGCGCCGGCGAGGTGGCCGGGTATGAGAGAGTGCGGAGAGCCTCCCGGGGAGACTCTCCGCACTCGTCGACGTAGCGGGCGGTTGGGCGCGCCTCAGCCCAGGCTCTCTGCCTCGGGCTTGTCGGTTCCGTTCGGCACGAAGTGCGGTTCGCCGCCGGGCGGGTAGGCCGTGTATCCGGTCTTGTCCTTCGGCATGTAGCTGATGGCGAAGGCGAGCGCCCGGAATCCCTCGTCACCCTGCGTGCGGATGCTGTGGATCTGGTTGCGCGGAATGCGGATCAGGTTGCCCGGCGAGACTTCCTGTTCCTCATCACCGACCCGCATCACGGCTGTACCGCGCAGCAGGTAGTAGAACTCATCGGTGTCGTGCGAGTGCGGCTCGAGGGCGGCACCGGCGGCGAGCTCGAACTCGTCGATGAATTCCATGTAGCCGCCCTCTGTCTCGTCACGCAGTTCTTCTTTGTCGAAGAAGAACCACGAACGGCAGGTTCCGCCGTGCTCGAGCATGGTGGGTACGTTGGTGTCTTTGACGATCATGGTGTTTCCTTTCGCAGTTGTCGTCGGGTCAGAGGGTCGCGCGAACGGTGCCGCCGTCGACGCCCAGGGTGCTGCCGGTGGTGAAGGCAGCCAGGTCGGAAGCCAGGAACAGGATGGCGTTGGCCACCTCTTCTGCGGTGCCCATACGACCGAGCGGAATGCCGCGGTCTTCGATGAAGGCCTGCACGGCCGCGTCGCCGGTGGTGCCGTACGCCGCCTCGAGGTTCTTGATCCATCCGCTGTTCGGGTCACTCCAGAACGGTGTCCAGATGGGGCCGGGGGCGACGTTGTTGACTCGCACGCGGGGGGCGTACGCGCGCGCCAGCGACTTGGCCACGCTCGCCACGGCCGCCTTGGAGGCCGCATAGTCGACGATGGTGTCTTCGGCCTGGCGGGAGAGATCGGATGTCGTGTTGACGACTGCGCCCTTGCCCGCCTTGTACATGAGCGGAACCATCGCCCGGCAGATGCGCACCATCGAGAAGAAGTTGAGCTCGAAGGTGCGGTGGAAGTCGTCGTCTGACAGTTCTTCGAACGTCTTCAGGCGGCCGGCGCCGACGTTGTTCACCAGGATGTCGGGTGCGCCGCCCAGGATGCGCAGCCCCTCGTCGATGGCGTGCGCCACTCCGTCGGCGGTCGACAGGTCTGCCCGCACCGCCGTGACCTGCTCGCCGGCTCCGCCTTCCTCGATGTACTGCTGCAGCACGTCGTACTCGATGTCGACGGCGACCACGCGTGCCCCCTCGGCGACGAACGCCTCGACGGTCGCCCTGCCGATGCCTGTAGCCGAGCCGGTGATGAACACCGTGCTGCCTGATAATCCGAAATCTGCCATGATCAGCCTCCTTGTTGACTGGCGTTGTTCACCAATGATAAACACGAGCGTCGCGTCAGGTACACACTGGATGGCCTAAGGCTAGCGAGAAATCGCGGATCATCCCGTGGAAATCGATTCGTTATCGTTCAGAGCTTGTATAGTGACGCTCAATATGTAAAGTTTAGTTCGACAGTGTGATTGCACACTGCGCTTTGCATCGAATGTGGCAATGATGTCCTGCATCATGCGCTATTCACAAGGGAGTGAAATGAAAGGCAGAATTAAGAGAGCCGGTCTCGGTGTTCTCGTAGTTGCAAGCCTTGTCGGTCTGGCCGCGTGTTCCAGCGGCGGATCCGGCGGAGGCACGACTGCATCGGCTGAGGCTATTCCCGATTCCGTGAATCTCCACGGCGAGAAGGTCGTGTCGCTGTTCACCAGCATGAACAACGACTACTACGCCAGCTGGGCCCAGGGCGCACAGCGTGCGGTCGAGGCGTTCGGCGGCACCTATGTCGGCCTCACCAACGAGGGCGACCCCGGCACGGAGCTCTCGCAGTTCCAGCAGCAGGTCGACGCCGGAGCGAAGATCATCTTCATCACGGCCCCCGACCCCTCGAACGTGCCGGCCATGGCGAAGATCGCGCAAGACAACGGCGTGTGCTTCGCGAACACGTGGGAGCAGCCGGCCTGGACCTCACCCTTCGACAGCGGTGACCAGTACGTGTCGTACCTGACCCCCGACTCCGAGCAGGTCGCCTACACCGTCGCCACCGCCCTCTTCAAGAAGATGGGCGGCAAGGGCAACGTCGTGCACCTCACCGGCCACCCCGGTTCGACTCCCGACATGCTGCGCAACGCCGGCTTCAACCGCGCGCTCGCAGAGAACCCGGGCATCACCGTCATCGCAGAACAGCCCGGTGAGTGGGACCGCGACAAGGCCCGTCAGGCCATGGCCGGTATCATCACGCAGGTCGGCGTCGACAAGATCCAGGGCATCTTCGGCCAGAACGACGACGTCGGAATCGGTGCGCTCAACGCGATGACCGAGGCCGGTGTCTCGACTGACGACCTGCCTCCCATCACCGGTATCGACGGCAACCTGAGCACCATGCAGCTCATCCAGGCCGGGCAGATGTTCGGCAGCTACTCGGGTATTCCGCAGTACCAGGCCGGCTTCAGCTTCGTGCAGGCTCTCGACTACTGCAAGGGTGCCACCGTCAACCCGCTGAACCGCATGCTCAACACGGGCGGTATCTTCGTCACCAAAGACAACGTGGACAGCTACATCAACACGTACACCGGCGACAACAACCCGTACGACTGGATCCTGATGAGCAAGGTCGCCCACCCGACCGACTGGGATCCGCAGGGTGAGATCAAGACGATCGACATGGAGAAGATGTGGACCCTGCTCGAACCCAAGCCCGCAGGCTGGACAGCTCCTCCGGCGTATGCAGCAGAGGTACCCAACCGGGCGACCGTCGACGCTGAATGGGCCGATCACTGGAAGACCGTCAAACCCTAGCTCGACACGCGGCTGAATCCATCGTTCCTGCCGGGGCCTGAGACTCCTCTCGGGCCCCGGCGGGAGTGGCGGATGCGCCGCTCGAGACGAGGCGCGCCACTGGCAGCCCTCGATGACCCTGGTCCGTAACACTCACACCGAAAGTCACGTCGTGAAACCCAAGTTCAATCCTCTGCGCTGGGCCGGAGGCATCCTTCTGCCCATCGCGGCCATCATTCTCCTCGTCGTGGTGTTCTCGTTGCTCGCGCCGAGCTTCTTCCAATTCAGCACCCTCATCGGCGTGGCCCGCGAGTCGTCGGTGCTGCTCGTCGTGGCCATCGGCATGACGTTCGTGGTTCTGATGGGCAGCATCGACCTGTCGGTCGGCTCGACCGTGACCCTGTCGGCGCTCGTGGCCGCATCGATCGCCCAGCACGGCAACTGGATTCTCGCGATTCTCGCCGGCCTCGGCGTCGGCATCGCGGTGGGGCTCGTCAACGGCTTCATCTTCGCCTTCATAAAAGTGCCGAGCTTCCTGACCACCCTGGGCATCAGCCTCGTCGTCACCGGTGTCGGCCTCTGGTTCGTGAACGGCCGCCCCATCCAGGTGTTCGACAAGGGCTTCACCACGATCTCCCAGGGCAAATTCCTGGGCGAGCTGCCCCTGATCGCCGTGTGGGCGCTCATTCTCTGGATCATCTTCGCCTTCGTGGGCCAGAAGACCCGCTTCGGCCGGTACACCTTCGCCATCGGTGGAGCTGAGGCCGTCAGTGGCCTTGCGGGCATCCCGATCCGCCGCATGAAGCTCTGGGTCATGGTGCTCTCGGGCGCGCTGGCCGCTGCCGCGGGCATCCTGCTCGCCTCCCGCGTCGGCGCAGCGACGCCCGGCATGGGTGACAAGCTCACGCTCGACTCGATCGCGGCCGTGGTCATCGGCGGTACCGCCATCACCGGTGGTGTCGGCGGCGTTCACCGCACCATTCTCGGTGTGCTGGTGATGACCGTGCTCAGCGTCGGCCTGAACACCCTCGGCGTGCAGCCCTACCTGCAGCAGATCGTGCAGGGTGGTGTCGTGGTCATCGCGGTCGCCCTCACGCTCGACCGCTCCAAGCTCAGCGTCATCAAGTAAGAGGAGATCACCATGTCAGATGCGACGGTGACCGCCACGGCGCCGCTCTTCGAGGCCCGCAACCTGACGAAGAGCTTCGGCCCCGTCAAAGCGGTGCGTTCGGTGTCGATCGACGTTCGGGTCGGTGAGGTGCTCGGCCTGGTCGGCGAGAATGGCGCCGGCAAGTCGACGCTGCTCAACATGATCAGCGGCACCCTGCAGCCCGACGAGGGCGAACTGCTGCTGCGCGGCGATGCTCTGCAGATGCGCACGTATCAGGAGTCGACGCACAAGGGCATCTTCCGCATCTTCCAGCACCAGGCGCTCGTGCCGAACCTCTCGGTGGCGGCGAACGTCTTTCTGGCGCAGGAGCAGCGGTTCTCACGCTTCGGCGTGCTCGACTCCAAGCGCATGCGGCGCCTCACGCAGGACATCTTCGACGAGTTGTCGATCGACCTGCGCACCGACGTCGAACTGAGCACGCTCAAGTTCGCCGAGCGCCAGGTCGTCGAGATCGTGCGCTCTCTTGCCCAGGCGCGGCTGCTGGGCATCGAGCATCCGGTCATTCTGTACGACGAGCCGACCAGTGCGTTGTCGCGTGAGCAGATCGAGTTCTTCTTCGGGTTCGTGCGCAAGATCCAGCCCTCTGCGGCCCAGGTCTTCGTCTCGCACCGCCTCGAAGAGATCATCGAACTGTGCGACCGGATGATCGTGCTGAAAGACGGCGAGGTCGTCAGCGTTCAAGACGATCCGCACGCACTGTCTGAGACGCAGATCCACGAGTTGATGGTGGGTCGAAAGGCCGAGGCGTACAACCGGAGCCACCACGTCGACTACTCCCTGACTCCGCGACTGGAGATCGAAGGGTTCACCGGCGAGGGCTTCCACGACGTCTCGCTCAAGGTCTTCCCCGGCGAGGTGCTCGGCGTCGCCGGCGTCGTCGGTTCGGGCAAGTCAGACCTCGGCCGCTCGGTCTTCGAGCTCGGCGAGACCGCGACCGGCCGCATCGTGATTGACGGTGACGAACCGAAGCACGACGGTTCGCGCGCCGGTATCAGGGCGAAGATCGGCTACGTACCGACCGAGCGTCACAAAGACGGCGTGGTGCTCGGCATGTCGGTGGCGCACAACCTCTCGCTGCCTGAGATCGGCGCCGCCATCGGTTCACCGGTCATCAACGCCCGCACCGAGCGCGGCAACACCCAGACCGCCATCAAAGAGCTGAACATCAAGACGCCGAGCGGCGACACTCTGATGAGCAGCCTGAGCGGCGGAAACCAGCAGAAGGTCTTGATCGCCCGCTGGACGACGCTCAAGTCGCAGTTGCTCGTGCTCGACAACCCGACCAACGGTGTCGACGTGGGTGCCAAGGCCGAGATCTACCGCATCATCGAGCGTCTCACCGAGACCGGCGTCTCGGTGCTTCTCATCAGCGACGACCTGCCCGAGATCCTGGCGCTCGCCGACCGCATCGTGGTCATGAAAGACGGGCGCATCACCTCTGCGGTCGACATCGACCCGCTCAACCCGCCGAACGAGGTCGAACTCGTCGCAGCCATGGTCTGACCAGATCGAAGACGATCTGCAGCAACGTTCAGAGAGGTTCTTGTCATGACTGACGAGCCAGTGAGAATCGGCGTGCTCGGAGCCGCCCGGATCAGCGACATGACGCTGTTCCCGCCCGCGAAAGACATCGGCGCCCGCCTGGTCGCGGTCGCCGCCCGAGACCGCGACCGAGCGGATGCGTACGCCCGCGAGCACGACTTCGAGCGGGCGGTCGACGACTACGCCGCCCTGATCGCCGACCCGGACGTCGAGCTGGTCTACAACCCGCTGCCCAACGGGCTGCACACCTCGTGGAACCTCGCTGCCCTCGATGCCGGCAAGCACGTGCTGAGCGAGAAGCCCATCACGAGCAACGCGGCCGAAGCGCGGCAGCTGCACGAGGCATCCCTCGCCCACCCTGAACTCGTCGTGTTCGACGGCCTGCACTATCGCTACCACCCGGCTTTCCGGCGTGTGCTCGAGGTGGTGCGGTCGGGTGAGATCGGCGAGGTGCAGCATGTGCGCGCGGTGATGACCGTGCCGGTGCCGAACATCTCTGACATCCGTTGGTCGTGGCCGCTCGCCGGCGGGTCGCTGATGGACCTCGGCGTGTACTGCATCGACGCCATCCGTGCCGTCTCGGCCGAGTTGGGAGGCGAGCCCACCATGGTGGCGGCCCGCACCGGGCACCTGGAGGGCACGCACGAGAACATCGACGCCTGGTCGGAGGTCGATTTCGAGTTGCCGGGCGGCGTCACCGCGGTCGCCGAGATGAACCTGCTCGGACCGCAGCACTTCGTCGTCACCGTCACCGGCTCGAAGGGCACTGTTCACCAGTCGAACCTCAGCTACGTGCACACGGATGACCGGGTGACCATCTTCACCGCCGACGGCGTTCGCGTCGAAGAGCTCGGCCGCACCAGCAGCTTCACCTACCAGATGCGTGCCGTTCGCGACGCGGTCAGGAAGGGCACGCCGTTCGTGACCACCACGGAGTCGGCCGTCGCCAACATGCAGTTCATCGATGACGCCTACGGGATGGCAGGCCTGCCGCCCCGGCCCACGTACCCGCACAGCTGACCCGCGGGTCACCTGCGCGAACCCTAGAGAAGGAGAAAGACAATGGCAGAGAACACCGGAGGACGAGTCGTCTTCATCACCGGCGCGGCCGGCGGCATCGGCAAAGTGGCCGTCGAGCGTTTCGTGTCGGAGGGCGACAAGGTCGTGCTCGCCGACCTGAGCCTCGAGGCGGTGCAGAGGGTCATCGACGACGTTCACACCCGTTACCCCGACGCCGAGATGCTGCCCCTCGAGGTAGACCAGTCGTCTGAGGAGTCGGTCAAGGCGGCCCGCGAGGCCGTCGAGGCGTGGTCGGGCAAGCTCGACGTGCTCGCCCTCATCGGCGGCACCGTTCAGGCCGTCGGCGCCTCGGTGCTCGAGCTCACCACCGAAGAGTGGGACCGCGTGCACAACACCAACCTGCGCGGCGTGTTCTTCGCCTCGCGCGAGCTCGTGCCTCTGCTGCCGCACGACGCCGGAGCGTCGGTCATCGCCATCGCCTCGTACTGGGGTCGCAGCGGTCACGCGTTCTACTCGTCGTACTGCACCTCGAAGGCCGGCGTGATCAGTTTCGTGCAGTGCCTCGCGGGCGAGCTGGCCGACTCGGGCATCCGGGTCAACGCCGTCGCCCCCGGCAACATCAACACCGGGATGCACCAGGCCGCGCTCGCGAGCGAAGCGGTCGAGCGTGGCATCTCGTTCGAGGAGATGCGCGACATCGAGTGGGCGAAGATTCCGCTGAAGGTCGCCGGCGACCCGAAGTCGATCGCTGACGCCGTGTACTTCCTGTCGACCGACAACGCTGCGTACATCACCGGCGCGACGCTCGACGTCAACGGCGGCGTGATCTTCGTATGAGCGACACCACGGGCACGAAGGGCCGGCTCGAGGGAAAGGTGGCGATCGTCACCGGTGCCGGCAGCGGCATGGGCGAGGCGATCGCGAAGCTGTTCGCGAGCGAAGGCGCCTCGGTCGCCCTCGTCGACATGTCGGAGGCGGGCGAACGGGTCGCAGACGAGATCAGGCAGGCGGGCGGAACCGCCCAGTTCTGGACGATGAACGTCACCGACGAAGCCCGCGTCGAGCAGGTCTTCGGCGAGGTGTTCGAGCGTTTCGGCGCCCTGAACATCCTGATCAACAATGCCGGTGTCGCGGGGCCGACCGAGCCGACCGACAAGGTGGCGTTCAGTGACTGGGAGACGGTGTTCCGCATCAACGCGGGTGGGCCGTTCCTATGTACCAAGCACGCGATTCCGTACCTGCGTCAGACGCCCGGACAGACGAGCATCGTCAACATGTCGTCGATCTACGCCATCATCGGCAACGCCGATGTGCCGGTGTACCACGCCACCAAGGCGGCCGTCCGCACGATGACAAAGACCGACGCCATCACGTATGCCGCTGAAGGCATACGCGTGAACGCCATTCTGCCCGGCACCATCCTGACGCCGATGAACCTCGAGAAGGCCCGGCAGAACCCCGGGTACCTCGAAGAGATGCAGGCGATCCACCCGCTCGGCACGATCGGCGAGCCGAACGACATTGCCTACGCGATGCTGTTTCTCGCCTCTGACGAGTCGAAGTTCACCACCGGCAGCGAGCTGGTCATCGACGGCGGGTTCACTGCTCAGTAACGCGCGGTTCACTCACCGAACGGGCCGTCTCCCACACCTCGGGAGTCGGCCCGTTCGTCAGCGTGGGATGAGGGTGTACTTGGTCGACAGGTACTCGTGGATGCCCTCGAGCCCGCCTTCGCGGCCGAGACCCGACTGCTTGACGCCGCCGAACGGCGCGGCCGCATTCGAGATGAGGCCGGTGTTCAGGCCCATCATTCCGGTGTCGATGCGGTCGATCATCCGCTGGCCGCGGGCGAGGTCGTCGGTGAACACGTAGCTCGCCAGCCCGTACTCGGTGTTGTTCGCCAGGGCCACCGCCTCGTCTTCGGTCTCGAACTCGACGATGGTGACGACCGGGCCGAAGATCTCGTCGCGCAGAATGTCGCTGTCGCGGGCGACAGAGGTGAGCACCGTCGGCTCGTAGAAGCTGCCGCCGGTGCCCTCGACCCGCGCGCCGCCGATGACGAGCCGGGCGCCGCGGGAGAGGGCGTCGAGCACCAGAGCGTCGGCCTTGTCGACCGCCTTGTCGTTGATCAGCGGGCCGATGTTGACGCCTTCGCCCGTGCCGCGGCCCACGATCATTGCGCCGACCCGCGTCGCGAGGCGGTCGGCGAAGGCGCCCGCCACCGACGAGTGCACGATGAACCGGTTGGCGGCGGTGCAGGCCTGCCCGGTGTTGCGGAATTTGGCGGCCACGGCGCCATCGACAGCCCTGTCGAGGTCGGCGTCGCCGAACACCACGAACGGAGCGTTGCCGCCGAGCTCCATCGACGTGCGCAGCACCGTGTCGGCGGCCTGCTTCATCAGCGAGACCCCGACGGGTGTCGAGCCGGTGAAGCTGAGCTTGCGCAGGCGCGGGTCGGCGATGATCGGGTCTGATACCTCCGCAGTGTGCGAGGTGGTCAGCACGTTCACCACCCCAGCCGGCAGACCGACCTCTTCGAGCAGGGCGACGAACATCAGGGTGGTCAGCGGGGTGAGCGCGGCCGGCTTGATGACGACGGTGCAGCCGGCGGCCAGGGCGGGCGCGATCTTGCGCGTCGCCATGGCGAGCGGAAAGTTCCAGGGCGTGATCAGAAAGCAGGGGCCGACCGGTCGCTGGCTGACCACCATCGTGCCGGTGCCCTCGGGGTTCTGGCCGTACCGCCCGCTGATGCGAACGGCCTCCTCGCTGAACCAGCGCAGGAACTCGCCGCCGTAGGCGACTTCGCCGCGCGCCTCGGCGAGCGGTTTGCCCATCTCGAGCGTCATCAGCAGTGCGAAGTCGTCGGCCCGCTCGGTGAGCAGGTCGAACGCCCGGCGCAGTATCTCGCCGCGAACACGCGGGGCGGTGGATGCCCAGCTCTGCTCAGCCGCGACGGCGGCGTCGAGCGCGGCGACGCCGTCGGCGGCGCGGGCGCTGGCGATCGTCTTGATGCGCGTTCCGGTCGACGGGTCGAAGACGTCGAGCGTCGAGCCGTCTGCGCTGTCGATCCACTTTCCGCCGATGAAGAGGCCGCTCGGCACCCGTGCGAGCAGCTCGGCCTCGCGGGCATCCGGGCTGCCGGTCGGTGCGGTGATGGTCGAGGTGCCGCTCACAGTTGTGCTCCCAGCTTGAACCCGGTGGTGACGTCGTCGGCGCGCGTGTACGAGAAGCCGTCGGCGCCGATCGTCACGTCGGCTTCGCGGTCGTCTGTGCGTGCGACGGAGTCGACGGGGTTGCCCTCGAGGTCGAGCACCGTCGAGGCGTTGGCGTACCAGCTCGGCACGACGGGTGTGCCCCACCAGTCGCGGCGCTGGTTGTCGTGCACATCCCAGGTCAGAGTGGGGTTGTCGGGGTCGCCGGTGTAGTAGTCGTGCGTGTAGATCTCGATGCGGTGGCCGTCGGGATCGAGCAGGTAGAGGTAGAACGCGTTCGAGACGCCGTGCCGGCCGGGTCCGCGCTCGATCTTGTCGCTCTGCCGAATCGCGCCGAGGTGGTCGCAGAGGTGCAGAATCTGGCTGCGCTCGTGGGTGGCGAAGGCGATGTGGTGCATGCGGGGCCCGTCGCCGCCGGTCAGGGCGACATCGTGCACGGTGGCCTTGCGGTACATCCACGCGGCGTAGACGGTCTTGTCGGAGTCTTCGATGTCTTCGCTGACTTTGAAGTTCAGGCCCTCGTAGTACGCGACGGCGGCGGGAACGTCGGGGGTGACGACGTTGAAGTGGTCGAGCCGCGAGATGGCGCCGGCGCCCTGAACGTCGTAGCGGCGGGTGAAGCGTTCGACGTGCTCGGCCTCGTAGAAGAACTCGATCGGAAAGCCGAGCGGGTCTTGGATGCGCACGGCTTCGCCGATTCCCCGGGTGAAGCCGGCGGGCTTGCGCTCGACACGCACGCCGAGGTCGGCGTAGTACGCCGCAGCGACATCGAGTTCTGCGGCCGACCGCACGCGGTAGGCGAGCACCGAGAGGGCGGGCACCGGGCCCTTTCTGAGGATGAGCGAGTGGTGCAGGTACTCCTCGAACGCCCTCAGGTAGATCGCGTTCTCGTCTTCGTCGGTGACGACGAGCCCGAGCACGCCGACGTAGAATGCGCGGGCTTCGGCCAGGTCGCTGACGATCAGCTCGGCGTAGGCGCAGCGGATGACGTCGGGCGGGGTGAGGTCGGTGGTGGGGATGGTCATGCGTGGGTCTCCTCGTCGAGAGTGTCAGGGGTGTGGGCGGCGCTCAGGCGATCGCCGTGGCGTGCGGGGCCTCGTGGGCGATCGGCGAGGCGCCGAACTTCGCGGTGTGCACGTCGCCGATCGTGATGTGCACCGCCTGCGAGTCGGTGTAGAAGTCGATGGAGCGGTACCCGCCCTCGTGGCCGAGACCCGAGGCCTTCACCCCGCCGAACGGGGTGCGCAGGTCGCGCACATTGTGCGAGTTCAGCCACACCATGCCGGCCTCGACGTTCTGGGCGAAGGTGTGGGCGCGAGTCAGGTCGGTGGTCCAGATGTACGCGGCGAGGCCGTATTTCACGCCATTGGCGAGTTCGAGCGCCTCTTCGTCGGTGTCGAAGGGGGTGATCGCCACCACGGGCCCGAAGATCTCCTCCTGAAAGATGCGGGCATCCGGTTTGACGTCGGCGAACACGGTCGGTGAGACGTAGTTGCCTTCGGGCAGGTGCTCGGGTCGACCGCCGCCGGCCAGCAGGCGCCCTTCGGTCTTGCCGATCTCGACGTAGCTCATCACCTTCGCATAGTGCTCCGGATGCACCAGGGCACCCACCTCGGTGCGGTGGTCGTGCGGGTCGCCGACGACGATGTTCGCGGCGCGGGCGGCGTAGCGCTCGAGGAACTCCTCGTAGATCGGGCGTTCGACGAGAATGCGCGAACCGGCGGTGCAGCGCTCGCCGTTCAGCGAGAACACGCCGAACAGCGTCGAGTCGATGGCCGCCTCGAGGTCGGCGTCGGCGAACACGACGGCGGGCGACTTGCCGCCGAGCTCCATCGACAGGCCCTTCAGGTTCGTGGCCGCGTTGCGGAAGATGGTCTGCCCGGTGGTGGTCTCGCCGGTGAACGAGATGAGCGGAACGCCCGGGTGCTTCACGAGGGCGTCGCCGGCCTCTTCGCCGAGGCCGTTGACGAGGTTGAAGACGCCGTCGGGCAGTCCGGCTTCACGGAAGATGCTGGCCCACAGGCTGGCCGAGAGCGGCGTGAACTCTGCCGGCTTCAGCACCACGGTGCAGCCGGAGGCCAGCGCGGGCGCGAGCTTCCAGCTCTCGAGCATGAAGGGGGTGTTCCACGGGGTGATGAGCCCGGCGACGCCGATCGGCTTGCGGTTGACGTAGTTCACCTGGGTGCCCGGCACCTTGTAGGTGTCGTCGGCCTGCGCCACGACCAGGTCGGCGAAGAAGCGGAAGTTCTCGGCCGCGCGCTTGGCCTGGCCGAGGGCCTGGGTGATGGGCAGGCCGGTGTCGAACGTCTCGAGCTCGGCGAGCCGGGCATCCTGAGCCTCGACGGCATCGGCGATGCGGTTCAGGATGCGCGACCGGGCTCTGGGGGCCAGAGTGGGCCACGGGCCGGTGGTGAACGCCTTCGTGGCGGCGGCCACGGCGAGGTCGATGTCTTCTCTCTGGCCGGCCGCGGCGGTGGCGTAGGTCTGGTTCGACACCGGGTCGAGCACGTCGAACGAGGCGCCCGAAACACTGTCGACGAACTCGCCGTCGATGAAGTGCTGAATGCGCGAGGGGAGATTCTCGGGAATGTAGTGCGAAGCCATGATCAGCTCTCTGTCGAGTGGGGGTGGGCGTGGTGGGTCGATTGGTATGCGAGCAGGGCGTTCAGTGTGCCCAGTCGGTGCTGCCGGGCCGCGATCTCGAGGTCGAGCGAGTCGTCGCCGGCCTCGATGCGGCGCAGCAGGTCTTCGTGCTCGACGACAGACTCTCGTGCCCGGCCCGGAACGAAACCGAAGACAGAATCGCGCAGAGTGTTCAGCCTGGCCCACCCCCGGTGCACGAGATCGAGGATGTGCGGGTTGGGGCAGCGCTCGTAGAGCACCGAGTGGAATTCGGTGTTGAGGGTGGTGAACCGGGTCGGATCGAAGTGCTCGAGACACTCGATCATCTGTTCGTTGATCGCCCGGGCCCGTGCGATGTCGTCGACCGTGATCGCCGGCGCCGACAGAGCGGTGGCCGCGCCCTCCACCAGGGCGAGCGTCTGCATCGTGAAGA
The DNA here is from genome assembly GCF_036553535.1 of Subtercola sp. YIM 133946. Taxonomy (NCBI): domain Bacteria; kingdom Bacillati; phylum Actinomycetota; class Actinomycetes; order Micrococcales; family Microbacteriaceae; genus Subtercola; species Subtercola sp. YIM 133946. Next base: position 279,349 of record NZ_JAZHPE010000045.1, read on the forward strand.
GGTACTCCGACTCGTCGAAGAGGGCGACCTGGGCACCGATGTTGCGCTCGAACGTGATGAGTCCCTCGGCCTCGAGCCGCCGGATGGCCTCCCGAACGGGCACGACACTGATGCCCAGCTGCTTCGCGATGGGGCCGAGCACCAGGCGGAAGCCGGGTGAATACGTTCCGTCTGAGATGCGCCCCTTGATGTAGTGGTAGGCCTGTTGCGACTTGCTCTGCGAGGCGGCCGGGCCGGTGTCGTTGGCGGTGCCGGTGTCGCTGGCGGTGCCGGTGTCGCTGGCCGTGCCCTGCCCGGTCATCGGCTCTTCTGCCACTCGAGGTACCTCGCTCTCCAGTCGGCGTTCATCGGAAAGAGGCCTTCGATGGCCTCACCCGCCTCCACCCGCTCGGCGATGAACAGCTCCTGCTGCTCCTGCTCGATCGCGGCGTCGACCACCTCTTCGACCAGGGGCGGCGGGATGACCAGCAGGCCGTCGGCGTCTCCGACGATCACGTCGCCGGGTTGAACGGCCGCGCCGCCGCAGGCGATCGTCAGATCGATGTCCCACGGAACGTGCCGGCGGCCGAGCACCGCAGGGTGGGCGCCGCCGTGGTAGGTGGGAATGTCGAGACCCGAGACGATCGCGAGGTCGCGCAGGCCGCCGTCGGTAACGATGCCGGCGGCGCCGAGCACCTGTGCGCGCAGCGCGAGGATGTCGCCGATAGTTCCGCTGCCGTGCTCGCCGCGCGCCTCCATGACCAGAACGTCGTCGGGAGTCAGAGAGTCGATCACCCGCTTCTGGGCGTTGTACCCCTCTCCGTGCGCCGCGAAGAGGTCTTCGCGGTTCGGAACGTAGCGCAGCGTTCGGGCGCGGCCGACCAGCCGGGCATCCGGTTTCGTGGAGTGCAGGCCGTCGATCGACACGTTGTTCAGGCCCCGCTTGCGCAGCTGGGCGCTGAGGGTGGCCGTGGCGACGCTGTTGATCTTGGCTTTCCACTCGGGGGTGAGTTCGAAGCCGGCCGGTTCGTGCGTGGCGGCCGAGTCGGGGGCATCGGCGGTTTCGTCGGCTGCCGGTGCCGGGGGCAGGCCCGCGGCCTCCCGGCTGCCCCACGCCTCGGCCCGCTGGTCGTCGTCGACCTGGGGTGGGGCGCTGTAGGGCGGCAGCAGCGCAGTGCCCTGGGTGACCGTGGTGACCAGGCGGCCGGTGGAGGGGGAGCCGGGGGCCTGCGGAGCATCGACCTCGACCTCGACCACGTCGCCGGGCACCACGACCGACGAACCGGCAGGGGTTCCGGTGAGAATGACGTCGCCCGGTTCGAGCGTGAGCAGTTGCGAGAGGTCGGAGACCACCTGGCCGAAGCCGAAGAGCAGGGTGTCGCTGGTGTCGCTCTGGGCGAGCTCGCCGTTCACCCAGGTGCGCACGCGGAACGCACCCTGCTCGATGCCGTCGGTGTCGATGACGAACGGCCCGATCGGGGTGAAGCCGTCGCCGCCCTTGTTGCGCAGGTTCGAGCCCTTGTCGACGAGGCGCAGGTCGTAGACGCCGAAGTCGTTCGCGGCGGTCACGCCCGACACGGCGGCCCAGCCCTCCTGCGCAGTGACCCGGCGAACGGTCTGGCCGATGACCAGGGCGATCTCGCCCTCGAAGGCGAGCAGCTCGGTGTCGGCCGGGCGTTCGATCTCGCCCCCGGTGCCGGCCATCGACGAGGTGGGTTTCATGAAGTACGAAGCGAAGGCCGGGGTGCGGCCGCGCTGGGCCGCCCGCGACGGGTAGCTGAGGTGCACGGCGATGATCTTCGTCGTGCGTGCCGGGTCGAATGGCGTCAGTGTCATCGGCGTTCCTGTTCTGTCGGAAGAGACAGTATCACAGAAGATATACGATCTGTTAGGGTGAGTTCACACCAGCTGACCACCGAAGGAAGCCATGCTCGAACCAGACGAGATAGAGCGCATCGCAGACGAACTGCTCGAGGCGGCCGCGAACCGCGTACCGGTGAGACGACTGACCGCGCGGTACCCCGAGATGACGATCGACGACTCCTACGCGGTGCAGTCGCTGTGGGGGCGCCGCAACGAAGAGGCCGGGCGCACCCTCGTGGGGCGCAAGATCGGGCTCACCTCGCGCGCCATGCAGATGGCCACCGGTATCACCGAGCCCGACTACGGTCTCATCTTCGACGACATGGTCTTCGAGACCGGCACAACGCTGCAGTGGCAGACCTACACACACCCGCGCGTCGAGATGGAACTCGCCTTCGTGCTGAAAGAGCCGCTGCAGGGCCCCGGATGCACGATCTTCGACGTTCTGCGTGCCACCGAGTACGTCGTGCCCGCGCTCGAGATCCTCGACTCACGCATCGAGATGGAGGGCCGTACGATCGTCGACACCATCAGCGACAACGCGGCGATGGGCGTCATGGTCACCGGGGGCCGGCCCGTGCGGCCGCACGACATCGACCTGCGCTGGGTGGGCGGACTGCTCTACCGCAACCAGACCATCGAAGAGACGGGGGTGTCGGCGGGCGTGCTGAACCACCCGGCGTCGGGGGTGGCCTGGCTCGCCAACAAGATCGCGCCGCACGGCGCGTCGCTTGCGGCGGGCGAGATCATCCTCGCCGGATCGTTCACCCGCCCGATGTGGGTGTACGCGGGCGACACCGTCTTCGCCGACTACGGACCGTTGGGAACCATCACATGCCAGTTCGAGTGAACCCCGAGCAGAGCTTCGCCACGGCGCTTGCCGAGACCGGCCGGCCGCTCGCCGGAATGTGGGCGTGCAGCGGCAGCCCGCTGGTCGCCGAGATCTGTGCGGGGTCGGGCCTCGACTGGCTGCTGATCGACGCCGAGCACAGCCCCAACGGCCTCGAGTCGCTGCTCGCGCAGTTGCAGGCGGTGCACGGCTATCCGATTCTGCCGGTCGTGCGGCCGCCGGTGCTCGACCCGGTGATCGTGAAGCAGTACCTCGACCTCGGGGCGACGACCCTGCTCATTCCCATGGTCGACACGGCCGAGCTCGCCCGGCTTGCGGTGTCGAGCGCGCAGTACCCGCCCCGGGGCATCCGGGGCGTCGGCTCGGCGCTCGCGCGGGCATCCCGCTGGAACCGCACAGAGGGCTACCTGCAGAACGCCGGCGACGGCATCTCGATCATCGTGCAGATCGAGTCGGTCGAGGCGGTCGCCAACATCGTCGAGATCACTGGGGTCGACGGCGTCTCGGCCGTGTTCATCGGGCCCTCCGACCTGGCGGCGTCGATGGGCCTGCTCGGCCAGCAGGATCACCCCGACGTCGTGGCCGCCGTCGAACACTGCATCGCCACCGTGAAGCGCCTCGGCAAGCCGGTCGGCGTGAACGCCTTCGCCGAGCCCCTTGCCCGGCGCTACCTCGCCGCCGGCGTCGACTTCATTCTGGTCGGCGCCGACGTGGCCCTGCTCGCCCGCGGCTCAGAGAAGCTCGCCGCCACCTTCATCGCCGCCGCCCCGACGGCCCCTGGCGCCGAGCCGCTGAGCAGCTACTGACCGGCGCGCCGGCCGGGGTGACGAGCACTCGTGGCATCATTCAAGAGTGAGTGATGAAGCGGCCGGCCGACCCGTGGCCCAGAAGCTGTTCGCCATCGCCGACGCCTTTCTGGTCGCACCGGAGGCCTCGTCGCTGACGCTCACCGCCATCGCCGAACGCGCGCAGCTGCCGCTCTCGACCGCGCACCGGCTGGTCGGCGAATGGGTGCACTGGGGCGGTCTCGTGCGCACCGACGACGGTCGGTACTCGCTCGGCCTGCGACTCTGGGAGCTCGGCGTGCAGGCGCCGACCGCCCGCAACCTGCGCACCGTCGCCCTGCCGCACCTCGAAGACCTCTACGAGGCGACGCACGAGCACGTGCAGCTGGCCATCCTCGACGGCCGCGAGGCCCTCTACCTCGAGAAGCTCACGGGGCACGATGCGGTTCCGATCATCTCGCGGGTCGGCGCACGGCTGCCGCTGCACTCGACGGGGGTGGGGCTCGTGCTGCTGGCCTTCGCGACGACCGAACTCATCAACGAGTATCTGGATGCCCCCCTGCGCGGTTTTCTGCCGAACACCGTCACCTCGCCCGACCTGCTGCGCCGCCGGCTCGCCGAGATCAGGGCCACCGGTATCGCGCAGATGAGCGAGGAGATGACCTCAGGGTCGTCGTCGACGGCCGCGCCGATCCGCGACCGCACGGGCGCCGTGGTGGCGGCCGTCTCTGTGGTGGTGCGCACCACCACAGAGTCCGGCCGGCAGAACGAGCCGGTGGTGCGCCTCTCGGCCAGCGCCATCAGCCGCGCCCTCGGCTACCGCCACTGACCTGCTCGGCGGCTCGTGCTCAGCGTCGGCTCATTGTCGGGCGATCGCAATGCGCAGGCGTTCTTCCGGGTCGATGAGATGGTCGTGGTCGTCGTCGCCGAGGTCGATCTGCACCCAGTTGATCCTGCCGCTGAATCTGCTGGTTGCGCCTGTGTAGTCGGATGACACCGAGGTTCCGGATTCGTAGCCGACATCGGTTGTCTCGTCGGCAGAGAACACCATTGCCTGTGTCGCCGCGACCCTGCCGTTTCCGACGGCCGTGCCGTCGTAGAAGAGAGTGACGTCTCCCCCCTTTCCCAGACCGCCACCGTCGTAGTCGAATTCCATCCGCACCTGATGCGTGCCGATCGGGATCGGGGAGTCGGCGACGGTGGCGAATTCGTGGATGCCGAGCACGTTGTAGACGAAGACGGCTCGGCCGTCTTTGACATACAGCGTCCACCCTCCGAACCGGCCGCCCTGGGCGATGATCACTCCGGCGAGGGGCTTGTCGTCGGCGACGACTTCGGCGGTCACCGAGAACGACTTGTTCTTGATGCTCACGACGCTGTTCTCCGACAGTCGCCCCATACCTGAGTACAGCAGCTGGGTGTTGCCGTGGATCAGCGTGGGGCGACCGGCGATCTCGGGCGTCGCGCGCTCGATTCCCCGGTCGTCTATCGGGAGTACGTTGTACTTCGTGGCCTCGATGAGCCACAGCCGCTGCAGTCTGGCCAGCAATTCGGGGTTCTCTGCGGCGAGGTTCCTGGCCTGGCTGTAGTCGGTCGAGGCGTCGTAGAGTTCCCAGACGTCGTCGTCGAAGGCCGGCAGCTTCGGCCCGACCATCTCCCACGGGGTGCGATGCTTCGTCACCGCGCTCCAACCCTTGTGGTAGATGCCGCGATTGCCGAACATCTCGAAGTACTGCAGACTGTGCCGTTCGGCAGTCTCGGGTTCTGCGAAGGTGTAGAGCATGCTCGTGCCCTCCATCGGAGACTGCATCACACCATTCACCATGGTCGGCTCGGGCAGACCGGCCGCCTCGAGGATGGTCGGGGCGATGTCGATCACGTGCGTGAACTGCGATCGCAGGCCGCCCTTCTCCGCGATGCCTTTCGGCCAGTGCACGATGGTGCCGTTCCGGGTGCCGCCCCAGTGCGAGGCGACCTGTTTCGTCCACTGGAACGGGGTGTTCATCGCCCACGCCCACCCGACCGCGTAGTGGTTGTACGAGCTGGGTGTTCCGAGTTCATCGATCTTCGATGCCATGAACTCGGGTGTCTCAAGGGCGGCCATGCCGTTGAAGTTGGCCATCTCGTTGAAGGCACCGTTCAGGGTGCCTTCGGCGGAGGCTCCGTTGTCGCCGATGATGTAGTAGATGATGGTGTTGTCGAGTGCACCGATCTCATCGACCGCATCGATGACCCGGCCAATGTGGTGGTCTGTGTGCTCGAGGAATCCCGCGTACACCTCCATCTCGCGCTCCAGCACCGGCTTCAGCTCGGCGGGCATGTCATCCCACGACGGGATCTCTTCGTGGCGGCGGGTCAGCTGCGCGTCGGCCGGGATGACGCCCATCTCCTTCTGCCGGTTGAAAGTGGCCTCCCGCTGCGCGTCCCACCCGGCCGCGAACTTTCCCTTGTACTTGTCCGACCATTCGGTCGGCACATGATGCGGAGCGTGTGTCGCTCCGGGGGCGAAGTACACGAAGAACGGCTTGTCTGGCATCAGCGCCTTCTGCGTCTTGATCCAGTTCACTGCGTGGTCGGCGAGATCCTCGGTCAAGTGGTAGCCCTCTTCCGGGGTCGACGGCGGCTCGATCGGGGTCGTTCCGTCGTACAGCGCCGGCTCATACTGGTTGTTCTCGCCACCGATGAAGCCGTAGAACGTCTCGAATCCACCGCCCCCAGACGGCCATGCATCGAATGGCCCCATCGGAGACGACTGCCACACCGGCACCTCATGACACTTGCCGAACTGCGCAGTCGAGTAGCCGTTCAGCTTCAGCGTCATCGCCAGCGGCGCCTTCGTATTCGGCCGAAGAGAGCTGTTGCCCGGCGCCGACGTCGCCGTCTCAGTGATACTTCCCATACCCACCGAATGGTGATTGCGGCCCGTCAGCAACGCCTGCCGTGTCGGTGCGCACAGAGCGGTGGTGTGGAACCGGTTGAATTTCAGGCCATTGCCCGCCAGCTTCTCGGCAGTCGGCGTGTAGCACGGGCCGCCGAATGCACTCGCCGCTCCGAATCCGGTGTCGTCGACGAGCACGATCAGGATGTTCGGGGCTCCCTTCGGGGGCACCAACGGCTCGATCGGCGGATACGACGTGTCTGGATCTTTGGCGTCATACGTGGTGAGATCGGGGGCGGGCCGGTCAGGAATCGGGAGCAGTGCCCGCGAGTGACGATCAGTGACCATGGAGTTCCCCCTCCAGCTGGAGCCGCACGCGGCTCATCGGCGACCTCGAAACGCTGCGGCGTCGTTGCCGCAGTCGTCACGATCCTCCGGCTCGCCGCCTAAGTCAACACGAAAGGTTCCTCGGCGCACGCCGAAGCTGCACACTGGTACTCACTCCGAAAGGAAGCGTCGAGGAGGTCGCAGTGAGCACACAGATCCCGAACGCGCCGAACAGCTCGTGGAGCTCCCGCCGGCTCCGACGCAGTTTCGTCACCCCCGAACTCATCTCCGGAACGATTCTCGTCAGCGTCGTCATCGCCGTTGCCGACGAGAACAACGGCGTCGCCGACGTCTTCGCAATCACCGTTCTGAGCGTGCTCGTCTTCTGGGCAACGCAAGTCTTCATCGTCACTATTGCGGTTCAAGGGCTCCGCGGAGACGAAGAAGCCGTCAGCGTCAGCAAATCGTTCCGGATCGCCATCAACCGTTCGTTCGGACTGCTCCTGGCCGCCATCCCACCCCTGATCTTCATGTTCATCGGGATCTTCGGGTTCACACACGGTCAGATCGCCTACTGGATCGCCCTGTGGATCGAGGTGGCACTGCTCGCTGTCTTGGGCTGGATCGCTTTCACCGGTCGAGGAACAGCCTGGTACTGGAAGCTCTGTGGCTCGTTGGCCACCGCCGGCCTCGGAATCCTTGCCATCGTGCTGAAGATCCTGATCTCGTGAACGAGAAGACTCCGAGCCGGCTTCCGGTGAGTGGAAGGTGGGCACCCGTCGACGCCCCGAGCAGCGATACTGGCAAGCATCCTGTCACCGTCGCTAGGGAACCCACGTGCCCCATCTCTCCACCCGTGTCGCCATCGTCGGCGCCGGCCCCGCCGGCCTGCTGCTCGGCTGGTCGCTGCACCAGGCCGGCATCGACTTCGTGGTCGTCGAGAACCGTGACCGCGACTACGTTCTCGGCAGAATCCGCGCCGGTGTGCTCGAGCAGGGCTCGGTCGAGACCCTCGAACGACTCGGCGTCGGTGCGGGCGTGCAGGCCGATGGTCTCGTTCACGACGGCATCTACCTGCAGTACGAAGCCGAACGCCACCACGTCGACTTCAACGAGCTGATCGGCCGCACGGTGACCGTCTACGGCCAGCAGGCGGTGGTCAGAGACCTCGTGAACGCCCACGATGCGGCCTCGACGCCGGTGTTCTACGACGCGAACGACGTCGCCGTGCACGACCTCACCGGCTCGCCGTCGCTCACCTTCGAGCACGACGGCGCGCCCTACACGGTGTCGGCCGACTTCGTCGTCGGCGCCGACGGTTTTCACGGCGTCTGCCGCCAGTCGGTGCCGGCGGATGCCCTGACCAGCTTCGAGCGCGAATACCCGTTCGCCTGGCTCGGCATTCTCGCCGACGTGGCGCCCTCGACCGACGAACTCATCTACGCCCTGCACGCCGACGGATTCGCGATGCACTCGATGCGCTCGCCGCAGGTGTCGCGGCTGTACCTCCAGGTCGATCCGGCCGAGAAGATCGAGGCGTGGTCGGATGCCCGCATCTGGGACGGCCTGCAGACGCGCCTCGGTCTCGAGGGCTGGACCCTGCACGAGGGCCCGGTGACCGAGAAGTCGATTCTGCCGATGCGCAGCTTCGTCGTCTCGACCCTGAACTACGGGGCGTTGTTCCTCGTCGGCGACGCCGGCCACATCGTGCCGCCGACCGGCGCGAAGGGGCTCAACTCGGCGATGTCTGACGTGACGCAGCTGAACGAGGCCCTCGTCGCCCACTACGCCGGCGACTCGGCGCTGCTCGGCTCGTACAGCGACACCGCACTCGCCCGGCAGTGGAAGGTTCAGCAGTTCTCGCAGTGGATGACCGACCTGCTGCACCGGCGACCGGGCACCGACGGCGCGGCGGCCTTCGACTACCGCAGCCAGCTCGGCCGGCTCGACTACGTGACGCACTCGCACGAGGCGATGTCGTCACTCGCCGAGCAGTACACCGGTCTACGGTCGTGAGCAGCCGGGCATCCGGAATCAGATGTGAGTTCGATCAGAAGAGAGGTTCGTGAAGATGGCCGAGACAACCCAGGCCGAGATCAGCGCCGAGATCGCCGCCATAGCCAGCGAGGTGCGCGCGGCCGCGAACGCCGGTGCACCGCCCGAACTGCAGGCGCGCCGCGACTACGCGCCGTACCGCAGCTCGGTGCTGCGGCATCCGACCCACGCCCTGGTGAAGGCAGACCCTGAAGAGATCGAGCGCACATCGCCGGCGTTCGGGCACACCGACGTCGACCTCTTCGAGGCCGATCTCACGATTCAGCACCCGGGCGAGCCGCTCGGCGAGCGCATCGTCGTGGCGGGCAAGGTGCTCGACGGCGAGGGCCGCCCGGTGCGCAACCAGCTCATCGAGGTGTGGCAGGCGAATGCGTCGGGCCGCTACGTGCACAAGCGCGACCAGCACCCCGCCCCGCTCGACCCCAATTTCACGGGCGTCGGCCGCGTGATGACGGGCGACGACGGCAGCTACCGGCTCATCACGATCAAGCCGGGGCCGTACCCGTGGCGCAACCATCTGAACGCGTGGCGGCCCGCGCACATCCACTTCTCGCTGTTCGGCTCGGCGTTCACGCAGCGACTGGTGACACAGATGTACTTTCCGGGCGACCCGTTGTTCGCGCTCGACCCGATCTACCAGTCGGTGGTCGACCCGGCGGCCCAGCAGCGCATGGTCTCTGAGTACGACCACGACCTGAGCGTGCCCGAGTGGGCGCTCGGGTATCGCTGGAACATCGTGCTGACCGGCCCGAAATCGACCTGGATGGAGCAGGATGATGACCATGAGTAGTTCGAGTGAGACGGGCGCGTTCGTGCAGACCCCGTCGCAGACCGTGGGGCCGTTCTTCGGCTATGCGCTGCCCTACCAGGGCGGCGCCGACGTCGTCGACCGCACGCACCCGGCGGCGATCAGGCTGCACGGGCGGGTGTTCGACGGCGCCGGGGTGGGTGTTCCCGACGCCATCGTCGAGGTGTGGCAGCCTGACGAGTCGGGTGTCATCAGCACCGAACTCGGCAGCTTCGAGCGAGACGGCTACACCTTCACCGGCTTCGGCCGGGTGCCGACCACCCGTGCCGGCGACTACACCTTCACGACGGTGAAGCCGGGCGTGGCGGTGGCCGGGGGCGTGGCCGGCGTGGCGGTGGCCGGCGGTGACGCGACAGGCGCGGGCCACCCCGAGGCGGGCGCCGCATCGGCAGCCGTAGCCGTAGCCGGCGCGCCCTACGCCCTCATCACCGTGTTCGCGCGCGGCCTGCTGCACCACCTGTTCACGCGCGCCTATTTCGTCGACGCCGACGGAGCTGAGTCGTTCGAGTCGTTCGCGCAGACCGACGCCACGCTGTCGACCGTGCTGGCCGACCGTCGAGCGACACTGGTCGCTTCGCAAGACGGCCCGGGGTCGTATCGCTTCGACATCACGCTGCAGGGCGACAACGAGACGGTGTTCTTCGACTTTGACGCCTGACACCGACGAGCCCGCGGTGCGGCCGGCCGCCCACGACCTGCTCGACCCGCTGGGCGCCGACGGCCGGGCTGAGACGATCGTCGGCGACGAGGCGTGGCTCGCCGCGTTGATCGCCGCCGAGGTCGCGCTGAGCAGGGCGCTGGTGGCGACCGATCTCGCACCCGCGTGGATGCTCGGGGTCGCCGACGCGCTCACGAAGCCCGGCGTGGTCGACCTCGGCGCGGTCGCGGCCGCCGCCCGCGGGGGCGGCAACCCGATCATCCCGCTCACCAGGCAGCTGTCGGCCCGTGCCGACGAGCTGCACGCGGGAGCCGCCGAATACCTGCACGTCGGAGCCACCAGCCAGGACATCGTCGACACGGCCGCGATGCTGGTCGCCGCCCGCACGCTCGAGACCGTGACCGCAGACCTCGACCGCGTCGCTGCGGACCTGGCGGCGCTGGCCGAGACGCATCGGGCGACCCCGCAGGCCGGTCGCACGCTCGGCCAGCACGCCTCGCCCACCAGTTTCGGTTTCGTGGCGGCCGGCTGGCTCGATGCCGTCTGCACCGTGATCGAACAAGCCCGGGATGCCCGCCGCCGGCTGCCCGCCTCGCTCGCCGGTGCCGTGGGAACGCTCGCGGTTCTGGCACAGGTGGTCGTCGAACGCCGAGGTTCTGGCGACGCCGCCGACACCCTCGACCGGGTCGTCGCGGCCTACTCCGACGAGCTCGGCCTGGCAGCCCCAGACATCAGCTGGCACACCAACCGGCTGCCGATCGTCGAGGTGGGCTCGGTGCTGGCCGCGGCCACCGGAGTGGTCGGCACGATCGCCGCACAGGTCGCCGAGCTGTCGCGCACCGAGATCGGCGAGCTCGGCGAGGGGCTCGCCGAGGGCGAGGGCGGGTCGTCGGCGATGCCGCACAAGCGCAACCCGGTGGCCTCGGTGCTGATCGTCGCGGCGGCGAAACAGTCGCCGGGCATCCTCTCGACCCTGTACGGCAGCCTGCTCGCCGAAGATCAGCGCGCCATCGGCGGCTGGCACGCCGAGTGGCAGACCCTGCGCCAGCTCGAACGGCTGGCCCTGACGAGTGTGGCCGCGAGTGTGCCCCTCATCGGAGGCCTCACCGTCGACACGCAGCGCATGCTCGCCAACCTCGACCTGACACACGGGCTGCTGTTCTCTGAGCGGGTGTCGACCCTGCTCGCCGAGCGCATCGGGCGCGCACACGCCTTCGAGGTCGTTCGCCGCGCGTCGGCCCGTGTCTCGGCCGAGACGCCGCTGTCGGCCGTGCTCGACGAGCAGTTGGCGGCCGAGGGCTTCGCGGCCGACGATCGGGTGCGCACCAGCGTTCAGGCGGCCTTCGACCCCGCCTCGATGATCGACCACACGTCAGCGGGCATCGACCGAGTGCTGGCGCGTCACGCCGCGCTCGGCCAGAGCCCGGCCCCACACCGAGGAGACCCATCGTGACCGTTCCGGTTCTGCGCTGCACCGTTCACCCCGTGGCCAGTGGAGCACCCGACGCCGAACTGCTCGTGCTCGGCCCGTCGCTCGGCACCACCACGTCGCTGTGGCTGCCGCCGCTGGCCGAACTCTCGCAGCGATACCGGGTCATGCGGTTCGACCTGCCCGGGCACGGCGACAGCCCACGCGCCACCGAGTCGTTCACCGCCGCCGAGCTCGCCGAGGCCGTGCTGGCCCTGGTCGACGCGGTCGGCGGCGGGGCGTTCCACTACGCCGGGGTCTCGATGGCCGGCATCATCGGCCTGCAGCTCGCGCTCGACCACCCCGACCGGCTGCGCTCGCTGAGCGTCATCTGTTCGGGCGCCAAGATCGGCACCACCGAAGGGTGGGATGCCCGTGCCACCCAGGCGCGGCAGAGCGGCACGGCCTCGTTGGTCGCCACCAGCGCCGAGCGGTGGTTCGCGCCCGGGTTTCTGCAGCGCGACCCGGCGCACTCGGCCAGGGCGCTCAATGAACTGCTCGACATCGATGACGAGTCATACGCGCTGTGCTGCGGCGCGCTGGCCGCCTTCGACGTGCGTGACCGGCTCGGCGAACTCTCTGTGCCGACGCTCTGCGTGGCCGGCGAGTTCGATGTCGCCACGCCCCCCGAGGGCGTGCACGACCTGGCAGAGAGCATCGACGCGACCTTCACCCTCATCGCGGGGGTCGGTCACCTGCCACCGCTCGAAGCGCCGGCCGCGGTCGCCGCGGCCGTGCTCGGCCGCGCCGACTCGATCGGCCCGTGGGTCGCTTCGGCGCGGCTGGCGGGTGCTGCCGGTGACGGAGCCGCGACCGAGACCAACGCACCCGACGATGAGGCCACCGCCGCACGCGAGCCCACCGGGCCGAGCATCCCCACCTGGCGCCCCGAGGCCACCTCGCAGGAGATCTACGACGCCGGCATGGCCGTGCGCCGGCAGGTGCTCGGCGACACGCACGTCGACTCGGCGAACGCCCGCATCACCCCCGAGACAGAAGACTTTCAGAACCTCATCACCCGCTACGCCTGGGGTTCGGTATGGACCAGGCCCGGCCTCGACCGCCGCACCCGCAGCTTTCTCACCCTCGCCTGCCTCACCACGGGCGGTCACGAGGCCGAGCTGCGGATGCACGTGCGCGCCGCCCTCACCAACGGGCTGACGCCTGCCGAGATCGGCGAGGCCCTGCTGCACACCGCCATCTACGCCGGCGTTCCCGCAGCGAATTCTGCTATGGGCATCGCGCGAGAGGTCTTTGCGGAGTAGAGTCGTCATACGAACTTCGGTTCGAATCACGAACACTGCTCGGGTCGAGGTGCCGCGGGCCCGCTGAGGACGACGATGATTTCAAAGACCACGGCCAGCGCCGCCGACGCGCTCGCCGACCTGCCCGACGGCGCCACGGTGATGATCGGCGGCTTCGGCCTCGCCGGGCAGCCGGTGCAGCTGATCGATGCGCTGCTCGAACACGGCGCCACCGACCTCACCGTGGTGAGCAACAACGCGGGCAACGGCGACACCGGCCTCGCCGCCCTGATCGGGGCGAAGCGGGTGAAGAAGATCATCTGCTCGTTTCCGCGTCAGGTCGACTCGTACATCTTCGACGGCCTCTACCGGGCCGGTGAGATCGAGCTCGAGCTGGTGCCGCAGGGCAACCTTGCCGAGCGCATCCGGGCGGCCGGCGCGGGCATCGGCGGCTTCTTCACCCCGACCGGGTTCGGTACGAGCCTGGCCGAGGGCAAGGAGACGCGAACGATCGACGGCCGCGACTATGTGCTCGAGCATCCGATCTTCGCCGACTTCGCCCTGATCAGCGCCTACCGGGCCGACCGCCTCGGCAACCTCACCTATCGCAAGACCTCGCGCAACTTCGGGCCCATCATGGCCAGCGCGGCAGGCACGACGGTCGCGCAGGTCGACCGCATCGTCGAACTCGGCGAACTCGACCCCGAGGCCGTCGTCACCCCGGGCATCTTCGTCGACCGGGTGGTCGAGACCGGCGACCGTTTCGAGAGAGAAGAGTGGGCCGATGTCAGGTAGTTCGTGGTCGCGGGCCGAGATCGCCGAGCGGCTGGCGCAGGATATTCCCGACGGCGCATATATGAATCTCGGCATCGGGCTGCCGACGCTGGTGTCGAACTATCTGCCCTCCGACCGTGAGATCATTCTGCACACCGAGAACGGCATGCTGGGTATGGGGCCCGAGGCACAGCCGGGCGAGATCGACCCCGACCTGATCAACGCCGGCAAGATCCCGGTCACCGAGCTGCCGGGCGCCTCGTACTTCCATCACGGCGACTCGTTCGCCATGATGCGCGGCGGGCACCTCGACGTGTGCGTGCTCGGCGCCTTCCAGGTGTCGCAATCGGGCGATCTGGCGAACTGGAGCACCGGCGCACCCGACTCGATTCCGGCCGTCGGCGGCGCGATGGACTTGGCGCTCGGCGCCAAGAGCGTCTACGTGATGATGGAGCTTGCGACGAAGAACGGCGTCTCGAAGCTCGTCGACCAGTGCACCTACCCTGTCACCGGCCTCGGCTGCGTCGACCGCCTCTACACCGACCGGGCGATCTTCTCGCTCGGCGCCGAGGGCGCGGCCGTCATCGAGCTCGTCGGCGAGACCACCATCGACGAACTGCGCGAGCTGACCGGTCTCGACCTCGCCGACAACACAGGAGAACCAGCATGACCGCGAGCTTCATCTACGACGGAATCCGCACCCCCATCGGCCGCTTCGGCAAGTCGCTCGCCGGTGTGCGACCGGATGACCTGGCTGCACACGTGGTGCGAGAACTCGTCGCACGGCAGCCCGGTCTCGACCCCGCGCGCATCGACGACGTCATTCTCGGCGACGCCAACGCCGCCGGCGAAGACAACCGCGACGTCGCACGCATGGCGGCCCTGCTCGCCGGACTGCCCACCTCCGTGCCCGGCGCCACCGTGAACCGGTTGTGCGGCTCGGGGCTCGAGTCGGCCATCCAGGCCTCGCGGGCCGTCGAGACCGGCGACGCCGACCTCGTGCTCGCCGGCGGTGTGGAGTCGATGAGCCGCGCGCCCTGGGTGCTGCTGAAGCCCGAGCGGGCCTACCCGGCCGGCTCTGAGACGCTGCACTCGACAACCCTCGGCTGGCGCATGGTCAACCCCAGGATGCCCGCCGAGTGGACCGTTCCGCTGGGCGAGACGGCAGAGATCCTCGCCGACCGCTACGAGATCACGCGCGAGCAGCAAGACGTGTTCGCGGTGCGCAGCCACCGCCTGGCGGCCGCGGCGTGGGATGCCGGCGTGTACGACGACGAGGTGATCGCCGTGCCGGGCACCACTCTCACGCGCGACGAGGGCATCCGCGCCGACAGTTCAGTGGAGGCGCTGGCCGCACTCAAGCCGGCCTTCCGCCCCGCCGACGTGGGCACCGTGACCGCCGGCAACTCGTCCCCGCTGAACGACGGCGCGGCCGCCATGTTCATCGGCCGCGAGGGCGCGCTCGAGGGCGAGCCGCTGGCCCGCATCGTGTCGCGCGCCGTGGCCGGCAACGACCCGAACATCTTCGGCATCGCCCCGGTCGAGGCGGCGAACAAGGCGCTCGCCCGGGCGGGCAAGACCTGGGCCGACGTCGATGTCGTCGAACTGAACGAGGCCTTCGCCGCCCAGTCGCTGGCGTGCCTGAAGCTCTGGCCCGAGCTCGACCCCGAGATCGTGAACGTCGACGGCGGGGCGATCGCCATCGGGCATCCGCTCGGCGCCTCGGGTGCGCGCATTCTGCTGCACCTCGCCCGCGCTCTCGAGCGTCGTGGCGGCGGTGTGGGCGTAGCCGCGATCTGCATCGGCGTGGGCCAGGGCCTCGCGGTCGTTCTCGAGCGCTGATCCCGTGGCCGACGATCACGCCGATAGCATGAACCCGTGCCACCCGACCTGAGCGCCCAGCCCGAGCCGAGCGACCAGTACGTGCAGTCGTTGGTGCGAGGGCTCAGCGTCATCCGTGCCTTCGACGCCGACCATCCGCGCATGTCGCTCACCGAGATCGCCGCCGCGACCTCGCTCACCCGCGCCACCGCGCGGAGGTTTCTGCTCACCCTCGTCGAGATCGGCTACATGCAGACCGACGGGCGCCAGTTCTCGCTGACGCCGCGCGTGCTCGAGCTGGGCTACAGTTTCCTCTCTGCGCTCAGCCTGCCCGAGCTGGCCCAGCCGTACCTCGAAGAGCTCTCGCGCGCCACCGGTGAATCGTGCTCGGCCTCGGTGCTCGACGGCCTCGACATCGTCTATGTCGCCCGGGTCGCCGTTCGCCGCATCATGAGCGTGTCGATCAGCGTCGGTACCCGCTTTGCGGCGTACTCCACCTCGATGGGCCGCGTGCTGCTCGCCGCCCTGCCACCGGATGCCCTCGCCCACCACCTCGACCAGGTGCAGTTCGAGCAGCGCACCCCGCACACGCTCAGCGACCGCGGCTCGCTCGTCGCCGAACTCGATCGCGTGCGCGCCGACGGCTACGCACTGGTCGACCAGGAGCTCGAACTGGGGTTGCGCTCCATCGCGGTTCCTGTGGTCGCCGGGGGCAGTACGGTCTCGGCCGTCAACATCTCGGTCTCGGCCGGCACCTTCAGCACAGACCGCATGCGCGAGTCACTGCTGCCGCCCCTGCGCCGCGCGGCCGCCCAGATCGGCGCGGCCGCATCGGCGTGACCGTCACGGGCGGCCGGGGCTCAGGTGGTCGCTGCTCCGCGCGGCTTCAGGCGCTGCGGCTGCCGGGCTCAGCTGGTGGCTGCCTCGCCCGGGTTCAGCGCTGCGGCCGCGCCGGTGCGGCATCAGACGCTGTCGCCGCGCCACTCGGTGTCGATCGCCTCGCCGCGGTCGAAGGCGGCCTGCTCGCGCTCGCGCAGCTCGACGCGGCGGATCTTTCCCGAGATCGTCTTCGGCAGCTCGAAGAACTCGATGCGGCGCACACGCTCGAACGACGACAGCTCGGCCTGCGAGTGGGCGAAGATCGCGCGGGCACTCTCGACGCCGGGCGCCCAGCCTTCGGCAAGGGTGACATAGGCCTTGACCACGCTGTGCCGTGTGGCATCCGGTGCCGGCACGACCGCAGACTCGGCGACGGCCGGATGCTGCAGCAGCACACTCTCGACCTCGAACGGCGACACCTTGAAGTCTGACGACTTGAAGATGTCGTCGGTGCGGCCGATGAATGTGATCGTGCCGTCATCGGTGCGCACGGCGACGTCACCGGTGTGGAAGTAACCGCCGGTGCGCGCCGAGGTGGTGCGGTCGTCGTCGCCGAGGTAGCCCGACATGAGGTTGGCGGGCTCGACGGTGAGGTCGAGGCAGATCTCGCCGGTGGCCGCGGGCTCGCCGCTCACCGGGTCGACGATGGCGATCGCGACGCCGGGCAGGGCACGCCCCATCGAACCGGGCACGATGGCTGCGCCGGGCGGGTTCGCGATGAGCGCCGTGGTCTCGGTCTGGCCGTAGCCGTCGCGGATGGTCAGCCCCCATGCCTGCTCGACTGCCGCGATGACGCCGGGATTCAGCGGCTCGCCGGCTGAGAGGATCTCGTGCAGCGCCCGCGGTTTCGCCCCGAGGTCAGACTGGATGAGCATCCGCCACACCGTGGGCGGCGCGCAGAACGTGGTGACGCCCGCCTCGTCGAGCTGCGTGCGCAGGGCCACCGCGTCGAACCGCCGGTAGTTGTAGACGAACACCGTCGCCTCGGCGTTGAACGGCGCGAAGAAGCAGCTCCACGCGTGCTTTCCCCAGCCCGGCGAGCTGATCGCGAGGTGAACGTCGCCCGGCCCGACGCCGAGCCAGTACAGGGTCGACAGGTGACCGACCGGGTACGAGGCCTGCGTGTGCACGACCATCTTCGGCTTCGAGGTGGTGCCCGAGGTGAAGTAGATGAGGCACGGGTCGCCGGTGTCGACGGTGACCGACGGTGCGATGCCGAGACCTTCGAGGGAGTCGCTGTAGTCGTGCCAGCCGGGCGTGCTGCCGCCCACGACGATGTGGGTGAAGTCGCCCTGCAGCCCGTCGAACCTGTCGACGTCGGCCACGTCGGCGATCACGTGGCGCACGCCGCCCCGCACCAGGCGGTCGTCGAGGTCACCGGTCGAGAGCAGGGTAGTGGTGGGCAGGATGACCGCGCCGAGCTTCATGATCGCCAGCATCGACTCCCACAGCTCGACCCGGTTGCCGAGCATTAGCATGACGTGGTCGCCCTGCTGCACGCCGAGGCCCGAGAGCCAGGCCGCCACCTCGTCAGAGCGCCAGCGCAGCTCGTCGTAGCTGACCTTCGTCTCGCTGCCGTCTTCTTCGACGATCCAGAGGGCGAGCCGGTCGTTGCCGACGGCGATGGCGTCGAACCAGTCGACGGCCCAGTTGAAGTGGGTCCCCACGTCGGGCCAGTCGAACGCCAGGGCAGCGGCGTCGGCGTCGGTGCGGTGTTCGAGCAGGGTGTCGCGAGCGGCCCGGAAGTTCTCGGTCGGGTTCATGTTCTCAGTCTGCCGTGTTTGTCAACGGGGTCAACGCGAAGGCGGCCGCGCGGGCTGCTCGTGCGAAGGTGAGCAGAGCCGAACAACCGGCTCTTCGAAAGGTGAACCATCATGGCAAAGAAAGCTATCGAGAAGGTCGGCTTCGACCCCATCAAGACCGCCCACGACCTGGGTATCCAGAGCAACCACGCCTACATCGCCGGGTTCGCCTCGGTGGTCATCGCCATGTCGGCCTGGCTGATCTCGCGTGGCAAGAAGTCTGACGACCGCGCGCAGTCCGACCGTTGGGGCATCTTCGTCGGCCACTGGGCTCCGACCTTCTTCGCCATCGGTCTCGCCCTCAAGAACGAAGAGTGAACCCCGGCCGGCGAACGCCGGGGTGCGAACCCCGGCGCCGACCGGCTAGCGTATGAGGTGACGAGTCAGGAGCCCCTGACAGGAATGGGGTTCACAGTGTTCGAGGCCGAAAACATCCGCGACTGGATCGACTCGTCGGTGGTCGACCAGAACGGCGACAAGATCGGTGCCCTCGAGAGCATCTACTTCGACACGTCGACCGACCAGCCGACCTTCGCGACCGTGAAGGTGGGCATCCTGAGCGGCCAGAAGCTGGTCTTCGTGCCGCTGGCCGGAGCCCTCGTCTCGCCGAAGCACCTCAAGGTCATGTCTGACAAGAAGATCGTGAAAGACGCCCCCTTCATCGCGACCGACGGCGAGCTCGACGCGGCCAGCGAGCCGGCCGTCTTCGCGCACTACGGCCTTGCCTACGAGACCGGCACGGGCGGCGAGCGTCGCCTCGGCCGTCGCTGACCGGTACCTTCGCGCCGATCGGAGCATCCGTGCCGGCTCGACCGGGGGCGGATGCTCCGAACTGCGCGGCCGGCCCGGTGCCGTCGGGCCGCGCGGGTCAGATCGCGACCGGCTCGAGTTCTGCGGCTTCGGTCGCGTCGGTCTGGCTGACCCGCACCGACGGTGACAGCAGGGTGATCACGATGTTCGCTGCGGCGAACATCGCGGCGACCAGCAGCCCGAACTGAAAGCCGTCGACGGCCGCTGCGACCGGCGCCGTTCCGCCGGCCAGGGCGTCGGCCACGTGGCTCGTCGCCAGGGTGGTGATGACGGCCAGCCCGAGCGCGCCGCCGACCTGGTAGCCGGCATTCAGAACTCCGGATGCCGCACCGGCGTCATCGCTGCGCACCTTCGACTGCGCCGCCACCTGGGCCGGAACGCCCATCGCGGTGATGCCGAGGCCGAACAGCACCAGCCCAGGCAGCAGCGTGCTGGCGTACGGCGAGGTCGCGTCGGCCTGGGTGAGCAGCAGCAGCCCGACGACGCTGATGATCGCCGCGACCAGCTGCACCGACCGCGTGCCGAACGTCGTGACGAACCGCGAGGCCACGACGGCACCCACGATGGCCGCGATGCCCATCGGCAGGAAGGCGAGGCCGGTGTCGAACGCCGACAGCCCGCGCACCTGCTGCAGGAAGATCGCGGTGAGGAAGAACATCGCGAGGAACCCGGCGCTGTTGAGGCCGAGCGCGACGACCGACAGCGACAGGCTGCGCGTGCGGAACAGGCGCAGCGGAATCAGCGGGGCCGCCGAGCGCGACTCGACGAGCACGAACGCCGCGAGCAGAACGACCCCGCCCGCCAGCAGGCCGATGACCTCGACCGAGCCCCAGCCGAGCGGTTCGGCGCGGATCACGCCGAGCATGATGGCGAGCAGCCCGGCGGTCGAGAGCACGGCGCCGCCGACGTCGAAGGTGCGGCGCCCCGAAATGACCGCCCGGCTCTCCCGGATGATGAACAGCGCGGCCGCGACGACGAGGATGCCGATCGGCACGTTCACCAGGAACACCCAGCGCCAGCTGAGGTTGTCGACCAGAATGCCGCCGACGATGGCACCCATGGTGCCGCCGAGCCCGGCGAGACCGCCCCAGACGCCGAGGGCGATGTTGCGGCGCCGCCCGTGCTCGAAGGTGACCATGAGGATGGTCAGCGCCGAGGCCGAAAGCATCGCGCCGCCGAGCCCCTGCACCCCGCGGAACAGAATCAGCTGCAAGGGCGAGGTGGCGAGTCCGGCGGCGAGCGACGAGAGGGCGAAGACCGCCAGCCCGGCCACGAAGACCCGCCGTCGGCCGACGAGGTCGGCCGACCGGCCGCCGAGCAGCAGAAAACCGCCGAAGATCAACGTGTAGGCGCTGATCACCCACTGCAGGTCATCCGGTGCGAAGCCGAGATCGGTCTGGATGTTCGGCAGCGCGACGTTCACGATCGTCACGTCGAGCACCACCATGAACTGCGCTATCGCGAGCACGACCAGGGTGCTCCAGGGGCTGCGTCTCATTGTTCTTCCTTCGGTCGAGGCCTGCGGCGAACGACTGTACGCCGTACTCGTACAACGTACATGTTCGCTGTATAGGAACGCAAGACCGACAGCGAACTCGCGAGAGCGCAGACCGTCTCAGGCGGGCACGGTGCCGCGGGCGCCGGCGATCAGAAAGTCGATTCCCTGGGCGAAGTAGTCGTCTTCGCTGGGGCAGAACAAGAAGAACTCGGCGGTCTCACGCAGGCTCGCGAATCGCTTCGGGTCGAGAGAGTCGAGCTGCGCCCGCTTGGTGCGCAGGCGCGCCGCCCGGGTGTCGTCGTCGAGCCGGCGGTCTTCACCCGGCTCGATGTCGACCAGGTTCACCAGCGAGCAGAGCAGGAAGGTGCCCGTCTGTGCGGCCTGCGCGGGGGAGAACCCGCCCGCGCGCAGCAGCGCGATCGCCCGCTCGGCGAACACCAGGCCGGCCTCAGACTTCATGATCGCAGGGGCGACGATGGTGACGGCGAACGGATGCGCACGCAGCGCGTCGAGCGCCGCGGTCAGCACGGCCCGCAGTTCGTCGTACCACGGCATGCCGCCCGGCTCGGGCAGCACGATCTCGCTGTAGATACGCTCGGCGATGGCGTCGAGCAGCGCCTCCTTGTCGGCGAAGTGCCAGTACAGGGCCATCGGCGTCACGGAGTTCTCGGTGGCGAGGCGCCTGATGGTCACCGCCTCGAGCCCCGCTGAGTCGGCGAGGGCGAGGGCGCCGGCGGTGAGCACGTCGCGGCTCAGTCGCTCGCGCTGTCTGGTCTGGCGCACTGCTGTCATGCCTCTACTGTACCGCGTACAGGTGTGGCTGAGGCCCTGCCGGGCCCCGGATGCCCGCCTTGCGTTTCTCGGCAGCGTGATTGACCGACAGCGCACGCATCGACCCGTCGCAGGGCGCAGGGTGGTTCACTCGAGGCAGCCATCGTCGCCTCACCCTGCGGGCGCCGAACCCCGTGGCCGAATGAGGATCTGATGACCGCTTCACCGACTGCCCGCCCGGCGACGACGCCGGCCCCGACCGCTCCGAGCCGTCGCCGCCTGGGGGTGCCCGCCGTCACCTTCATGATCGTGGCGGCCTCCGCCCCGCTCACGGTGCTCGCCGGAGGGGTGACGACCACGTTCGCCGTGACCGGGGTGCTGGGCGTGCCGCTCTCGTTCCTCATCCTGGGTGCCGCGCTGACCATCTTCGCCGTCGGGTACGCCGCCATGAACCGGTTCGTCACGAACGCGGGGGCGTTCTACGCCTACATCGCCCAGGGCCTCGGCCGGCCGCTGGGCGTGGGGTCGTCGATCGTCGCGCTCATTTCGTACAACGCGATGCAGATCGGCATCTACGGCATCTTCGGCTACACGGTGTCGAACCTGCTGAGCGAGCGCCTCGGCATCAGCGTGCCCTGGTACGTGCCGGTGTTCGTGTGCATCGCGGTCGTCGGGGTGCTGGGGGTCAACCGGGTCGATCTCTCGGCGAAGGTTCTCGGCATCCTCGTCGGTCTCGAGTTTCTGGTGGTGATCATCTACGACGTGTCGAGCTTCGCCGTCGCGCCCGAGGGCGTCACCGGTGTCGCCTTCGAGCCGTCGAGCCTGTTCGTCACCGGCATCGGAGCCGTGTTCGCCTTCGGCATCGCTGCCTTCATGGGGTTCGAGTCTGCGGCCATCTACGGCGAAGAGTCGAAAGACCCGAAACGCACGGTGGCCCGGGCGACGTACACGGCCGTGGCGATCATCGCGCTGTTCTACGCGCTCTCGGCGTGGGCCATGACGGTCGGAATCGGGCCGAGCCAGGTCGTCGCTGCGGCGACCGAGCAGGGCCCGAACCTCATCTTCGGCTTTCTCGGCGACCACGTGTCGATGGTGATCAGCGACATCGCCCAGGTGCTCTTCGTCACCAGCGTCTTCGCCTCGCTCGTCAGCTTTCACAACGCCGTCGCACGATACTTCTTCTCGCTCGGGCGCGAGGGTGTGCTGCCCGCCGCGATGGGCCGCATCGGTCGGCGCGGCGGTGCGCCCGTCGTCGGCTCACTCACCCAGACCGTCATCGCCGTCGTCGTGGTGATCGGCTTCGCCATCGCAGGCGCCGGCTCGCCGCTCGGTGACCTATACCCGGTGATCACGCTGTTCACCTGGCTGACCAACACCGGCGCGATGGGGCTGGTGCTGCTCATGGCGCTCATCAGCCTGGCGGTCATCGGCTTCTTCCGGCGCCACCCCGCGTCGCTGAGCTCGTGGTCGACCATGGTCGCGCCCATCATCTCATTCATCGCGCTGGCCACGATCTGGGTCTTGATCCTCGTCAACTACACGGTGCTGCTCGGCCAGGCCGAACCCGATGCCAGCACTTTCCTGCTGCCGGCGATAGTGCTCGTGCCCGGACTGGTGGGCGTGTGGTGGGGGTTCCGGCTGAAGCGGTCGAACCCACGGGTCTACCGGCAGATCGGCCACGGCGCCGACGACCCCGAGGCGCAGCTCGACGCCGATGTGCCGGCCGACGCATCCTGACCGGCTCGCCGCCTCCTCTACGGCTGGCCCACCTGACCGGCTGGCCCCGCTCCACCGGCTCGCCCCGCTCGACCGACGAAAGGATCTCGCATGACCTCGCCACAGGCGACCACCTCTGTCTCCGACACCTCGACCTGGCTGCCGCTCGAGGGCCTGGCGCCCGGCTTCGACGCCAACAAGGCCCGGCCCAGCCGTGACCTCGCCGGGCGCACGCTCACCACCGTCGATGCGCGCGGAACCCGGGTCGAGCACCGCTTCGACGCCGACACCGACACCGTCAGCTGGAGCTACCGGCCGGGCGAGGGCGATCCGATCGCCGAATCCGTGGGACTTGACCCGTATGAAGCATTCGAGGTCGACGAGGGCCTGTACTTCGCGCAGTTTCACCACCGGCACCAGCCGAACGAGGCGGTCAGTCTCGTGCTCGACCTGCGGGAGGGCCGCGTTCTCACCGTGATCTCGACCATCGGCGACGACGTGCCGGGCCAGACCCGGGTGCAGCACCACTTCGTCGCGGGCCAGCTCGACGGCAGGCTGCCCACCGGGCAGGCGCCCGCGCCGACAACCGATCTGCTCGGCCGCAGGGTGTTCTGGCAGTACAGCCCCGAGCACGCCTACGAGCATGTCTACCTCAGCTCACAGCTGTACACCTGGCAGTGCCTCGCAGGCCCCGAGCGCGGTCTCGCCGACACCGATGTGAACACGGTGTACCGCATCCGGCCGGGCATCTACGTCTTCGCCTGGCGCGAGAAGGTCATCCCCTGCGCGTCGGTGACGATCGCCGACCACCGCACCGCGAGCGCGATCCGCTCGCACGGAGTGCTGTTCGGCCTCGACGAGTCGGGCACCGTGCCGACGCACTTCACGTTCGGCGCCCACGGTCGCCTGATCAGCCAGACCGTGCATCCCGAGGGCTTCGAACCGGCCTGACCGCCGGCAGCACGAGAGCGGCGACCGGGGATCGACCCGGTCGCCGCTCTCGTCTGTCTGCCCGACGGCTGCTCGGCCGCCGGGGCGTGTCAGCTGCCGTAGTGCAGCCAGACGGCCTTCGTCTCGGTGTAGGCGTCGATGGCCTGCGGGCCCATCTCGCGGCCCCAGCCGCTGGCTTTGTAGCCGCCCCACGGTGCGGCCATGTCGGGCACCGGCGGCATGTTGACGAACACCGCGCCGGCTTTGATGCCGTTGGCGAGGCGCTGCGAGGTGGCGATGTCGGTGGTCCAGACGGTGGCGGCCAGCCCGTACTCGGTGTCGTTGGCGCGAGCGATGAGCGCGTCGAGTTCGTCGACACCGTCGTAGGCGAGCACCGAGAGCACGGGGCCGAAGATCTCTTCGTGCACGATCGTCATCTCGTCGGTGACGCCCGTGAAGACGGTGGGCTCGAAGAAGTACCCGTCACGCTCGGCGCGGTTGCCGCCGGTGACGACCTCTGCACCCTCGGCGACGCCGGCCGCGACCAGGCGCTCGACGTGGCCGAGGTGCTTCGCCGACACCAGCGGCCCGAGCTGGGTCGATTCATCGATGCCCGCACCGAGTCGCATGCCGGCGACGCCCGCGGCGAGCTTGTCGACGAACTCGGCCTCGCGTGACCGGTCGACGTAGAAGCGCGTGTACGCGGCGCAGACCTGGCCGCTGTTCAGCATGCCGCCACCGATGTTGCCGGCCACGGCCGCATCGATGTTCGCGTCGGCGGCGATGATGCTCGGGGCCTTGCCGCCGAGTTCAAGGGTGAGTCGCTTCAGGTTGGAGTCGGCGCTGGCGTGCGTGATGAGTCTGCCGACCGCCGTCGAGCCGGTGTACGACAGGTGATCGATGCCTCTGTGCGAGCTGAGCATGGCGCCGACCGAGCCGTCACCGGTCACCAGGTTGACGACGCCGGCGGGGATGCCCGCCTCGACGCACAGCTCGACGAGACGGATGCTCGTCAGCGGTGTCACTTCTGAGGGCTTGATCACGACGGTGTTGCCCGTGGCCAGCGCGGGCGCCAGCTTCCACGCCAGAATCATCAGCGGAAAGTTCCACGGGGTGATCAGGGCGGTCACGCCGATCGGTTCGCGCTTGGTGTAGTGCAGGGTGTCGGGGTACGAGATGGGGCTGACGGTGCCCTCGATCTTCGTGACCCAGCCCGCGTAGTAGCGAAAATGCTCGGCGGCACCGGTCACGCTCACCGCGCGCGAGACGCCGATGGGCTGACCCTGGTCGAGGGTCTCGAGTCGGGCGAGTTCATCGGCGTTCTGCTCGATCAGATCGGCCAGGCGAAACAGCAGCCGGGCGCGCTGAACCGGCAGCAGACCGGCCCAGTCGGCAGAACCCAGGGCGCGGCGGGCGGCGTCGACCGCGGCATCGACGTCTGAGCTCGATGCGCTGCCCACCTCGTCGATCACCTCGGCCGTGGCGGGGTTGTAGGTGGCGATCGGTTCGGCCGAGGCCGTCGTCCATCCGCCGTCGATGAAGAGTTGGGTGGTCATGGTGCTCCTTCGCATTCACGCAATTGACTCTCTCCAGTATTTGCGCGTGCACACGAGACGGCTTGGCTTGCCGGGCAGGGGCGTTGACTCTGCGCGACGAACCTTCAGACCCGGGCGGCGCCCGCGGTGGCCTCGTGCGTTCGGGCCCGAACGTCGCTCGGCGATTCGCCGTAGGCCGTCTTGAAGACGCGGCTGAAGTGCGCCGCGTCGACGAAGCCCCAGCGCGCGGCGATCGACGCGACCGAGCGGTCGAGGTAGAGCGGGTCCATCAGGCCCCGCCGGCAGTTCTTCAGCCGGCGAGCACGGATGTACGACGACACGGTCGCGCCCCGCTCGTGGAAGAGCGAGTGCAGGTGCCGCGTCGAGATGAAGTGCGCCGCGGCGATCTGCGTCGGGTCGAGGTCGAGCGAGCCCAGGTTCGCATCGATGTAGTCGAAGATGCGCTGCATCAGTTCGTGGTGCGGATGCTCGCCCAGCCGCCGCACGTCGAGTTCACTCGCGAACATCGTGGTGACCAGATCGAGCGCGCTGTGCACCAGGCGCTCACCGGTGTGGCCCGAGAGCTGTTCGATGTGGCTGCCGAGCTGGGCGAGGAACGGGGCGATCATGCCGCCGACTCCGCTCGATCCGGTCATCCTGACCGCCGTCAACTGACCGACCAGGTCGGGCGGCAGATCGATCAGGCGCTGGGGGAACATCATCACCAGCGTTCGGATCGGGTCGTCGAAGACCAGGGAGTACGGCCGATTGGTGTCGTACACGGCGAGGTCGCCCGGCCGCAGAACGGTTTCGCGGTTGTCTTGAACGAGCAGTGCCGAGCCCTGCAGCTGCAGGCTCAGTTTGAAGCACCGCACGCCGTCGCGGGCGATCAGCTCGCACGTGCGCTCCACCGTGTGCGGCGAGGCCGTCACCTCGCAGATCTGCACCTCGTCTGAGGTGGCGGCGCGAAGCAAACCGCGAAACCGGTCGGCGGAGTCGGTCGACACGCGCAACGGCACGAACGAATGCGAGACGGCACTCTGGAATTCGATGAAGTCGAGCATCCCCTCATTCTATTGTCGAGCGCTCGCTCATAATAGAGCAGATCGACCACCTTCTCGCGACCTGCCCCTTCGTTGTGAGGCGCCCTCGTGTCAGTCACGCTTGAACACCGGCTCGCCGGCGAACCAGGTCTGCTCGACGGTGCTCGCCGCGATGCGGTCGGGATCGACCTCGAAGAGATTCTGGCTGAGCACGACGAAGTCGGCCGACTTGCCCGGCACGAGGCTGCCGGTGACGTCGTCGACACCCATGGCGCGCGCCGCGTCGATCGTGAACACCGCGACCGCCTCCGCGACCGAGATGGCCTGCTCGGCCCACAGCGTTCCCGCAAAGGTGCCGCTCGGGTCGGCTCGGGTGACCAGCCCCTGAATTCCCTCGAGGGCGTCGGGCGACGCGCTGACCGGCCAGTCAGATCCGCCGGCGACGAGTGCGCCGGCGTCGAGCAGGTCGCGATTCGGTTGCATGTGCGCGGCCAGCTCGGCCGGCAGAACGGCGGCGATGGCGTCGGGAATGACGCCGGGCACCCAGATGAACGGCGAGATGTCGGCATACACGTTCAGGGCTGCGAACCGGGGTACGTCATCCGGATGCACGAACTGCCCGTGCGCGACCTGGATCGCGGTGTGCGTGTACCCCTCGCGCCGCACGATCTCGACCGCATCGAGCACGACCCGCACCGCGGCGTCTCCCGTGCAGTGCACCTTTGCGCCCAGCCCGGCCGCCGCACTGCGACGCAGCCAGCCGACGAGCTCTGCCGGGTCCATGGTCGTTGTGCCGGTGAAGTGGGCGCCGTGCACGTCGTCGGGCAGATACGGCTCGAGAAAGGCGCCGGTGCGCGTCGGGGGAACGCCGTCGAGAAAGATCTTGACGAAGTCGGGGCGGTGGTGCCGACTGCGGTACTGCTCGCCCTGGTCGATCAGCTCGGCGCCGACGGGCGAGAGCCCGAGAATGGGATCGTTGATCAGCATGCTCGTGACGACCCACGCCGTCAGTTCACCCGCGTCGTCGAGCTGTTTGAGGGAACGCAGGATGTCGACAGAGGCGCCCGCGTCTTGAAAGGCCGTCACGCCGTACGAATGTAGAATCTCGACGGCACGGGCCGAGCTGGCCGCATGCTCGGCGGCCGTCAGCCGCTGCGTGCGGGCGAGCGCCTCCTCGACCGGCAGCCCAGCGGCTTCAAGCAGCACCCCGCTCGGGCGACCAGTGTGCGGGTCTCGAACAATGACGCCGCCGTCGGGGTCTGCAGAGTCGGCGGTGATTCCGGCCAGCTCGAGTGCCGCGGTGCTGACGAGACGGTTGTGGTGGCTGTCGTCGCTGAGCATCACCGGCCGTCCGCCGGCCGCTGCATCGAGAGCGTGACGCGCGCGTTCGCTCATCAGCTCGGGCAACAACGTGCTGCCCCAGCTTCCGCCGAGAATCCATGCGCCCTCGGCAAGGGTGTCGGCTCGGCGGCGCACGGCGTCGAGCACCTGCTCGAACGAGAGTTCTGACGAGAACGTGAGTTCGAACAGGTCGGCTCTGCCGGCGAGGGCGTGGTGGTTGTGCACATCGATGAGGCCCGGCATCACGAACGCGCCGCCGAGATCGCGGATGACCGTGTCGGTGCCGGCCAGGGTCGCGATCTCGCTCACGTCGCCGATCGCCACCAGGATGCCCTCGCGTACCGCGAACGACTCGGCCCAGGGGCGAACGGGGTCGGCGGTGTACACCCTGGCGTTGCTGATGATGATGTCGGGAGGCAGTGACACGAAGATCCTTTCGCCTGGCTTCGTTCGGTAAGACCATCATCGGCCGACTGCGCGGCGGAGGCTTGCCTCAGAGTGCCGGTGGATTGACTTCGTGCGCAGGAATGGCCGCGTCAGCGCGAGCCGGCGAGGATGGCGTCGCGAGCCGCGACGAGGCGCGCGCCGATCCCTGCATCGTCGAGGCTGCTCGACACGTACACCACGGCGAGCGAGGCGGGCAGGCTGCCCGGCACTGAGAGTGGCACGGCGATCGAGCGCAGGCCCGCGATCACCTCGTCGTGGCTGGTCGCGTAGCCGCGCGTGCCCACTGCTCCGTCGTCGTCGCGGCGCTCGACACTGCCGTGCTCGGCCAGCTCCCGGTCGGTGAGCAGCGACTGCAGTGCCAGGCCCGGCGCCCCCACGGCCAGGGAATGCCGGGTGCCCGGCCGCTGTGCAACGGTGGCCGGGCCGACCCGTGGCTCGACGCTCAGCAGAGTGACGCACTCGAGATGCTCGAGCACAACCAGAAAGGCGGTCATCCCGAGCTCGTTGGCGACGGCCGTGAGTTCGGGCAGAGCCGACGACTGCAGGGTGCGCTCGACGCCCCGGGCCAGAGTGGCCATGCGGGGCCCCAGCCGAACCCCGCCGGCGGCGTCGCGAATGACCAGTCCGTGGTCTTCGAGGGTGCGCAGTATGCGGTAGACGATCGAGCGGTGAACGCCGATCGCGGCGGCGAGGTCGGCGATGGTCAGCCCGCCGTCTGCCTCCGCCAGCACTTCGAGTACCCGGATGCCCCGCGACAGCGTCTGCGAGTGCGGGGCGTTCGCGGCGGTGTCGGTCACGGTGTCCATTCTCTCGCGTCGGTGTCGGGCCGCACTCCGGCGGCTTGTCGGGTGCGCGCAGATGATCTAGGATCGTTCTCATACCGAACTACGTGTTCGATTATAGAACACACCGAGATGTGAAACACAATGAAGTGAGGCAACCGTGCAGTTCCACCACGAGGGATACGTCTCCACCGATCCCCGCATAAAGGCGGCCGCGGGCGTGGGTCTCGACCGCCCGGCAGAACTGCCCGACACGGTCGACGTGCTGATCGTCGGTACAGGCCCGGCCGGCATGATCACGGCGGCGCAGTTGTCGCAGTTTCCGAGCATCACCACGCGCATCGTCGAGCGGCGCGGCGGCCGGCTCGCGATCGGACAGGCCGACGGCATCCAGGCCCGCAGTGTCGAGACGTTCCAGGCGTTCGGGTTCGCCGAGCGCATCATCGCCGAGGCCTACCGCATCACCGAGATGGCGTTCTGGAAGCCCGACCCGGCCGACCCGACCCGCATCATCCGCACCGCGCGCGCCATCGACGACCCCGCGGGCGTCAGCGAGTTTCCGCACCTCATCGTCAACCAGGCACGGGTGCTCGACTACTTCGCCGAGGTGATGGCCCTCTCGCCGACGCGCATGACGCCCGACTACGGCCTCGAATTCAGGGGGCTTGTGAACACCGGCGTGGGCGAGCATCCGGTCGAGGTCACGCTCGCCCGCACTGCAGGCGAGCGCGAAGGCGACGAGGTCGTCGTGCGCGCGAAGTACGTGGTGGGGGCCGACGGCGCCCGAAGCGGCGTACGCTCGGCGATCGGCTGCACAATGGCGGGCGACCAGGCCTTCCACGCCTGGGGTGTGATGGATGTGCTGGCGGTGACCGACTTTCCCGACATCCGCACCAAGTGCGCCATCCAGTCGGGGTCAGGCGGCAACATTCTGCACATTCCGCGCGAGGGCGGCCACCTCTTCCGCATGTACGTCGACCTCGGTGAGGTCGCGGCCGACGACAACGGTGCGGTGCGCCTGACCACCGTCGACCAGATCATCGACAGGGCCAACGAGATTCTGCATCCGTACACCCTCGATGTGAAGAACGTCGCCTGGCACAGCGTGTACGAGGTCGCCCACCGCCTCACCGACCGGTTCGACGACGTGCTGCCCGATGAGCTCGACACGCGAACGCCCCGGGTGTTCATCGCCGGCGACGCCTGCCACACGCACAGTGCCAAGGCGGGGCAGGGCATGAACGTGTCGATGCAAGACGGGTTCAACCTGGGCTGGAAGCTGGCGCACGTGCTCACCGGCCGCAGCCCCGAGGCCCTGCTCGGCACCTACTCGGCCGAGCGGCAGCCGGTGGCGAAGGCACTGATCGAATTCGACAAGGAGTGGTCGACGCTGATGGCGACGCGGCCCGAAGACCTCGACGACCCGACCGAGCTCGAAGACTTCTACACCAGCACCGCAGAGTTTCCGGCGGGATTCATGACGCAGTACCCGCCGTCGCTGCTGGTGGGGTCGCCGAACCACCAGGGGCTCGCCACGGGCTACCCGCTCGGCAAGCGCTTCAGGTCGGCCCCGGTCATCCGGGTCGCCGATGCCAACCCGCTCGAACTCGGGCACCAGCACCTGGCCGACGGGCGCTGGCGCATCTACGCGTTCGCCGATGCGCCGGCGGCGGGGGAGCCGTCGGCGCTCGCCGACTTCGCCTCGTGGCTGACCACGTCGGCCGATTCGCCCCTCGTCGCGTTCTCACCGGAGGGGCACGACGAGGGCGGCCTGTTCGACATCAAGGTCGTGTATCAGCAGCCGCACGACGAACTCGACATCAGGCGGGTGCCCGAGGTGTTTCTGCCGCGCACCGGGCCGTTCGACCTGATCGACTACGAGAAGGTGTTCGCCGCCGACCCGCGCGCCGACATCTTCGACCTGCGCGGCATCGACCGCGGGGGAGTCATCGTGGTGGTGCGACCCGACCAGTACGTGGCGAGCGTTCTGCCCCTCACGGCGACGGTCGAACTCGCGCGATTCTTCGAGCCCATCTTCACGGTGCCGGTGCTCGCGCCCTCGCTCGGCTGAGGTCGGGGCACGGTGCGCCGCGAGTCAGCGCAACAGACGAAGCGTGCGCTGGAGCCAGGTCGCACGGGCAGCGTTGGCGGCTCTCGACACGACTGCGTCGGGCGAGAACGTCGAGAAGCCGTGGTAGCCGCCGGCCCAGACGTGAAGCTCGGCCTGGCTGCCAGCCGCCCAGAGACGCGACGCATAGTCGACGGCCTCGTCTCGAAAGACCTCGGCGGCCCCCACCTCGATGTACGCGGGCGGCAGGCCGGCGAGGTCGATGGCGCGCGCCGGAGCCGCGTACGGTGAGACGCCCGCACGACCGCGCTCGTCGCCGAGCAGTGCGCTCCAGCCGGTGTGATTGTTCGAACGATCCCAGGCGCCGATGCCGTTGTACTGGTGGCTGGAGACCGTGTTGTTGCGATCGTCGATCATCGGGCAGCCGAGCAGCTGACCGGCCAGTGCTGGCCCTCGCCGATCGCGCGCCAGCAGAGCGACCGCCGCGCTCAGCCCCCCACCCGCGCTCGCACCCCAGACCATGATGCGGTCGGGGTCGACTCCAAGACGGGACGCGGCGGCGGCAAACCAGAGCAGACCGGCATAGCAGTCTTCGACCGGTGCGGGGTGGGGGTGCTCAGGGGCCAGCCGATACTCCACCGAGACGGCAACGACGCCGTGCTCTTCGACGAGGTCGAACGCGTCGGAGACGCCGAAGTGGCGATTGCCCAGCACCATGCCGCCGCCGTGGATCAGGTAGAGCCCAGGCACGGGGGTGCCGGTGCCTGTACCTGCGCTGCTGCCGGTGCCCGACCTCGGCCGCAGCACGGTCAATTCGATGTCTGGGGCTCCTGCGGGCCCGGGAGCCATCACGTGTTCGACATCGATGGGCCGGTCACCGAGTTGCTGCTCCACTGGCGGAACGAGCGAAGCGAAGTGAGCCCGATTGGCCAGGATGGTGTCGGCGCGAAGCGGGAGCTGTTCGACCGCGTCGAGAAAAGCGGCGAGTCCGGCCACGAGTTCCGGGTCGTAGGAAACGGGCGCAAGCGCCGGCAGGGGCGGCGACACATGCACGGGCTCAGGCACCGAGCACCCGCCGCAACCACGAGAGCCGGGCATCCAGAGCCGCTGCCGCAAGCGCGCTGCCGGGCGCGTACATGTCGAAGCCGTGAAAACCCCCCGACCACACATGCAGTTCGGCCTGGCCGCCTGCAGCCCAGAGGCGCGAGGCGTAGTCGACGTCTTCGTCGCGGAACAGCTCGGCGCTGCCCACCTCGATGAACGCAGGCGGCAACCCCGCAAGGTCAGTCGCTCGGCTCGGCGCCGCGTAGATCGACGCCTGCGTCGAGTCGGCTTCGCCGCCCAGCAGGCTCTGCCAGCCGAGCAGGTTCGCGTCGAGCGTCCAGGTTCCGCCTGTCGCACACTGGCGACTCGACACTGTGGAGTTCAGATTGTCGATCATCGGGCACAGCAGTAGCTGAGCGGCGAGGGCGGGGCCGCCCCGGTCTCGGGCCAGCAGGGCCACTCCGGCGCTCAGACCGCCGCCGGCGCTGCCGCCCATCACGACGATGCGATCGGGGTCGACCCCGAGCTGCATCGCGTTGGCGGCGACCCAGACGAGCGCCGCGTAGCAGTCTTCGACGGGTGCGGGGTGCGGATGCTCGGGCGCGAGCCGATACTCGACGTTCACCGCAACCACTCCGAGCTCGAGCACGAGGTCGACGAGCCGCCCGGTGTCCATGAAGCGGTTGCCCACCATCATGCCGCCGCCGTGGAAGTTGACCAGAGCCCCGGCGGCAGCCGGGACGGCCTCCCGGGGTCGCAGCACCGTGACAGCCACTGCGGGCTGCCCGGCGGGCCCCGGAACCAGCACCTCGGTGAACGAGACGGCACGGTCGCCGATGGCCTCAGCCACCGTCGGCATCATCGCCGCCAGTGCCTCGCGCGCAGCGGGAATGCTCGACAAGGTCAGCGGAGGCGTCTCGGGCATGGCAGCGAGCGTCGCCTGCAACTCGGTGTCGAAGGGAGGAGCGGGGTCGGTGATCGGCATGGAATCTCGAATCTCTCGTGAGCGGTGCCTGTAGGGCGGAGGAGGGTCTCGGTGCTGTCGGTCAGGGGCCGGCTGGATCGACGATTCCGTTGTCGGCCCAGAATGGTTCGACGAGGCTTCGCAGTTCGTCGGCACCCACCCGGTGCACCAGGTCGACGGCCTCGAGGGCGTCGGTGACCTGGCCCAGCCGGCTCGCACCGAACAGGGTGCTCACGTTTGCGGGATGTGTGAGCGTGAAGGCCAGGCAGAGCTGCGCCGGCGAGACGCCGAGTCTCCCGGCCGCCTCGGCGATGGCGGGTACCGAGGCCCGGATGCGCTCGCGGATGTCACCAGGGTCTCGGCCGACCTCGCGGTCGGGCGCCAGGTTTCCGGCCAGGATGCCGCCCTCGAGCACATCGGATGCCTGCATCGACAGACCCGCCGCGAACAGCTCGGCGAAGGGTGCCCCGTCTGGTATCGCACGGCGGGCGACGCTGTATTTGAGCTGCGCGATCTGTGGCCCGCTCACCCCCGATATCGCGGCGATCTCGACGAGCTGCCGGATGTTCTCGGTCGACCAGTTGTTCACGCCCCATGTTCTGATGAGCCCCGCGTCTGCGAGCGAAGCGAGGTCGAGCACGAGGTCGCGCAGCTCGAGGTCGGTGCGGCGCAGATCGCCCAGAATGACGAGGTCGGCATACTCAACCCCGGCGCGCAGAAGGGCTCGTTCGAGCTGCGGCCGAAAGCCGTGGTCGCCGAAGCCCTCGAGCCAGAGTTTCGCCGACAGTTGATAGTCAGAGCGAGGGATGCCCGCGGCACGCACCATGGCCGAGAACAGTACATCGGTGTGCACGGGGGCGGCACCCGGCAGTCCGTAGGCGGCCACGTCGAACAGGGTGATGCCGTTCTGCACCGCATACTGCAGCAGGTCGACTGCGTCGCTGAAGTCCATGCGATCGTAGGTGTGCCACGAGCCGAGCGAGAGGGCCGAGGTCTCGACCGGGCTTCTGCCGATCATCCGGCGGTTCAGGAGTGCTGGGATCGTCATTCGGGGCTCCGGGGTGGTTTCGGCGTGTCTGCGGGTGAGGGGCTGAGGGGATGGGGGCACGAGAGCGACAGATCTCATGGCAGCCGGGGGTCGATCACGGCCTTGATCTGCCCGAGCCGCGCCATCGACTCGACAGCATCGCTGGCGAAGCTGAGGCCGACCGGTTCGCTGAACAGGTCGTCCCAGGGCATGCGGGTGGCGAAATCGCGAAAGAACTCGATGGCCCTGTAGTAGTCAGAGATGTCGCCGTTCAGCGACCCGACGATCGTGAGTTCTTTGCCCATGACGGTGCCGAGCGTGATGGCATCGCCGGTGGGCCCGGTGCTGCCGACCACCACGAACGTCCCGCGTTGGGCGGCCATCGCCACTGCTTCGGGCCCGACGCTCGGGGCTCCCGCGAAGTCGAGCACGAGGTCGGCGCCCCGCCCCGCGGTGAGCTCGAGCACCCGCTCGACCGTGGCCGTCGATCCGCCGGCGATGTCGATGACGTGGTCGGCGCCGAAACGCGCGGCCATCTCGAGCCTGGCGGTCGGTGCGCCGACGGTGATGACAGATCCGGCGCCGGAGAGATGAGCAACGGCAGTGGCGAAGATGCCGAGTGCTCCAGACCCCTGCACGACCACCCGGGATCCTGGCCGCACCCCGCCCGCCCTGTCGAATGCGCGCAGTACCGTCTTCGCCGCGCACCCGGCCATCGATGCCCAGGCGTCTTTCACCTCGTCGGGCAGCAGCAGCTTGGCGGCTCCGGGTGTGACGTAGCAGTACTCGGCCAGCCCGGCGGTGGCGTAGGGCGGCGCGTCTGACCGCTGCAGAAAGCCGTAACCCCGTCGACTGCAGGCGACCGGCTCGCGCAGCACCGTGCAGCCATAACACTCGCCGCACGTCGACTCTGACCAGCCGATTCGGTCGCCGACCGAGAGCGGCCGACCGAGAGCGTCCACGGTTCCTGCGCCGATGGCAACCACGGCGCCGACCATCTCGTGCCCGAGGATCATCGGCAGCATTCCGGCGAACGTCATCTTTCCCGACCAGAGCTCGATGTCGGTACCGCAGAGCGTGGTGCAGGTCAGGCGCACCAGTGCCGCGCCCGGCTCGATCTCCGTCGGCAGCGGAACATGGGTGAGCGACAGGGGCTCACCGTGGTGTGCGAGCACCGCAGCGCGGGTGGCAGAGGGAAGCGGCGTGGTCATGAGAGAAGTTGCCCTCCGTCGACCGGCACGCTGGTGCCGGTGATGTGCGATGCCGTGTCGCCCGCCAGAAAAACCACAAGCGGGCAGACCTGGTCGACCGTCGCGACGCTGCCGAGCGGGATGCGCGCCTCCCAGGCAGAGCGGGCTTGCGGATCGGCGACCAGCACGCGGGTCAGCGGAGTGATGATCGGGCCCGGCGCGACGGCATTCACCCGCACTCGGTACGGCGCCAGTTCGATGGCCGCGGTGCGGGTGAGAGCGTCGATCGCCGCCTTTGTCGCTTCGTAGTGCCCGAGACCCGGGGTCGGCTGCCGGGCGCCGATCGAGCTGACATTGACGATCGACCCGCTTCGGGCGGCGGCCATGAGCCGGCCGACGGCCTGCGTCATGAGAAACGTGCCTCGCACGTTCACCGCCAGTGCGGCATCCAGAACCGAGACATCGAGGTCGAGCATCGAGCCGCCGCCGCCGACGATGCCGGCGTTGTTGACGAGCACGTCGATGCCCCCGTGATCGGTGGCGACGGCGTCGACGGCCTCAGCGACGGATGCCGCACTGGAGATGTCTACGAAGCGCTGCAGCACGCCGATCTCGGTGGCGGCTGACGCGAGGGCCTCGCGATTCGAGTCGGCGATGATCACCTCGTCGCCCAACTCAGCGAAGGCTTCGGCGATGCCGCGACCCAACCCGCTTGCTCCGCCGGTGACGAGCACCCGCCGTGTCGAACTCATGAAACCTCCACCGATCTGCGATGCCCTCGGCACTCGTCGTTGATAGCGTGGTACGTATATTATACGCGCGTAGAAAAAAAGCAAACGCCGGGAGGCACGATGAACACTGATGACAAGCTGCCGACCCGACGCCTGGGTCGTTCAGGCCCGGAGGTGCCGATTCTGGCGCTCGGATCGTGGAATACGTGGGACAGAATGCCGGCCGCAGAGGCAGTCGCCATGATCGAGCGGGCCTGCGACGCCGGTGCCGGCTTCTTCGACGTGGCCTACTACAACACCGGCCCGCACGCCGAGGGCTCGCGAACCGATCTGCTGTTCGCCGAAGCGCTGAGGTCGTCGGGACGAGACCGTGACGATGTGGTGCTCTGCGGCAAGCTGTGGCTGTGGGACTACCCGAGAGCGTCGTTCTCCGACCAGCTGCACGAGAGCCTCGAGCGCATCGGGCAGCAGCGGCTCGACACGGTGGTGGTCGGTGATTATCTGGGCGAGCCCGATGTCGAAGGCATTGTGGCCGATGTCGCCGCGCTTGAGCAGCAGGGCCTGATCGGCAGCTGGGGCATCAACAACTGGCGCATCGAGCACACCCGACGGGCTCTCGATTTCGCCCGGCGCGAAGGCCTTGCGCCCCCCGTGTTCGCCCAGCTCAAGTACAGCGTGGCGCGGCGATCGATGGCCGAGGGTCGGGAGTACGGCGACCTGTTCGCATCGGGCGAATTGGGCCTACAGGCCTCCGATATCTTCGAGGGCGGCATCCTCGCCGGTCGACTGCGCCCCCAGCGCAAGATCGGCGCCGATGTCGGATCGATCCGCGAACAGATCGCGGCCATCCACCCTGCCATCGCCCGACGGGCGGCCGAATTCGACGCGACCGCCGCACAACTCAGCCTCGCCTTCGTGCTTGCCCATTCCGCGGTGGGAAATGTGCTGTTCGGGGCATCCCGTCGCAGCCAGCTCGACGAGGGCATCGCTGCCGTTCGCCTTTTCGAACGAATCGGAGCCGCTCGTCTCGGCACCCTGCTGGCAGATCTCCAGGTCGACACGAGTGTTCGATCTGACGGGCGATGGTGAATTTACGCGATTGAAACACGATTGAACGATCCGTCGAAATAATTTCCTACGATCGTTGAATAAAGCCCGGTGAAGACCTTGCCTTTGAAGTCAACGTATGTAGAATAAAGACCACGACACACCGCGGTGCCGCCGGATCCACCTCACGAGGCGAACCAACCCGTGGTCAGAACACCTCACCCGAACATGCGCCACCACACCTTGTACTCGAGAGAAGGAATCATGAAGAAGTTCCCGATAGTCGCGATGCTCGCCGCTGCGGCGATCGTGCTCACGGCCTGTTCGTCAGGCGGAGCCACAGACAGTTCGTCGACAAGCAGCGCACCCACCGACCTCAAGATCGGCAACTTTCTCGACGTCACCTCGTGGGATCCGGCCAACGCCGACATCGGCTTCGACGGGCCCTATCTCTCGGCCGTGTACGACCCGCTGATCGCACTCGACACTGATTCGCAGCCGATTCCGGCCCTGGCGACGGATTGGTCGTACTCGGCCGACTTCCTTACTCTGACGATGCACCTGCGCACCGGAGTCACGTTCAGTGACGGCACCGCGTTCGATGCCTCAGTAGCGGTCGCCAACCTCGAGCACCTCAAGGCAGGCACGCTCTCGGGGCCCACCTACGCGAATGTCGCCAGCTTCCAGGCGACCGACCCTACGACTCTGACGATCACCCTCACCCAGCGTGATGACACCCTGCTCTACCTGATGGGCCTCGGCCGAAGCTACATGGTCTCGCCGAAAGCTCTGACGTCGTCGACCCTTGCCACGACGCCAGTCGGATCGGGCCCGTACGTACTCGACGCGTCGACCAGCACGGCCGGCAGCGACTATCACTTCACCAAGGTCGACGGGTATTGGGATGCGTCGACCTACCCCTTCGCC
Organism: Subtercola sp. YIM 133946; assembly: GCF_036553535.1. NCBI lineage: Bacteria > Bacillati > Actinomycetota > Actinomycetes > Micrococcales > Microbacteriaceae > Subtercola > Subtercola sp. YIM 133946. The sequence goes on from NZ_JAZHPE010000045.1 coordinate 317,411, forward strand.
AACCTCGAGATCATGCCGATCACTGACGCCACTGCTCGCAACAATGCCATGCTGTCGGGTCAGATCAACGTCAACTACGCCGCGGCGACCGATCTGCCGCAGGCCCAGCAGAACAGCTGGAACGTCTCGCAGAAGGTCGCGGGGTGGGTGGGGCTGCAGTTCATCGACCACACCGGTTCGATGCTCGCGCCGCTCGGTAACGAGAAGGTGCGCCAGGCACTGAACTACGCATTCGACGGGGCATCCATTCTGCAGTCGATTGGCAGCGGAGCGGGCGTCGCGACGAACCAGGTCTTCCCCGACGGCGGCGCGATCAACGACTCCTCGCTGAATTCGACTTATGCGTACAACGTAGCGACCGCGAAGCAGCTGCTCTCCGATGCCGGATACGCCAGCGGTTTCTCGGTCACCATGCCGATGTCGCCGGTCTTCCAGCAGTGGCAGGCCGTGACGCAGCAATCGCTCGCCGATATCGGTGTCACGGTGACCTGGGACGACATGTCGCAGGCCGACTACCAGACCAAGGCCGCGACCTACCCGATGTTCGTCTCGTACCTCGCCATGGACTCGAACCCGAACGCTACCGTCGCGCAGATGCTGACCACCCCTCAGTGGTTCGACCCGACCCCGGAGTACACCCAGTTTCCCGAACTGGTGAGCCTGGTCGACCAGATCAACCAGGCCACCGGTGACGCGCAGACGGCGCTGATCAAACAGCTCAACACCCAGCTGACGCAGATGGCCTGGTGGAGCGTCTGGTACCAGGCCAACAACATCTACGTGAGCAGCCCGGGCATCACCGTCACGCCGATCACCGGCATGATGTTCCCCACCCTGCGTTACATCCAGCAGGGCTAGCCAGAGATTCCCGACAATCGGGCGGGTCGCACGCACCCCACGCGCGACCCGCCCGCACACCTTCAGGAGACGTCCATGCTCCGCTTCACCGTTCGGCGCGTGATCTCAGGGGCCATTCTGTTGGTGGCCATCTCGATCGCCGCGTTCTTTCTCAGCCACTGGGCATTCCCCAACCCGGCATCGGCCATCCTCGGCGACAATGCGACGCCGTCGCAGGAGGCCGCCCTCAACTCCAAGCTCGGGCTCGACCAGCCGATCATCACCCAGTTCTTCAGTTGGATCGGTCACGCTGTGACAGGCGACTTCGGTACATCGTGGGCCAATTCGCGCTCTGTGACCGGCGAGCTGGCGTCGAAACTGCCCGTCACCCTGTCGATCGTCATCTTCGCCACCCTCATCTCGGCCGTGGTGGGCGCGGCGTTCGGAATCGTCTCAGGGACGCGGCCAGGCAGCGCGATCGATCGCGTGGTGAAGATGGCCGCGGTGGTGCTGTTCGCCCTGCCGGGATTCTGGGTCAGCCTCGTGCTCGTGATCTGGTTCGCCATCAACCTCAAGTGGTTTCCCGCAGTCGGGTACGTGCAGCCGGCGAAGTCGTTCGCGGGCTGGCTCGACTCCATCACGCTGCCGGCGATCGCGCTGTCGTTGGGCGCCATCGTGTCGGTGGCCGAACAGCTGCGAAATGCCGTCGTGCGGGTGAACGGCCAGGAATATGTGCGAACGCTGCGCAGCCGTGGTCTCTCTAGAGGGCGCCTCATCACGCACATTGTTCGCAACGCCTCACCGGCAGCGCTGACGGTTCTCGCGCTGCAGTTCGTCGGTCTGCTGGGGGGCGCCATCATCGTCGAAACGATCTTCAATCTTCCGGGCATCGGCGCGGTGACCATGTCGGCCGCCAACTCGGCCGACATCCCGATGATCCTCGGTATCACTGTGGTCTCGGTGTTGTTCGTGGTGATCGTGAACCTGCTGCTCGATCTTCTGCTCGGCATCGTCAACCCGAAAGCGCGCACATCGTGACCGAAGCACTCACTGCAGACCTCGATTCTCGTGCGACCCGTCCCGGTACGGTGTGGCGGCGGTACCTCAGACGCCCCGCCGGGGTGATCGCTCTAGCTGTCTTCGTCGTCATCGCGCTGATCGGAGTTCTCGCGCCCCTGCTCAGCCCCTCCGATCCGAACTTCGTCACGCTGTCGCTGACAAAGGCGCCGCCCAGCGCCGCGCACTGGCTCGGCGGAGACTCGTCGGGTCGCGACATCCTCAGCCGGCTCATCTGGGGTACGCGCACGACGCTCTACGGAGCGCTCATCGCCGTCGTCTCCGGGCTCGTCGTCGGGGGGCCCGCAGGGGTCGCCGCCGGCTACTTCGGCGGTAAGACCGACCGCATCGGCACGTGGATCAGCGACGCCCTGCAGGCGATTCCTGGCATGATCATTTTGCTGATCGTGGCTGCAGCCTCAGGTGCCGACTTCACGATCATCATGATCGCCATCGGTGTGTTCATGGCGCCCGGGTACTTTCGCATCGCTCGATCGACCACTCTCTCGGTGCGCAACGAGCCGTACATCGACGCTGCGAAGGTGGCCGGCCTCACCGACCTCCGAACGATGAGCCGCCACATCATCCGTGCCGTCTACCCACCCATCATCATTCAGACCGCCCTCACCGCCGGCATTGCGATGGGAATGCAGGCCGGTCTGCAGTTTCTCGGAATCGGCAGCGCGGTGGTGCCCAGCTGGGGCGCCATGATGAATGACGGCTTCAGAAATATGCTGACCAACCCTCTCCTGTTGCTCTGGCCCGCCGCGGCCCTCGGAGTCACGATCGCGGTACTGGCGATCATTGGTTCCACGCTCGCCGATCTGATCAGCGTGCGAACCGACAGAGCAACACGCAGGCAGCGCACGGCGGCCACCCGACGTCGAACTGCGATGGCAGGCAGCGGCGGCCCAGCGTCGGGCCGCACGGTGTACGACATCGCCGGTTCGGCCGCCCGCATCGAGAACCTGCGGGTGAGCTACGCGAAAGGCGACACCGACATCGAGGTGGTTCACGGCATCACTCTCGATGTGGCTCCCGGCGAGGTGCTCGGTATCGTGGGTGAATCCGGATCGGGCAAGTCGCAGACCGTCTTCTCGTTGCTCGACCTGCTGCCGAACGGGGGCAACGCGGTCGCCGACGCAATCTGGATCAACGGCCTCGAGGTGACCGGCCTCAGCACGGCCGCCCGCGCGAAGTTGCTCGGAACGCAGATCGGCTACATTCCGCAGGAGCCGATGTCGAACCTCGACCCCTCGTACTCCATCGGATTCCAGCTCGTCGAGCCCCTGCGCACGGTGCACAGCATGCGCAGACGCGAAGCCAGGGCGCGTGCAGTCGCCGTGCTCGAGCGGGTCGGCATCACCGACCCCGAGCGCGTGATGCGCTCGTACCCGCACCAGCTCTCGGGTGGAATGGCCCAGCGCGTGCTGATCGCCGGGGCCATCGCCGGCAGACCCTCACTGCTGGTAGCCGACGAGCCGACCACCGCACTCGACGTGACGGTGCAGGCCGAGGTGCTCGAACTGCTTCGCGAGCTGCAGGCCGAGTATGGCATGGCTCTGCTGCTCGTGACCCACAACTTCGGCGTCGTCGCCGACATCTGCGACCGAGTGGCCGTGATGAGCAACGGCCATCTCGTCGAAGTGGGCGACGTCGATCAGATCTTCGAGCATCCCGCCGACGAGTACACCGCGGCGCTCATCGGAGCGTCGCTCGATGAGTCGGAGAGTCGTCGTGAACTCGATGAACGGCACGCCGGTCATCCGGCAGCCGACCGAATGGCGGCTGCACCCGCGGGCGCGTCGACCGAACGACCCGCTTCTGTGGTCGCCGAACACAGCCGAGGAGTGATGTCGCGATGAATGCGAGCGCAGGGCCACTGCTGGCCGTCGACGACCTGGTGGTGGACTACCGGGTGCCCGGGCGCCGTGGTGCACCGTTCCGGGCTCTGAAGGGTGTGTCGCTCGAGGTCGCGCCAGGCGAGTGCCTCGGCATCGTCGGCGAGAGCGGCTCGGGCAAGTCGACGCTCGGCAAGGCCATTCTCGGCCTCGCTCCGGTGACGGCGGGCGCAATCGCCTTCGACGGCACCGACATCACCCACGCCCGCGGTGCTGCGCGGCGCCGGTTGGCGAGCAGTCTGCAGGTGGTCTTTCAAGACCCGTACGGTTCGCTCGACCCGGGCATGACGATCGGTGAGATTCTGGCCGAGCCTCTGGTCGCCTCGGGCGTGCGTGCGGCGTCGGCCCGCGGGTCGGTGACAGAGATGCTCGACCGGGTGAAGCTGCCGCAGAACGCGTTGGCACGGTACCCGAGTGAATTCTCCGGGGGGCAGCGCCAGCGCATCGCCATCGCCCGAGCCCTCGTGCGGCGGCCCCGACTCATCATCTGCGATGAGCCGGTGAGCGCGCTCGATCTCACCACTCAGGCGGCGATCATCGATCTGTTCATCGAGATCCAGCGCGACACGGGCGTCTCGTACATCTTCGTGTCGCACGACCTCGGGGTGGTGCGGCGCATCTGCCACAACGTGGCGGTGATGTACCGGGGCGAGATCGTCGAGCAGGGCCCCGGTGAGCAGATCACCCGCTCACCTGAGCATGCCTACAGCGAACGTCTGTTGCTCGCGTCGCCCGTGGCCGACCCGTCGGCGCAGGCGGCCCGGCGGCAGGCGTGGTTGCGACTTCGGAGGACGGCCGATGCGCTCGCGATACAGTAAGGCACAGAAAGGGCACCATGCCGAAGGTAATCGATCACGAGCAGCGACGCAGAGACATCGTCGAGGTGGCGAAGAAGCTCATTCTCGAAGGCGGATTCGAAGCGGCGACCATGCGCAGCATCGCCAGCGAGGCCGGCTTCGCGAACGGCGCTCTGAAACACTACTTTCCCGGCAAAGAGACGATTGTCGCGGCGACCTTCGAGAGCGTGCTCGCCGAGATGAGCGAGGCGTTGTCGTCGCCGATGGCCGATGCCGACGAACTGCAGCAGCTGCGCTCGTACCTCGAGGGGTCGCTGCCCCTCGACGAACATCGTGTGAATTCGGGCCGGGTTCTGCTCGCGCTGTGGGAGTACGCCATGTCGAACACCGATCTGGCCGACCTGTACCGGCGCCATCTCACCGGGTGGCAGGCGCAACTGGTGACACTCATCAGACGGGCGAGGCAGTCGACAGGGGTGAAGCTCGAGCAGACCGACGAACAGCTGGCGACCGAGGTCATCTCGGTGACGATCGGGTCGAATGTCATGAGCCTGATGTACCCCGGCGGCGAGAAGGGGCCCGACTACCAGGCATACGTCGACCACTTCATCGAACGTCTGAGTGCCTCGGTCGACGTCGTCTAGGCTCGACTGCGACCGGGCGACCGGATGCCCGCTCCGACCGTGAGACGCAACGATGACCGCGCTCGTAGCGCGCGTGTCGCACACCCCGGCTCGCGGGCAGAGAAGCGGTCCGGCGGTGCTTCTGCTGCACGGATTCGCCTCAGATGGGGTCGCCGACTGGCCCGCTGACCGCTGGGCGGAACCACTGGCCTCGGCCGGCCGCGACGTCTACGTGGTCGACCTGCCCGGCCACGGGTCGGCGGGTGCGATCGACGCAGTCGCAGACGTCTCGACGGCCGCCATCCTTGCCGCCGTCGACGCTGCCATCGAGCCCGGCGTGTCGTTCGCCGACTCGGAATCAGACACGGGCACCCTCGACGTGGTCGGCTACTCGCTCGGTGCTCGGCTCGCTTGGGACTTCGCCGGCACCCGGCCCCATCGGGTTCGGCGACTCGTGCTCGGCGGGCTCAGCCCGGTCGAACCGTTCGCCGCCGTCGACACCGGGCAGCTGCACCAGTTTCTCGAGACCGGCACCGAACCGATCGACCCGCTGGCCGGCATCATGGTGCAGCTTGCCAGCGCCGTCGGCCGTGACCCGAGATCACTGCTCGCCCTCGTCGAGGGCCTCGGTGCTGATGCCTTCGACCCTGCCCGCACCCCGCCGCAGTGTTCCACGTTGTTCGTCATCGGTGCTGACGACCAGATGGCGTCTGCATCGACAGAACTCGTAGCGCTGATCTCGGGCCGGCCCGTCGTGGTCGAGATCGTGCCCGGCGATCACGTCGGCGCGCTCGCCGGCGACGACCTGCGCTGTTTGACGCTCGACTTCCTCCTCGACTGACCCTCCCTCACCGCGCGGATCGGTTTCGCGCAATCCCTCCAGAACCACCCACAGAAAGACAGGAAGACAATGACCACCGTTGAATCTGCCTCCGTGCATCCGTATGCCACCGACGCCACCGGCTCGACCGGTGCCCGAGGCGCGGCCGCCACACCCGCGCGCATCCTCGACATCGCCGTCGGGTACATGGCGTCGAAGCAACTGTTCGAGGCGAGCCGCATCGGTCTCTTCGCGAGCCTGCAGAACGGAGCTCTCACGATCGACGCGATCGCCGCAGCCACCGGGGTCAGCGTGCGTATCGCCCGCATCCTCGCCGACGCGATGTCGTCACTGGGTCTGATCGCTCGCACTGATGGGCAGTACAGTCTGGCCGCCGATGCCGCCGACTACCTCGTCGGGGGCGACTCGAGTGTCGACCTGGCACCGTTTCTGACCTTTCTCAGCGAGATCAGCTACCCGCACTGGCTGCAGTTCGGCCACACGGTCGACACGTCGGAGCCCGGCGACCTCGGCATGACCGACGAGCGCTGGGCCACGTTCCTCGCCGGAGTGATGACCTACAACCGGCTGCACTCGCAGATGTTCACCCGCTTCTTCGACGTCACGCCGTACCGCAACAGTCTCGATTACGGCGGTCTGGCTGCCTACTTCTCGCTCGAGGCGATGAGCGTCAACCCCGACCTGCACACCACCTTCATGTTCGCGCCCGATTTCGCGGAGTCGGTGACCGCAGCGATTCAGGATGCCGCACTGACCGACCGCGCAACCGTTCTGCCGGTCGACACGGCGACGGGTACCCCCGTGGGCTCGTACGACCTGGTGCTCGCCAACCACGTCATCCATCGGTTCGATGCCGAACAGAACGCACGCATCTTCGGCGCTCTGCGCGACGCTGCCCTGCCCGGTGCGCGACTCGTCGTGCTCGACTTCTTTCTCGACGACGATGAGCACCAGCGCCGTATCGACGCCCTGCATGCAGGTGAGTACCTCGTGATCGACGGAACTGTCGTTTACCCCGAGGCGCAGGTGCGCGGCTGGCTGTCAGACGCTCGCTGGAACCCGATCGATGTGATCGAGCTGCCCGGCAGCCCGCGGCTGCTCGTCGCCGAAGCTGTCTGATCCCCGTGCCGAGCCGGCGCCCGCCTCCGCAGCGGGAGGGCGGGCGCCGGCGGCACTGCTGCTGATCAGCGCAGCGTGTCGGCGCCGGCCCTCGTATAGACGATGCGGCCGTCGACGACGGTCAGCTCGATCTCGACGGCAGGCAGATCGGCCGGCTCGGTCTCGAGCGGATCGGCCGTGAGTACGCAGAGGTCAGCGGCCATTCCGGGGGCGAGGGTTCCCTTCCACCCCGCTGCGCCGTCTTGTGCTGCCGGCACGCTGGTGTACATCTGAACGAATCGGGCGCGGTGCTCACGGGTCACAGCGACGCCGCGGCTCTCGAGTAGAGCTGCGGCCGCCGCGATCGTCTGGCGCCAGTCGGGCGTCGCGATCGGCGCGTCAGACGTCAGTGAAGTCGCCACCGAACTCTCGAGCAGATCGGCCAGCGGCCACGCCGCCGCTGCGACCTGGGGCGAGACACGTTCACTCAGCCAGTCCCGAGTGTGGGCTGCGATCAGGGGCTGAACATCGAGTCCCATTCCCAGTCGAGCGAGTCGGGCGATCTGCGCCGGAGTCACGAGGTCGCCGTGCACGACGTAGTGCGGCCCGGCGGCGCGGGCGGCATCGCCGGCTGCCTCTCCGGCACGACTCGCGGCACGGCCCGCGGGGTGGCCTGCGTCTCGATGCCCGTCGCGGCTTGCCGCCCCAGCTGCTCGTCGGCGCTCGATCGCCGTGAGAAACGCATCGATGGTGCGGTCGCCGGTCGCGTGCACCGCGATCTGAAGGCCGCGTGAATCGGCGAGCTCGATCATCCGGGTGAATGCTGCCAGCCGGGAGGCTTCGGCGTTCGACTCCGACCCGAACTCCGCACCTCCCTCGGTCATCAGTGCGCCGGTGCTGCCGTCGGGGTACGGTGTCGTGGTCCAGGCGCCGTGCATGGGCGGGATGCCGTCGGCGAAGATCTTCACGCCGGGAATCGCCAGCCATCGCGAGTCTGTCGGCGGCGTCGGCACGTCGAGCCCGGCCCGGAAGCCGTCGAGTGTGCTCGGCCCATCGAGCAGTCCGAACAGCCGCAGCAGGGTCACCCGCACGGTCTGCTGTGCACTGCCGGCGAGTTCGAGGTAGCTGTCGAGCATCGCTGAGCCGAAACATCCGGTCTCACCGTCGTCTTCACCGGGGCCGATGCCGGGCTCGGTGTAGCTGGTGATTCCGAGCGACGACAGGAGGGCCCATGATCGTTGCAGGGCTGCCGCCCGTTCAGTGGCGTTCGACAACAGTCGGCCCGTCGGAGCTGTACTCTCGTCGCCGAAGAAGAGGCTCGGCCAGCGGGCTCCGAGCCACGCGCCGTGCAGGTGGGCGTCGTTGATGCCCGGAATGACCGTGCTGCCGGCGAGGTCGATGACCTGGGTTGCGGGGCCCGCCAGGGCCAGCACCTGCCTCGATGTACCGAGGGCGACGATGGTGCCGGCCCGACAGGCGATAGCCTCGGCTCGGGTTCCGGCCGCGCCAGGGGTGGGATCGTCGAACGAGTACACCGTGCCGCCGTGCAGCACCAGGTCTGGGTTTTCCTCCATTTGTAGAAAGACTATACGAAACGGGAGAGAAGTGCCTCAGCCGGGCCACAACCCCGCATCAGGTCGCGCTGAGGTCATGCGTCGATCCGCTCCCTCATTCCGGGCTGGGCGCAGCGAGTTCGGTGAGTGCCGAACGACCCACGAGGTAGTAGATCGACAGTACGGTCAGCCCCACCATCATCACCACGGGCGCGAACAACCCGACGACCGTGGCAAGCGGGTAGAGCACCAGCCCCGCACCGAACCGCACGAGCTGGCGGCGGCGCTCGTCGCGACCGATCGGCCGGCTGACCAGCCCAGCGTCGATGATGTGCCGCAGAATCAGTACGAAGCTGACCGCCATGCCCTCGGCGACGGCGCCGTACAGCACCACCGCGACCTGGGCGTTCGTGCCGCCCTCGACGACGAAGTCGGCCAGCGTCGACGTGCTGAACGGAATGGTGCACACGAACAGCAGCAACAGCAGGTTCAGGGCGAGCGTCAGCCGGTCGACGCGCACCATCGCGTCGAAGAGCAGGTGGTGGTTCACCCAGATGGTTCCGATGACGAAGAAGCTCAGCAGGTACGCCAGAAAGGCGGGCCACTCGTGTGCCAGCTGATCGAGCAGCGGTTCGCCGGTCGCCGCGCTCGTGTGCAGGTCGAGCACCAGCAGGGTGATGGCCACGGCCATCACCCCGTCACTGAACGCCTCCACCCGACCCCGACCCATGCTCCACACCCTAGGCCAGCGGCCGGCCTGCCACCATGGCTGCGCCGCGCCATTCTGACGTGGCGATCACGTGGCGGCGCGGGCGGGGTCGGGTGCCGGTGGCGTGGTGGCGCGGGCGGGGGTCGTATGACGGTCACATGGCGACGAGCATGACGATGACCGAGAGCGACATGGCGGCGGCGTCGATCGAAGCGAGACGGGATGCCCGCCAGTGGCGCACGGCGACGACACCGCCGAACGCGGCGATCGCCAGGCCGCCGCCGGCAAGCAGCAGGCCGAGGCTGCCCGTGCCGCCGGTTGCCTCGAACATGGCCATGCCGGTCATGGAGCCGTGCGCCGCCGGGATGGCCGTCGCCGTCGTCGTCACCGTCGCTGCCGTCGTCACCGTCGCCGTCGTCGTCGCCGTGGTTGCCGCGGTCGCCGCCTGTGTCGCGCTCATGCCGCCTGCCAGCAGGAGGGCCGCCATCACGACGCAGCTCAGCGCCCGGTGGGTGATCATCGGTGAGAGGCGCCCCGCGGGCCGGTCTCCGATCTCACGGTTCACACGCGGCGCGGGTGGCGCCGAGGGTGACGCGAGTCGCACCGGGAGCCGTGCGGATGCGACCGGAGTCCGCACACCTGCGTCCGCGCGCCGTGCGGATGCGACCGGATCCCGCGCACCTGCGGCCGTGCGCCGCCGGGCGGGGAATGCCGCCAGCAGGGCGCACGCGACGAGCGCCGCGAACCAGAAGGCGGGTGGCAGCAGCGCGGGGCGGCCGAGGAGGCCCGGGATGCTCAGGTCGAGCATGGCCGCGAGCATCACCACGGTGGGCACCCCGTCGCGCAGGGTGCGGCGCCTGCGGTTCGCCGCGACGCAGCAGGCCGCGGCGCCGGTCGGAACGAGCATCCCGAGCTGCAGCAGCTCAGACACGCCGCGCCCCGGCGCCCGCGAGGTCAGCAGCTGCAGGCATGACCGTCGCCGGATGCCGCGGCGCCGTGATCGTGACCTTCGTGCGCACTCGCACCGACCCCGCCCGCACCGACCCCACCGGCACCGCCCGCACCGTGCCCGCCCGCACCGTGCCCGCCCGCACCGTGCCCGACGCTCGCCGGCACGTCGAGGGTGGGGTTGCGGTCGAAGAAGCCGTGCGGCTTGAGCTTGAAGCCCGCGTAGTCGACGGGCATGACCGGCCAGTCTTCGAGGCGCGGAAAGTGCGTCAGCCCGAACGTGTGCCACACCACGATGTCTTCGCCGTCGACCGACCGGTTGCCCGCCGTGTAGGCCGGCAGTCCGGCCCCGCCCGGGTGCTGGTTCACGGTGGCGCCCGCCGCCCACAGCTCGTCGCGGTCGTACTGCGTCACCCAGAGGTGCTTGGTCGCGAATCCCGCGCGAAGTCGCGCCGACGCCTCGTCGGCCGCCAGCAGCACCGGCTGCCCCTCGGGGTACAGAACGTACGCCGGATGCTCGCCCATGCGGTTCGTCGTCGACGAGCTGTGGATGCTCCACACCCGCCCCTCGCCCGGCGCCGCCAGCCGCTGGGCGCTCTGCTCGTCTTCGAGGCGCGTCACACTGCGGGTGAACGCGTTGCCCCACGGGTTCGACGCGCCGATCGGCACGCGCTGCACCTGGATCTCGTCGACCGCGTTCGCCGTCTCGTCGACGGTCATGTCGAGCCGCGCCGAGAACAGGTGCTGGTGGTAGGGCGCCCCGAGGCCCGGCGCGAGCGCCGAGGCGTACTCGTAGTCGCCACCGGCGTGACCCGAGGTGAAGACGACACCGGTGGCCTTCGCCTCGAGTTCGATGGTGCCGTCGAGGTAGAGGTACCAGTAGAACCCGTAGTCGTAGTTGCCCACAGTGACGAAGAACGAGATGACGAGTCGACGTTGCCGCCTGGTCTCGTTCGTTCCTGCGAAGTCGTCGTTGTGCTTCCACAGCACTCCGTAGTCTTCTTCGTGGATGCAGATCGCGTTCGCGATCGTCTTCGCCTCGCCGCGGTCGTCGACGACGGTCGCGTCGACGTAGGTGATGTCGCCGAGGCAGTCGCAGCCGAGCTGCAGCGAGTTGGCGAGCCGACCGAACTGGTATTCACCCACGTCGAAGTAGTTCTGCCAGGCGTGCGTCGGCGAGGGGTCGCCGTAGGGCACCATCATCTCTGACACGGATGCCCGGTAGATGATCGGGCGCACCACCCCGCGGTGTTCGAACCCGAGCTGGTGCAGCGTCAGCCCTTCGCGCCCGTTGAATCCGAGGCGCACCGACCAGTTCTGCCAGCTCAGCACGTTGTCGTCGAGCGTGAAGCTCACGCCCTCGGGCTGAGTGATGACGATCGGCTTGAGGGTGGTGCGCTCGGGCCCCCGAACGTCGGGGTCAGTGTAATCGCCAGACTCCTCGGGAACGGTGGTCATGTCGGTCTCGATCACGCGCAGCACCTCGGCGGCGTTGAGGTCGACGTGCGCGACGACGCCGTCGATCGGGTGGGCCCATACCGAGTCGGTGGGGTACGGCTGCCAGAACGCGAGCACCCGCACCATGCGGCGCCCCACCTCGTCGGGGTAGTCGAACACGCCGGCCGAGAGGGGCACGGTGCGCACCCGGTCGAGGTCGGTCACGCCGCGCCGCGCCAGCGCGGCGACCCAGTCGGCGTTCGCCTTGACGATGGCGTCGGCGGCCGGAAAGTCTTCTTCGAGCGACGGCCCCCAGCCGGTGACAGCGGGGTCGAGCCGATCGGCTGTCACCACGGCAGGGTCGCGGCCGGCGGTGACGTCGACGATCACGGTGGTCAGTGTCTTCGCCTCAAGGTCGGTCAGCAGTGCACTGATCTCGCGGCGAATGGATGCCCGCCCGCCGCTCGCGGCGTCGCCGTCGGCGTCGAAGGCGAGCACCTCGCTCTTGTCTGCCTCCCGCAGCAGCACGTACGAGTAGCGTGTCGCGTCGCCCGCGAGGCCGGCGGCCTCGAGGGCGGCCTTCATCGCGGCGATCTCGGCGGCGCCGAGCGGCTGCAGCGGATGGGTGACCGCTCGGCCGGTAGCGTCTCGGCCGGTGGCGTCTCGGTCGGCCGGGTTCGGCGCCGGGTGGTTCGTCATCTCCAGGGTCATCAGTGATCCTCATTCTGGGTTGTGTGGTCGTGGAAGAGCAGAGAACGGTAGGTGGCAGGTCGCCGGCGGCGCACCCACAGCACCACGCCGGCACCGACGAGGAACGCCGCCACGGGCGCAAGAATCAGCACCGTGTTCAGTGCCGGCTCGGGGGTTCCGGTCAGGGCGGAGAAGTTGGTGATGGCGAGCACGAGAATCGCGATGAGGCCGACGAGCGCCACGATCGGGGCGATGACCGTGTTCCACGGCCGTCGGTCGAGCTTCGTGCGGGCGAAGAACACCACCACCGAGACGCTGGTCAGCACGAACAGCAGGATGATTCCGATGGCCCCTGACGACGAAATGAGGGTGAAGACCTGCAGCAGCGGGTCCCAGCCGAGGGCGACCCAGAGCACGAGCAGCGCAACCGAGGCGGCCGTGACGAAGATCGACGCGAAGTGCGGCGAGCGGTGCCGACTGTGCGTCGTGGAGAGCCGTGTCGGCAGCAGCCCCACCCGGCCGATCGAGTGCAGGTAGCGTGAGATGACGTTGTGGAACGAGATGACGCAGGCGAACAGGCTGGTCACCAGCAGGGTACTGACGGCAGTGGCGAGCCACTGGCCCACGTAGGTGGTCGCGGTGAGCTGAACGAGGTCACCGGTGTGTTCGACGGCGATGCTCTGAACGGCTCCGCTGCCCCAGGCTTCGACGAGCATCCAGGTCGCCAACGTGTAGAACACACCGATGCCGATCACCGCGGCGTAGGTCGCTCGCGGAATGGTCTTGTGCGGCACGCGTGCCTCATCGCGGAAGATGGCGGTCGACTCGAACCCGGTGAAGCCACCGAAGGCGAGCATGACACCGAGGCCGACCGGGCCCGACATGATGACGGCCGGAGTGAACGAGTCGGCCGTCACGCCGCCGCCCGTCGATCCGCCCTTGAGCAGCACGGCGAGGCTCAGCACGACGATCACGAGCACTTCGAGAATCAGCAACACGCCGAGCACCTTCGCGCTCAGGTCGATGTTGCGATAACCGAGAAACGCCACGATCAGCATGGCAAGGGCGCTCCAGAGGTACCACGGAGTGTCGGGCAGACCCGCCGAAGCGACCAGGTTCGACGCCGAGAAGCCGAGAAAGGCGTAGATTGCGGTCTGGATGGCGAGGTACGAGAACAGCGCGAGAAACGCCGCTCCGCCGCCGATCACGCGGCCGAGGCCGCTGCCGACGAAGGTGTAGAACGCGCCGGCGTCTGTGATGTGGTGCGCCATGGTGGTGAAGCCCACCGCGAAGACCAGCAGCACGACACCGGCGGCGAGGTAGTTGAACGGAACGCCTCCGCCGTTCGTCAGCGCCATGCCGATGGGGCTCGAGGCGATGACGGTGAGCGGTGCGGCGGCGGCGACCACCATGAATACGATGGCGGTCGCCCCGAGCTTTCCGCTCAGGCGGTTCGATGGGGCGGCCGGCGCCGTGACGGCAGGGTCGGCAGAGGGGGCGATCTTGGTCACGAGAACTCCTGGGGCAATAGGTGGTACCAGGCAGAGAGGGGGATGAACGAACAACGACAATGTTATTGAGCGCTCGCTCGAAATAGATTACGCGCTTGTTTCGTTCGTGTAAATGGTGGGTGCCGCGCGGGCGCGGCCGGGCATCCTGCAACAATGGAGGCATGCCCCGCGTCGTCGACCATGATGCGCGCCGGCGTGACATCGTCGAGGCGCTGCTGGCGATCGCCGCCCGCGATGGCCTGCACGCGGCGACCTCCCGGGCCATCGCGGCCGAGCTGGGCGTGGCCACCGGTGCCCTGTGGCACTACTTTCCGAACTTCGACGCCGTGCTGAGCGCGGCCTTCGGCACGGTGTTCGCGCGCACCAACGCGCGCATCGACGAGGTCACGAGGGGGCGGTCGGGGCTGGATGCCGTACGCGCCATGATGCGCGAGATTCTGCCGACGGGCAAGGAGACGCAGGACGAGGCCCACCTCGTGGTGGGCTTCTGGGGCCGGGTCGCGGTCGATCCGGGCATCGCCAGCCACCAGATCGACTACGAGGTGGTGTGGCGGGCACGGCTCGACGAGCTGCTGCGGCAGGCGATCGCGAACGGTGAACTCGTGCCCGGCACCGACGTTCAGGGCATCGTCGACCTGCTCATCGTGCTGTCGGCCGGGCAGCAGGTGTCGTTCGTACTGGGTTCGGCACTCGGTGCGCCCGAGAAGCAACTGCCGCTGGTCGAGGTCACGTTCGCGCCCTGGCTCTCGCGATGAACCGCCGTCGCCACCTCGACGCTCGTGCAGGTCGCGCGCCGGTCGTCGCGCCCGGCCTCTACTGCTTCGTCGTGTGCTCCACGCTCATGACCAGCACCACGCGGTCGGCGCTGTCGGGCGGCGGCACCTGGTCGGCGTTGCCGTAGCGCTTGCCCAGCACGACATAGAAGGCGCCGGTGGGGTCGGGCACCACCTCGATGAGCGTGCCACGCACCTCGAGGTACCTGAACGGGTTCTCGGGGTCGATGACCATCAGCGACATCGTCGGGTTCTGCTGCAGGTTGCGGTACTTCGCCCGCTTCGTGGTGTGCGTGAAGCGCAGCACCTCGCCGTCGAACTGAAACCACATGGGGTTCACCTGCACGGTGCCGTCGGGCCTGATGGTGCCGAGCGCGCCGTAGTTCGGCTCTTCGAGCAGATGCACGTACTCGGCGGGGATGGTCGCTGTCATGTTCACATCCTCTCGCATCGGCCGCGCACGCGGTAGGGATGGTCGGGCGGGTGCAGCGCGGTCGCCGGGCACGGCAGTGATGTCTGATGGGTGCCAGTCGGTGTCGTGCGCCGCGCGTATCGTCTCTGATATGCACACACGCCACGTCACCATCACCACAGACGAGATCGCCGACGTCACCCTCGTGGCGACCGGCGACGCGCTCGTGGGCATCTACTACCCAGAGCACTGGACCAGGCCCGACCGCACCGCCTTCGGCCCGGCCGTCGACGAGGGCGACGACCTCGTTCTGGCCGAGGCCGCCCGCCAGCTGCGACAGTACCTCGCGGGGCGGCGCACCGAGTTCGACCTGCCCACCGCCCTCGCCGGCAACGACTTCCAGCAGCGGGTGTGGGCGCTGCTCGCCCAGATTCCGTTCGGCGAGACGGTGACCTACGGCGAGTTGGCCGAGCGGCTCGGTGACCGCCGACTGGCGCGCATGGTGGGGCAGGCGGTGGGCCACAACCCGCTGTCGATCGTGGTGGGCTGTCACCGGGTGGTGGGAGCATCTGGTTCGCTCACCGGCTATGCGGGCGGACTCGAACGCAAGCAGTTCCTGCTCGCCCTCGAGGGGTCGCGCGTTCCGGCCAGCACTCTCTTCTGACGCAGGAGGCCTCGCAGCATCGAGCTCGGGCCGCGCCTCAGGCGGCTGGCGGCGCTGCGCCCTCGGCCAGTTCGGCCTGTGTCAGCTCGTCGGCCCGAGCGGATGCCCCCGCCACCAGGTTCGTGATGCCGATGCCCCGCTGCAGCAGCTCGGGCAGCGTCTGGCCGCGGTACGACTCGAGCTCGGCCCGGCTGAACTTCATGCGCCTCACCCTAGCCGACGTGGTCTTCGGGGCCGATTGGGGGCAGATTCTGAGAACATTCATAGCTCACCTACCCCTGTGCCCAGCGGCACACCGTAGCCTCTGGTCTGGTCGTGGGGCAACGAAAGCGCGCCCGCGACGCTCGTTTCGTGCTCGACAGATCGGTGTGTATGACCTCCCACAAACAGAAGACGACCGGTGTGCTCGGGGCGATTGTCGGGCTTGTGGGCGCGAGTGTGATCGCGGGCATCCTGGTGACCGCCGTCGTCACGCCCGCGGTCGCCGTGACGGGTGTCGCTGTCGACAGCTCGCTGAGCGTCTTCCAGAACCTGCCGAGCTACATCAAGCCCGACGCTCTGTCGCAGACCTCGAGCATCTACGCGCAGAACGACGACGGCTCGCAGACCCTGCTCGCCTCGTTCTACGACCAAGACCGCCAGGAGGTCGGCTGGAACGACATCTCCCAGTACTTCAAAGACGCCATCGTGTCGACCGAAGACCCGCGCTTCTACGTTCACGGCGGCATGGATGTTCAGTCCACGGTTCGCGCCCTGGTCGCCAACACGGTGACGGGCGGCATCACCTCCGGCGCCTCGACCATCTCGCAGCAGTACGTCAAGAACATCCTCGTGCAGCGGGCCGAGGCGATCAGCGACCCCACGGCCGAGGCCGCCGCCTACGCCGACGCGACCGCGACGACCACCGACCGCAAGCTCAAAGAGATGAAGCTGGCAATCGGTCTCGAGAAGGAGTACAGCAAAGACGACATTCTGCTCGGGTACATGAACATCGCCCTCTTCGGTGGGCGGGTGTACGGCATCCAGGCCGCCTCGGAGTACTACTTCGGCGTGAACGCCAGCGACCTCACGCTGCCGCAGGCGGCCAGCCTCGCGGCCATGGTCAACGAGCCGGAGGGCCTGCGCATCGACATCGCCGACAATATTCCGGCCAACACTGCGCGGCGCAACGAAGACGTGCTCGCCTCGATGCTGAAAGAGCACACGGTCACCCAGGCTCAGTACGACGCCGCCATCGCGACACCCGTCACCCCCAGCATCACGCAGCCATCGACCGGTTGCCAGACGGCCACCGACGGCGCCGGATTCTTCTGCGACTACGTCAAAGACATCATTCTGAACGACACCACCTTCGGCGCGAGCGCCGACGACCGGGCCACCGCCCTGAACACCGGCGGCTACAAGATCGTCACGACCCTCGACACGAAGCTGCAGGCAGCCGCGAACCAGTCGGTGAGCGACTACGTGCCGCAGTCGATGTCGTCTGTCGACATCGGTGGAGCCTTCGTGACGGTCGAACCGGGCACCGGCAAGGTGCTCGCGATGGCGCAGAACAAGAACTACAGTCAAGATCCGGCGGCCGATCCGGCGACCAACACCGCGATCAACTACAGCACCGACGCCGACTACGGCGGATCGACGGGGTTTCAGAACGGGTCGACCGAGAAGCTCTTCGTTCTGATGGACTGGCTGAAGACCGGCCACTCCCTCGGCGACATCGTGAACGGCTCGAACAACCAGACGTTCACATCGGCCAACATCACGAACAGCTGCGGTGACGTGCCCGGCACCCCCTACAAAGCCGGTAACGACGCGGGCGAGGCCGGCGGCAATGCCTCGGTGCTGACCCAGTTCGAAGACTCCGTGAACAACGCCTTCCTGAACATGGCCTCGAAGCTCGACCTCTGCGACATCAACGCGATCGCCAACGCGTTCGGGATGCACCGGGCCGACGGCCTGCCGATGGACACCGGCCTCTACGCCACCGTGCTCGGCGGCAACGAGGTCGCCCCGCTGACCGTGGCGGCGGCTTACGCCGGCGTCGCAGCGCAGGGCATGTACTGCAAGCCGATCGCCATCTCGAGCATCACCGACGCGACCGGTGCGGCCGTGGCCGTTCCGACCGCAGACTGCACGCAGGCGATCGACCCGGCCATCGCCCAGGCCGCCCTGTACGCCATGCAGGGTGTCATCCAGTCGGGCACCGCCACCCCCGCGAACCCCGCCGACGGCACCCCGCACTTCGGCAAGACCGGCACCACCGACGCCGAGAAAGACGTCTGGCTGGTCGGCGGCACGACGAAGCTCGTCTCGGCGTCGTGGGTCGGCAACGTGACCGGCGGCGTGTCGATCAGGAACACGGCAGTGACCGGCGGTAACGGCGACACCGTGTACAGCGGGCTGTCACGCCTCTACGTGTGGAAGGAGTTCTACAAGGGCACGGCCGACGCCTACGGCGGCGGCACCTTTCCGGCCCCGAGTTCCAGCTTCACGCGCAACACGGCGCCGCAACCGACCGAGAAGCCCACGCCGACGCCGACCGCCACGAGCGACCCGTCGTCCACCTCCGCTCCCGACGCACCGGCGCCGACGCCGACGGCGACGCCCTAGCGAGGGGTCGGCGCGCAGGCGCGGCGCGGCGACCGGGCGCGACACATTGGTCTAGCGTGACGGCAGCAGGGCATCCGGGGCCGCCTTCGCCGCCGCCGCGCGTGCGCGCCGCATCGCGTGGTGGTGAGTGCCCCGAATCGTCACGATGCCGACGATGGCCACCCACACCAGGAACGGAAACGTGGCCAGCGCCGTGACGCCCGGCCCGCCCGCCGAGAACGGGTCGGTCGAGCTCGTGCCGTTGAACATCGCCGGCACGGTGAGCAGGTTGAGCGCAGCCACCACGAAGGCCAGCCAGCCGGTCCAGCGGGGCAGGGTGGCCGAGGCGAACGACACGTAGCCGGCGGCCGCCACGACCAGCGCGGTCATCACGCAGCCGATCGAGCCGAACATCAGAATGTGCCCCTCGGTGAGGGCTCGGATGACCGAGCCGTCGGCCGGCTGCTTGACGGTGTCGAGGGCGCCCCCGCCGTCCATCGCGTCGCCCACCAGCGTCACGGCGACGAAGATCAGCCCGGCGCCGTAGCCGAGGTCGGCCACCCACTGCATGTCGGCGCGGGCGCGGGTGATGAGCTGCCGAAAGCTCGCCAGAAAGACCACGAGCGCCGCCATCAAGAACGTGTCGATGAAGATGACCAGCAGGGTAGCGTCGGCAGCGCCCGTCATGAACTCGCCAAGGGCCGTCTCGTCAGACAGCGGCGGCGCTGCGCCCACGCCCAGCGAGGCGGTCAGAAACTCGGCCGCCATCAGGATGGCGACGGCGATCGCCGAGATGCCCGTCCAGCGTCGCACGTCGGGCTTCATCGATTCGGGCTGCAGAATTGTGGCCATCTGGTTCGCTCCCTTGGTGGCGGTGGTCATCTGGTGGCGGTGGTCGTCTGGTGGCGGTGGTCGTCTGGTGGCGGTGGTCGTCGACCGATCTGGTCTAAAGCTAGCGAAACTGTCGCATGATGGGAGCATGACCTCCGGCCCCACCCCCAGCGACAGCCCGGTCGACGCCGTCGGCGCGCTCAACGAGATCGCCTTCCGGCTCGAGTACGACCGGGCGCCGCAGTTCAAGGTGCAGGCCTTTCGCCGGGCATCCGACAGCATCGCCGCGTTCACACCCGACGAGCTGGCCGCCCGCGCGGCCGACGGCCGGCTGAAGGCGACCAAGGGCATCGGAGCGAGCACCTTCGAGGTGATCCGCCAGGCGCTCGACGGCGCGGTGCCCGAGCGGCTCGCCGCTCTGCGAGCCGCCGCGAGCTCACCCCTGACGGCGGCGGGCGAGGCGCTGAAGCAGAAGATCCGCGGCGACCTGCACACGCACAGTGACTGGTCTGACGGCACCACGTCGATCTCGCTGATGGTGGATGCCGCACGCACCCTGGGGCGTGAATACGTCGCCCTCACCGACCACTCGCCGCACCTCACCGTCGCCCATGGCCTGACCGCCGAGCGTCTCGAGACGCAGCTCGGCGAGCTGGCCGAGCTCGGCGCCCGAAGCTCGGCAATCCGGGTGCTCTCGGGCATCGAGGCCGACATTCTCGAAGACGCCACCGTCGACCAGCAGCCCGAGCTGCGGGCCCGGCTCGACATCGTGGTGGCGAGCATCCACTCAAAGCTGCGCGACGACCGGGCCACCATGACGAAGCGGATGCTCGGGGCCATCGCCGACCCGTTCACGAACATTCTCGGCCACGCCACCGGCCGGCTCATCGAGGGCTCGCGCGGCACCCGCCCGCCGTCGGAGTTCGACGCCAAGCGGGTGTTCGCCGCCTGCGCCGAGCACGACGTGGCGGTGGAGATTAACGCCCGGCCCGAGCGCACCGACCCGCCCGACGATCTCATCGCGCTGGCGGTCGACGAGGGGTGTCTGTTCAGCATCGACTCCGACGCGCACGCGCCGGGGCAGCTGGGACTGCTCGACTACGGCATCGAGCGCGCGGCGGTGCTGGGCGTGCCGCCCGCGCGCATCATCACGACGTGGCCGGTCGACGAGCTGCTGGCGTGGGCGCACCCCGAGCTGTAGCGCATCGCCAGGTTGCCGGAGGCGTCACCGTCGGCAGGTGGCCCCGCCGTGAGCTCTGACGGGGCTAGCCGAAGACCTTGCCGGGGTTCATGATGCCGAGAGGGTCGAAGACCGCCTTGATCTGGCGCTGCAGGTCGAAGCTGTCGGCCCCGACCTCGTCGCGCAGCCAGCGCTGCTTCAACACCCCGACCCCGTGCTCGCCGGTGAGGGTGCCGCCCAGAGCCAGTGCGGCCCGGAACAGGTCGCCCGCGGCCGCCCAGATGTACTCGGGCACGCCGGCCGTCGCCTCACCCGGCGCGGCGGGCACGCCGCCCTCAGCAGCACCGCCTTCAGCGGCCACGCCTGCGATCGCGCCGCCTTCAGCCGCACCGCCCTCAGCAGCACCGCCGTCAGTCGCACCCCGGTCGGTGCCCGCCGCGGCCGGCGGGATCACGAAGTTCGGGTGCAGGTTGCCGTCACCCGCGTGCGCCACCGTCGGAATCGAGATGCCGTAACGCTCGCTGATCTCGCCGATCGCGGCGAACATCGCCGCCAGCTGCGACCGCGGCACGCACACGTCTTCGATCAGCACCTCGCCGCGCGCCTCCAGCGCCGGGTGAAAACTGCGCCGGATGCCCAGCAGCCGCTCGCCGACCGCAGGGTCGGCCGTCAGCTCGGCCGCGCCGCCCGCGGCCCGCACGATCTCGAGAATGCGCTCGGCCTCGTCGACCGACCCACCGCCGTCGGTCTGCACGAGCAGGTAGGCCGCGCCCTTCGCCACCAGGTCGGTGCCGTTGTAGGCGTCGATCGCCACGAGCGCGGGGCCGTCCATCAGTTCCATCACCGCGGGCCGGATGCGCGCGGCGGTGATCGCGGCCGAGGCCGCCGCGGCGGCGACGATGTCGGAGAAGAACGCTCCGATCGTGACCACCTCGCCGGTGGCGATGGGCCGCAGCTTCACGGTCGCCTCCACGATCACGCCGAGGGTGCCCTCTGAACCGGTGAGCAGGGCCGTGAGGTCGTAGCCCGTGACACCTTTGACGCTGCGATGGCCGGTCTCGAGCATCCGGCCGTCGGGCAGCACGACCTTGAGGCCGAGAATCGCCTCGCGGGTCACGCCGTACTTCGCGCAGAGCAGACCGCCGGCGTTCGTAGCGATGTTGCCGCCGATGCTCGAGATCGCCTTGCTCGCGGGGTCGGGCGAGAACACGAGCCCGTCGTTCTCGACCGCATCGCTCAGCGCCTGGTTGAGCACGCCCGGTTCGACCACGGCGAGCTCGTCGTCGAGCGAGATCTCGAGAATGCGGTTCATACGGGCCGTCGACAGCACGATCGAGCCGTCGGTGCCGACCGCTCCGCCCGCGAGCCCCGTGCCCGCGCCGCGTGGAACCACGGGCACCCGGTGCTCTGTGGCGAGCCGCAGCACGGCCTGCACATCGGCGATCGAGCGTGCCTCGACCACGGCGAGCGGGGTGCCGGCCGAGACGAAGCCCGACTTGTCGGTGCGCGCCGCGGCGAGGGCGGCGGCGTCGACCAGCACGGCCGGGCCGAGCAGGTCGACCAGCTGCGAGACGATGGGGTCGGGGTGTGGGGCGTCCGTCGAATCCATGTTCTCCAGCTTATGGCTGGTGCGGCGCCGTGCGCCCGGCCGGCGCCAGGTCGGCGCACGGATGCGTGATGCCGTTCCCGATCGTGCCCGTCAGGTCGGGCATCCGGATGCCGCGACGCCGCGCCTCGTCGTACCCGTCAGGCGATGCCGCCGTTCACGTAGAGCACCTGGCCGTTCACCCAACGCCCGGGGCCTGCCAGGAACGCCACGGTCTCGGCGATGTCGTCGGGCGTGCCGAGCCGCTCGAGGGGAGCGAGCGAGGCGATGTGGTCGATGACCTGCTGCGGCTTGCCGTCGAGAAAGAGGGGCGTCGCGGTCGGGCCCGGCGCGACGGCATTCACCGTCACGTCGCGGCCGCGCAGCTCGCGCGCCAGAATGAGGGTCAGGGCCTCGACGGCGCCCTTCGTAGCCGCGTAGGCGCTGTAGGTGGGTTGCTGCAGACGCTCGACCGAGGTCGAGAAGGTGATGAGCGCGCCGCCCGGGCGCAGCTGCCGCGCGGCGAGCTGGGCCACCACGAAGGTTCCGCGCACGTTGGTGCGCATCATGGCGTCGAACTGGTCGAGGTCGAACTCGGCCAGCGGCGCGAGCACCATGACGCCCGCGGTGTTCACGACCACGTCGACGCCGCCGTAGAGCTCGGTCGTGCGGTCGAACAGCGCGGTCATCTGCGCCTCGTCGGCCACGTCTGCGCCGAGAGCGACGGCGGTTCCGCCGGCCTCCTCGATCGCCGCGACGGTCTCCTCGGCACGAGCCCGGTTGCCGGCATAGTGCGCCACCACGGTCATGCCGTCGGCGGCGAGCCGCTCGGCGCTGGCGCGGCCGATTCCTCCCGAGGCCCCGGTGACGATGGCGACGCGGCGGTTCGATGCTTCAGACATGCTGGTTCTCCTCTTTTGTGGACGATTCGTACACATCTAGGAATATAGACGTTTAGTCCATATACTGCAATCGTGACAACGCGACCCGATGTGAGCGCCCCTGCCGGGGCGGTGCGCTCCGGTCGCGGGCGCCGCCCGGCCGCCGAGGTTCGCGAGTCGGTGCTGGCCGCCGCGAGTGCGCTGCTCTTCGAGAGCGGCCTGGCCGCGGTGACGTTCGAGAAGGTCGCCGCCCGCGCGGGTGCGAGCAAGATGACGCTGTACAAATGGTGGCCGACCCCCGGGTCGCTGGCGCTCGACGCGTACTTCCATGCCGTCGAGGGCACCCTCGCCTTTCCCGACACCGGCGATGTCGAGGCCGACGTGCGCACCCAGCTGCGCGCCTTCGTCGGGCTGGTCACGGGCGATGCGAGCCCCGTCATCACCGGGCTCATCGGTGCGGCGCAGTCTGATTCGGTGCTGGCCGTCGCCTTCGCCGAGAACTACACGCGCCCGCGCCGGCTGCTCGCCGTGGAGCGTCTCGGCCGGGCCCAGCGGGCCGGCGAGATTCGAGCCGATGTCGACCTCGAGGTCGTCGTCGACCAGCTCTGGGGCGCCTGCTACCACCGCCTCCTGCTGCCCGACCAGCCCCTGAACCGTGCCTTCGCCGACGCACTCGTCGACACCCTCTGGCGGGGCCTGAGGCCCTGAACGCCCCGCACCATCATCGCGCAGGCGGTTTCTGCGGAATTTTTCCCGTCTTTCAACAGCACGTGCCTCCACCTCTCCCTACAGCTACACAGAGCGGGCCGCGCGTTCAGCTGCCCGAAGGGGTGGCCGCCGGCTCCAGGCCCACGGCCACGGCCAGCAGCTGCTCGGCCACGAGCTCGAACGGCTCCATGCTCTGCTCGGCACGGGCCAGCACGACGGCTCCCTCTGACGAGGCGATGAGGAGGGCTGCGAACCGGGCCGCTGCGGCCTCATGCACTCCGCCGGCGACGAGCCGCGCGGCGAGGCTCTCGCGCCAGGTGCGGAAGACCGTCGAAGCGTGCGAGAGCAGGTCGGGCGAATCGGTGGCGACCGTGACTGCCAGCACCGAGCATCCGGCAGCGAAGTTCGACTGCACGAGCACGTAGCGCCACATCGCCAGAAAGTGCTCGGCGATCTGGTGTGGCGAGCTGCCAGCACCGCGCTCGATGAGGGCGATGGCGCGCGCCCCCGCGAGGTCGATCGCCTCGGCGATGAGCTGGTCTTTGCCCTCGGGAAAGTGGTGGTAGATCGACCCGCGCGGCGCCTTGGTGAGTTCGAGCACCTCTGAGAACGAGGTCTGCTGCAGCCCCTGCTGGGCGAGCAGGCGCGCCGCGCCCTCGACCATACGGTGCTTCGTGTCGCCCGCCATCATGCCTCCCGACGCAGCGCGCCGGCGTCTGTCTGCCGGCCGCGCCACTATGTGCCCCATCATATTCGCCCTTGACTATGACGAGCGGCATAGTGGATGATCGAGACGAGGTTATGACAACCATCAGATCTGCCACCGCAGATCTCCGCCCGCACCGAGGAGCCCGCACCCATGCCCATGATCGACGTCTACGCCACCGCCGGAACCTTCGCCGACACCCACCAACTCGCCATCGACCTGGCCACCACCGTCATGAGCATCGAGCAGGTGCCCGACATTCCGATGTTCCGGCAGAACACCGCCGGCTTCGTGCACGAGCTGCCCTCCGGCGCCCTCTCGAACGTCGACGGCGACACGAACTACGTGCGTGTGCAGGTGCTCACCAACGCCGGAGCCCTCGACCGCGACAAGCAGGTGGCCGTGGTTCGCCAGCTCACCGACCTCGTGGCGGCCGCCGCCGGCGACCCGACGCTGGTCGACCGCACCTGGGTACTGCTCACCGAGGCCGTCGCGGGCGGCTGGGGGCTGTCAGGCCACGCCAATACGAACGACGAGCTCGTCGCCGCGGCCCGCGCCCAGATCGGGCAGCTGCAGGCTGCTGCTGTCGCCGGCGCTGCGTCGCAGGTGTGAGTCGAACGCGTCGCGCGCGAGGCGTCGCGCGCCAGGCGATCGCGCGCCAGGCCGGGCGGGCCGGGAAGACGCCGACGACGGGCAAGCGTGCCCTGGTGCCGAGTCGTGCCCGGGCGTGAGTTCTCCTTCGTACTCGCGAACAAAGTTACTGGGCTGCGTAACAAAGGGCGCCTCTTCTTTACGAAATGAAAGACTGGAGGGGTGCTTTCCTTACCTGTGCTCGACATCTCCCGCCTGAACTCGACCGAGGAGGAGGCGGCCGCGTTTCGAGACGACCTGCGCCGCGTCACCCACGAGGTCGGCTTCTTCTATCTCACCGGTCACGGCATCGACCCCGCGCTGACAGAGAGCATTCTCGACCTCTCGCGCCGCTTCTTCGACCTGCCCGAGGCCGACAAGCTGGCGATCGAGAACGTGAACAGCCCGCAGTTCCGCGGTTACACGCGGGTCGGCGGCGAGCTGACGCACGGCGATGTTGACTGGCGTGAGCAGATCGACATCGGCGTGGAGCGCCCCACCGAGGGCGCCGGTGCGGCATCCGCCGACCCCGCCGCCGACTACTGGCGACTGGAGGGTCCGAACCTGTGGCCCGAGGCGCTGCCCGAGCTCGAGCCGGTGGTGCGCCGCTGGAACGACGAGCTGAGCGCCCTCGCGCTGAAGCTGCTGCGTGCCTGGGCGCTCAGCCTCGGCTCGCCCGAGGATGTGTTCGACGCGGCGTTCGCCGATCATCCGTTCTCGCTGATCAAGATCGTTCGCTACCCCGGGGAGTCGGTCGAGACGCCGAAGCAGGGCGTCGGCGCGCACCGCGACGGCGGGGTGCTGACCCTGCTGCTGGTCGAGCCCGGCAAGGGCGGGCTGCAGGTCGAGCACGACGGCGACTGGATCGAGGCGCCGCCCATGCAGGGCGCCTTCGTGGTGAACATCGGCGAGATGCTCGAGCTCGCGACCGGCGGGTACCTCAAGGCGACCCTGCACCGCGTCGAGTCGCCGAAGGTGGGGTCTGACCGCATCTCGATTCCGTTCTTCTTCAACCCGGGGCTGGATGCCCGGATGCCCACCCTCGAGCTGAGCCCCGAACTGCGTTCGGGCGCGCGCGGTCTCTCGGTCGACCCCACCGACAGCCCCATTCTCGAGACCTATGGCGACAACGTGCTGCGCTACCGCCTGCGGGCGCACCCGAACGTCGCCGAGATCCACCACGCCGACCTGCTGCACCACGCCTGAGCCGCGCGCCCGGCGCGGGGGCCCGGCGCGGGGGCGGGGGCTGCGCTGGGGCCGGCGCGGGGGCGGCGCGGGCCGGGCGCGGGGTGAATCGTCAGCAAGCCGGGACAGAATGGCGCCATGGTGAACCCGTGCTGACATCGAAGAGCAGAGCCGACGGCCCGCCCATCCGCGCGTTCGACACGCCCGTGCGCGTGCCGTCGCGGCGGTCGGCGGCCATCGTGGTCACGCTGGCGACGTGGGCGCTGCTGGTGGTGACGGTGCCGCTGTACTTCGTGTTCCTGCTGAACAACCTGCAAGACGTGTTCGCCATCGTGGCCAACATGCGCGCGCCCGCTGGCCACGCGACCGACGACACCGCACTCGACACCGACGAAGCAACCGCCGATTGACCGATACCGCGCTCGACACCGACGAAGCAATCGCCGATTGACCGATACCGCGCTCAACAGAGCGAGGTGGCAGCGGTCACAGAATCTCAGCGGGGCTCGAGCTGCAGCAGGGCCTCCTCGGCGGCGACCCAGGCGAGCATGGCGCACTTGACGCGGGCGACGTAGCGGGAGGCCCCGCCGAGCACGACGGCGTCGCCGAGCAGGTCTTCGTCGGGCTCGATGGCGCCCTTCGAGCGCATCGCGACGCGGAAGACGTCGATGCGCTCTGAGAGCTCGTTCACGGTGAGTCCGGGCACGAGGTCGCTGAGCAGCGAGGCCGACGCCTGCGAGATGGCGCAGCCCTGGCCCTCCCACTGCAGGGCGCGGATGCGCGGCGATGCAGCCGCGCCGGCGCCCGGGTCGCCGGCGCCCGCATCTCCCGCGCCCGCGCGCGCGTCGCCGGCTCCCGCATCGACCCTTCCCGTGTCGCTCGGGCGCCCGGCGAGGGCGTCACCCGCACCGTCGTCGAGCTGCAGCTGCAGCGTGATCTCGTCGCCGCAGGTGGGGTTCACCTGATGCGAGTGGGCGTCGGCCGACGGCGCGAGGCCGAAGCCGTGCTTCTCCTTCGCGTGGTCGAGAATGACCTGCTGGTACAGGCCCTGCATCGCGGTGTCGCTCATGCGTGTGCTCCGAAGAAGGTCACGGCGTCGGCGACCCCGGCGAGAAACCGGTGCACCTCGTCGTCGGTGGTGTAGAGGTACGTGCTGGCACGGGTGCTCGACACCACTCCGAGGCGACGGTGCAACGGCTGCGCGCAGTGGTGGCCCACCCGCACGGCGATGCCCCGGTCATCCAGAAACTGCCCGACATCGTGCGAGTGGATGCCCGCCACATCGAAACTCGCCAGCCCCACCCGAGGCTGCCCCGACTGCGGCCCCAGCACCCGCACACCGTCGATACCCGACAGCCCCTCGACGAGGCGCTGACCGAGAGCATGTTCGTGCGCGGAGATGCGGTCGAGCCCGACGGCCGAGAGGTAGTCGATGGCGGCGCCGAGGGCGATCGCCTGCGAGACGCGCTGGGTTCCGGCCTCGAAGCGCTGCGGGGCCGGCAGGTATTCGGTGTGCTCCATGCTCACCGAGACGATCATCGAACCGCCGGTGAGAAAGGGCGGCAGGGCGTTCAGCAGCTCGCGCCGCCCGTACAGCACGCCGACGCCGGTCGGCCCGAGCATCTTGTGGCCCGAGAACACGGCGAAGTCGACGTCGAGCGCCCGCACGTCGAGGCCGAGGTGCGGTGCCGACTGGCAGGCATCGAGAAGTACGAGTGCGCCCACGGCGCGCGCAAGGGCCACCAGGTGTTCGACCGGGTTGATGCAGCCGAGCACGTTCGACACGTGCGTGAAGGCGACGACGCGGGTGCGCTCGCCGATGATCCCGGCGGCCTCATCGAGCCTCAGCGCACCATATTCGTCGATCGGAATATATCGCAGCGTTGCTCCCGTGCGGGCCGCCAGCTCCTGCCAGGGCAGCAGGTTCGCATGGTGTTCCATCTCGGTGACGACGATCTCGTCGCCCGGCCCGAGCCGGAACCGTTCGGCGGCCGCCCCGCCGCGCCCTGCGCTGGCGTTCGACATCGCGTACGCGACGAGATTGATGCCCTCGGTGGCGTTCGAGGTGTAGACGACCTCGTCGTCGTCGGCGCCGATGAAGCGAGCAACTGTGGCGCGGGCGTTCTCGAAGCTCTCGGTGGCCAGGGCCGCCAGCGTGTGCGCACCCCGGTGCACCGCCGAGTTCTCGTGCAGGTAGAACTCGCGCTCGGCGTCGAGCACCTGCAGCGGCTTCTGGCTGGTGGCGCCCGAGTCGAGGTAGGCGAGCGGATGCCCGTTCACCTGTTCGCCGAGAATCGGGAAGTCGAGACGCAGTCGTTGCACCTCTGCCGCACTGAGTGGTTCGGCGACGGTGGTTTCAACGGTGCTCTGCGTAGTACTCATCCCCTCCAGCTTAAGCTCGTGCGCCGGCGCGGGGGCGGGTCGTGACGAAGATGACGCGCCAGGAGGGCGGCGCGGCATCCGCCGGTCACATCGAGTTCAGCGAACCGATCACCTGGCCGCCGGCGTTCTGCACCGTCATGATGCTGCCCTGCACGGAGGCGCTCGCGGCCGCGCTCAGCCAGGTGTCGACGCCTTCGCAGAACATCATGGTGCTGGTCACGTCGGTGAAGGTGACCGACTGGCTCGCGGCGCTGCCCGGGGTCCAGGTGCCACCGATGATGTTGCAGCCGTCACTGCCCGTGAAGGTGCGGTCGGCCGAGAGTGAGAGGAAGGGCGAGGTGGAGGTTCTGCTCTGCGTCCAGTAACCGATGGGCCAGCCCTGCGGGCCGACGGTCGGGTCGATCGAGCGCACCAGCTCAGTGGTCGTGGTGCTGTTCGAGCTGTCGATAGTGAGGTAGTCGCCGTTGACCGCCACGTGGTCGGCGAGGGTCACGGCGAGCGGAATCTGCGCACCCTCGCAGGCCATCATCGTCGACGGACCGGCGGTGGTGGCCATCACGCCGTTGGCGTCGACCTTCCAGGTGCCCTCGACCCGGTTGCAGCCGTCGGAGGCGATCCAGGTGTTGTCTTGCACGAAGGCCACGAACGGCTGCTCGGGCGAATCGTACTTCTGGTCGATGGTCCAGACGCCGACGAGGGCGCCCTCCTGGAACCCGGCCTCGACGGCCTTGTCGGCGGCCTGTGAGGCGGGCGGCGTCTCGGGCACGGTCTCGGCCGAGCATCCCGTCAGGGCGATCGCGGTCGCCGCTGCTGCGAGCAGAACGGCGAGGGGGATGAGTCGTGCCATGGGAGCCTCCGATTGTCTCTCGCACAGTATCGCGCGCGCCCGAACGCAGGCAACTCATGCAGCCGCATCTCGGCCGTCTCGGATGAGGAGCTGCGGGCGCGCAGCGGCAGCACGGTCGTAGCATGAGGGCATGCTCGCCATGCAGTACCAGATCACGTTGCCGGCCGACTACGACATGGGCGTCATCCGAACGCGGGTGGCCGAGCGCGGGCACGCCCTCGACCAGTACCCGGGGCTCGGCCTGAAGGCCTATCTGGTGCGCGAGGCAGGGGTGCGCGGGTCGAGCGTGAACCAGTACGCCCCCTTCTACCTGTGGAATGCTCCGCTCGCGGCGGGCACCTTCCTCTGGGGCGGCGACGGATTCGGCGCGATCGTGCGCGACTTCGGGCGCCCGGTCGCCCAGACCTGGGTGGGCGCGGGCTTCGCGCGGGGCCCGGCCGTCGAGGGGTCGCCGACCGTGGCGCTGCGGTCGGTCATCCACGTTGCCGACGACGTCGACCCGCAGCCCCTGGTCGCAGCGCGGGTGGATGCCCTCCCGGCCCTGCTCGAGCTGCCGGGGCTGCACTCGGTGGCCGTCGCCGTCGATCCGCGCACGTGGCAGCTCGTGCAGTTCAGTCTCTGGGTGGGGGAGCCTGGCGGGGTGCAGCATTCGGGGGATGCTGCACCCGGCGGCGCGGTGACGGAGCGCTACGAGGTGCTGCACCTGTCAGCCCCGGGGCTGGCGCGGCTGGCCCGCAGGTAGCCGAGCGTTTCGCCGGAGCGCCCGGATGGAGCGCCCGGCTAGAGCGTGCCGTCGGCGAGCTTGGCCACGGCGGAGTCGATGCGGCGCTGGCGGGTCTCGGGGGTCTTCGCGTCGTCGATCGGAACCGTGAAGCGGCGCTTGTTCGAATACGACAGGCCGTCGAAGAAGGCGCGTGCGGCCGGAACCACGTCGAGTGCCGCGGCGAAGTCGTCGGGTACCGCGACCTCGCGCGGCTGGTCGTCGAGCACGATCTCGACGTCGATCTCGTCTCCACCCGCGATGCCGGCGCCCGCGCGCACCTCGGCACTCACCGGCAGCATGATCTCGCCCCGGTAGGGAGTGACCGTGCTGCGGTACGAAAAGCCGTTGATCGTGACCACGACGGCGTGCCGCTTGGCACTGCCCAGTGCCTCATACACATCGGTCGGAACGACGATGCCCGTGGCCGTCTTTCCACTCTGCTTCAGCACGGCGTGGAAGTTCATACCAAGGAGTATGGCCGCCGCGGTGGCTCCTCCACAATCACCAGCCGGGCCTGAAACACCACAGACACGACGGGGGCGGAGCTTTCGCCCAGAAGCCGCCAAGTAGCATTGGGGCGATATGAACTCGACCACCACACGCGGCGAGACCGTCGCCAAGCGCGGTGCTCCGGCCCACTTCCTCCCACACGTGCAGGGCCTGCGTGCCATCGCCGTGCTGCTGGTGGTCGTCTACCACTTCGAGCCCGGGCGGCTCACGGGCGGCTACATCGGGGTCGACGTGTTCTTCGTCATCTCGGGCTTCCTGATCACCCAGCAGCTCTCGCGCGAGCTCGAACGCACCGACCGCATCAAGCTGCCGAACTTCTGGGCGAAACGGGTGCGGCGTCTGCTGCCGGCCGCCCTGCTCGTGCTGGCGTTCAGCACCGTCGCGACGCTGACCATCATGCCGCTGAGCGCTCTCGCCGAGAACCTCAAAGAGATTCTGGCGAGCACGTTCTATGTCGAGAACTGGGCGCTCGCGGCGAACTCCGTCGACTACCTCGCGGCGTCGGGCGACGCCTCGCTGGTGCAGCACTACTGGTCGCTGTCGCTCGAAGAGCAGTTCTACGTGGTCTGGCCGATCCTGTTGCTGGGGGCATCCTTCTTCGGGGTGAAGCGCCTCGCCACGAAGTACGGCGACCGCGGGCGGTGGAACGCGATGATCGCGCTCGTCGTGATCGCCACGGTGATCTCGTTCGTGCTCTCGGTCATCGCCACGAACAACGACCCCGCGTCGGCGTACTTCGTCACCTACACCCGCGTCTGGGAGTTCGGAGTCGGTGCCCTGCTGGCGCTCATCCCGCGGCTGAGGCCCACCCGGGCGTGGTTCGTGAACCTGCTCGGCTACGCCGGGGTCGTCGCGATTCTCGTCGCGGGCTACACCTACGACCGCAACACTCCGTTTCCCGGGTACGCGGCGCTGGTGCCGGTGCTCGGCACCGCCGCCGTGATCGTGTCGCACCGTTCAGAGCGCTGGTTCGACATCGGCCGGGTGCTCAGCACGCGGGTGCCGCGCTTCTTCGGCGATATCTCGTACTCGCTCTATCTCTGGCACTGGCCGCTGATCGTGATCGCCCCCTTCATTCCGGGCTGGGGGCTGTCGATCTACAACCGGGTCGCGCTCTTCGTGATAGCGGTGGTGCTGGCGTGGCTGACGAAGAAGTTCGTCGAAGACCCGACCAGGCAGTGGTCGTTCTGGACGGCGCGGCGCCCCCGCCCGCGCATGACCTTCACCTTCATGCTGGCCGGCATGGCCGTGCTCACACTGCTGGTGTCGAGCGTGTGGGTGGTGCAGCAGCCCAAGTACGACGCGGCAGCGAGCCAGCTGGCGAGCACGGTCGCCGACCCGCCGGCGTGCTTCGGCGCGGCCGCCGGCCCCGCGCCCGAAATCACCGACGCGTCGGGCACGAGCACGGTGACGCCGGCCGCAGCCACCGTGGCCGCGGGTACGGCGAGCTGCCCGAACACGGCGCTCGACGACACGATCATCCCATCGCCCGGGTTCGGCAACGCCGACCGGCCCTCGAACCCCGAGTGCCTGGTGACGCTCAACGACTCGGGGCTCTTCGCCTGCCACTTCGGGTCGACCGACCCCAGCGCCAAACGGGTCGCACTGATCGGCGACTCGCACGCCTATGCGCTGCTGGCCCCGTTCATCTCGATGGCCGACGCGAACGGCTGGGCACTGACCACCTACATCAAGGGCGGATGCCCGTGGAGCACCGACGCGATGCCCGGGGTCGACGCGTTCTCTCGCTCGTGCAACGCCTGGCGTGCCAATCTCACGACCGAGCTCGCCTCGGTGCAGCCGTACGACGCGGTGTTCACCGCCGCGCTCGCCGACGCCGCCGCCCCCGGAACCTCGGCGACCGGCCAGGCGCTCGCAGCCGGCTTCACCGACGCCTGGAAAGAGGTGACCGATCGTGGCACCCCCGTGGTGACGGCGGTCGACAACCCGGCGTGGAGCGACGACCCGAACAAGTGCCTGCGCACCTCAGACCCGGCCGACTGCGTCGAGCCGCGGGCCGACGGGCTGGTCGCCGACCCACCGGTGGCCGTCGCGGCCCAGGCGGCGATCGCGGCCGGCCAGAACGTCACGCTGCTCGACTTCAGCTCGATGTTCTGCTCGTCGACCGACTGCTACGCCGTCATCGGCGGCGCGAACGTCTACCGCGACCAAGACCACCTCACCAACACGTTCGCGACCACCCTCGAGCCGTACCTGAATTCGGCCCTGCTCGGGGCGATGGCACAGGCGTCGCCGGCGCCGTGAGCTGACCGGACATCGGCGTGAGCGGGGGACGAGTGCGGGTGGGCAGTAGGGCTGACTCGCGCGTGACCCTGCCGGGATCGCTGGCCGGCAGTGGGGCTCACTCGCGGGTGACCGGGCGGGGATCGCAGGCCAGCAGCGGGGGCGAGACGCCCGTGACCGGGCAGGGCTCGCAGGCCGGCAGTGAGGTGAGTCGCCGGTGACCGGGGTGCTGACCGGCTTCGGCATCATCGGCGTCGTGATCATTCTCGGCTACGTGGTGCAGCGCGTCAGGGTGCTGCCCGCCGACGCACCCGTCGCGCTCAACCGGTTCGTGTACTTCATCGCCAGCCCGGCGCTGCTCTTCACAGTGCTGGCGCGGGCCGACCTGACGGTGATCTTCTCGTCGTTCCTGGTCGTGACGATCGTGTCGGTGGTGGTGTCGGCCGCGCTGTTCGTGCTGGTCTCGCGGCTGTTCTTCCGTCGTCCGCTGGCCCTCACCGCGCTCGGCGCCGCGTCGGCCTCCTACGTCAACGCGAACAACATCGGGCTGCCGGTGGCCGTATACGTGCTCGGCAGCGCGCAGTTCGTGGCGCCGGTGCTGATGTTCCAGCTGATCATCATGGCGCCCATCCTGCTCACCCTGCTCGACCTGTCGACCCGTGAGAAGGTGTCGCTCGCCTCGATCGTGACCCAGCCTTTTCGCAACCCGATCATCATCGCCTCGCTGGCCGGGCTCATCGTGGCGCTGCTCGGCCTGCACATTCCCGACCAGGTGCTGGCGCCGTTCGTGCTGATCGGCGGAGCGGCCGTGCCCACGGTGCTCATCACATTTGGCATGTCGCTGGCCGGCCGCCGGCTGCTGCCGCCCGGCGCCGACCGCCTCGAGATCATCGTCGCGACCGCGCTGAAGAGCGTGCTGATGCCGGTGGTCGCCTATCTGCTCGCGGCGTTCGTCTTCCACCTCGACGGCGTGCACCTGTTCGCCGTCGTGGTGCTCGCGGCCCTACCGACGGCCCAGAACATGTTCAACTACGCGTTTCGCTTCAACGTCGGCATCGACGTCACGCGCGACGTCGTGCTGCTCACCACCATCGCGGCCCTGCCGGTCTTGCTGGTCATCTCGGCCCTGCTCGCTCCGGGCTGACCAGCACCGAGATCACAGCGCCATCGGGCGGTCGTCGTCGTCGCCTTCGAGATCGAGGTCGAGGTCGACCACCACGGGAACGTGGTCGCTCGGCGCCTCGCCCTTTCGTTCGTTGCGGTCGATGCGGGCATCCGTCACCAGCGACGCGAACGGGGCAGACCCCATGATGAAGTCGATGCGCATGCCCTCGTTGCGCGGAAAGCGCAGCTGCTTGTAGTCCCAGTAGGTGTAGCCGGTGGGCACGAGCGGGCGAACAACGTCGCTCAGCCCGAGCTGCTCGAACGCGGCGAAGGCGGCCCGTTCGGGCGGCGAGACGTGGGTGGCGCCGTCGAAGAGCCGAACATCCCACACGTCGCTGTCGAGGGGGGCGATGTTCCAGTCGCCCATCAGCGCGAGGGGCTGGTCAGGATGCTCGGCGAGCCAGCCGCGCGTCTCGGCCGCCAGCTGTTCGAGCCACCTCAGCTTGTAGTCGTAGTGCGGGTCGCCGAGTTCGCGGCCGTTCGGCACGTAGAGGCTCCACAGTCGCACCCCGTTGACCGTCACGCCGAGCGCGCGGGCCTCCGACGGCAGCACGCCGTTCTCGTCGGGTTTGCCGAACCCGGGAACGCCCTCGAAGCCGACGGCGAGGTCGTCCATGGGGAGGCGGCTCGCGAAGGCCACTCCGTTCCACTGGTTTAGGCCGTGCAGCTCGACGTCGTAACCCGCCTCGGTGAACGGCTCATACGGAAACTGGTTCTCGCGGCACTTGATCTCCTGCATGGCGAGAACGTCGATGTCTTCGCGAACCAGCCAATCGGTCACGCGGCCCACCCGGGCCCTGATCGAGTTCACATTCCAGGTCGCAACACGCATGCAGCAAGCCTATTCGCCGCCTGCGACTTCGCCGTTCGCCCGCAGATCACGAAAATCGCCCCTCGCTGGTCGTTTTCGGGCGAAAATCGTGATCCGTGGTGGTCGAGGCGGGGCAGGTAGGGTGGATCGCGTGACGGACGACGTTAGACAACAGCTGATCAAGTACATCTCCGACGACGCGGTGTTCCACGGCGACTTCACACTGACCAGCGGCAAGAAGGCGACGTACTACGTCGACCTGCGCCGGGTCAGCCTCGACCACCGGGTCGCGCCGCTCATCGGGCAGGTCATGCTCGATGTGATCGCGCAGATTCCGGATGTCTCGGCCGTCGGTGGGCTCACCATGGGCGCCGACCCCGTCGCCGCCGCCATTCTGCACCAGGGTGCCGCGCGCGGGCTCGCGTACGACGCCTTCGTCGTGCGCAAAGAACCCAAAGACCACGGTCGCGGCCGCCAGGTCGAAGGCCCCGATCTCGAGGGCAAGCGCGTCGTCGTGCTCGAAGACACCTCGACCACGGGTGGTTCGCCGCTGAAGGCCATCGAGGCGCTCGAGAAGGTGGGCGCGATCGTGGCCGGTGTGGCCGTGGTCGTCGACCGCAACACCGAGGCGCGCGAGCGCATCGAGGCGGCCGGCTACCCGTACTTCTACGCCATCTGCCTGTCAGACCTCGGGCTCAGCTAGCGCCAGTGCAGCCCGACGAGCCGAACGCATCGAACACCCCGGGCGCACCGGGCGCACCGGGCACACCGGCGGCGCCGGCTCGAGGGTCCGAGCCCGCGCGGGCCGGGAGCACGCCCAGATCCTCGCCGGCCGCCCGGGCGGGGGAGCACCTGCCGGCCCAGCGGGGGCGGGGGCGGCTCGTGCTGCCGGCCGCCGTCGTCGTGGTCGCGGTACTGGTGCTGGGCGCGCTGTTTCTGCTCGGCACACGGTTGCCGGGCATCCTGTCGGCCGCGCCGTCGCCCACCCCCGTGGAGACGCCGACGCTCACGCCCACGCCGACCCCCACCCCCACTTCGACGACGGGGCGCCAGCTCGCCGGCACGTACGACTGGTCTGACCTGCGCGGCGGTGAGTGCATCAACCCGTTCGTGTCGGCCTGGCAGCAGAAGTTCACGGTGGTCGACTGCGCCGGCCCGCACGGGGCCCAGGTGATGAGCACCGGGTCGCTCAGCGACGACCCGACGGCCGCCTATCCGGGGCAAGACGCGATCGCACAGCAGCTGAACCTGCTGTGCCAGATTCCGGCGAACTTCAACAGCGCGATACTCGGCGCCTACCCCGACGTGGTGTGGCAGGCCGACTACCCGGTGAACCAGGCGCAGTGGGCGGCCGGCATGCGCAGCTACTCGTGCTTCGTCAGCCGGTCGTCGAGCCTGCCCCTCACGGGCGACTTCGCCCCGGCGGCGTTCGGCGGGTAGGGATGCCCGGCCTCGCCTGATAGGTTCGATGAGTTCGGGCGCTGAAAACGAGCGCCGCTCAGATCGAAAGGCGGCCGGGAGTGATTCGACGCACTGTTCGTGCACTGGCGGCGGCGGCCATGGTGGCGGGCGTGGTCGTCTTCTCGGCCGGGCCGGCCTCGGCGGCAGGTGCCGCGACGGCGGAGACGCCGGTGGCCGGAGGGGCGCAGGCGGCCGCACACGCGCCGGCAGACGCCTCGGCACCGCAACCCTTCTCTGCTGTCGGCACCGGGGTGAACGACTTCACGTTCAACAGCTTCTCGGGTGACTACACGCTCGGCCGCGACGCCCAGGGCCACTCCACCCTGACGACCGTCGAGACACTGGATGCCCAGTTTCCGGCCTCGAACCAGAACCACGGCATCCAGCGGGCCATCCCCGAGAAGTACGACGGCCACCCGACCGGTGTGAGCATCGTGAGCGTCACCGACGGCGACGGAAACCCTCGGTCGTACACCACCGACTCGCAGGACGACCTGCTGCTCGTGACGATCGCGGCCGACGACTTCGTGCACGGATCGCAGGTCTACGTGCTGACCTACACGCAGACCAACGTCACGCGGTACTTCTCAGACACGAACGACGACGAGTTCTACTGGGACACCAACGGCACGGCGTGGAAGCAGCCGTTCGACAGCGTGACCGCGACCGTGCACGTGCCCGGCGACCTCGCGCCGTCGCTGAACGGGCAGCTCGCCTGCTACGACGGGGCATCGGGGTCGTCGAGCACGTGCACCATCGCGAGCACCGCGACCCCCGGCGAAGACCTCGCCCCGGGCTCGCCCGTCACGTTCGCGACCACGCCGATTGCGCTCGGCGTCGGCGAGAACGTGACCGTCGCAATCGGCTTCGCCCCCGGCACCTTCACCCCGCGCGACGACTCGTTCTTCGCCTCGGGTGCCGCGATCGCCCAACTCGTGTTCGCGCTGCTGGCCGTTCTGGTGGCGGTGGGAGCGATCATCCTGAGATTCACGGTGCTTCGAGACGCACCCGGCCGGCCGACGATCATCGCGGAGTACACCGTGCCGAAGGGCGTCAACCTGATGCTCGCCTCGGTGATCACGAAAGACACGAAGCGGGCGCCGGCAGCGAGCTTCGTGAGCCTTGCGGTGCGGCACAACATTCAGATCGTCGAGCAGGAGAAGACCGGAATGTGGGGCGGCACCACGTACTGGCTGCAGCTCGTCAGCTTCGACGGGCTCGACGCGACCGAACTGCACCTCGTGAAACTGCTGTTCGGCGAGCCCCTGCAGCTCGGGGCGTGGAAGCAGATCGAGAAGCAGGACACGTCACTCGCCAGGGGTATCTCTGCCCTGCTGCAGTCTGAGCGCCAGCGTGCCGTGACCGACGGCTTCGTGCGCGGGGGCACCACCCTGCTCAGCGGGCTGTTCGCGCTCGGGGTGCTGGTGTTCGGTGCGCTGGCGTTCTTCGCCGGCACCCTCGCGCTCAGCGACGACTACGGCGGAGTGGTGCCGATCATCCTCATCGGCGTGTGCATCGCCGCCGCGATCACCGTGTTCGTGGCCGGCTTCAAGAAACCCCTGACGGCGAAGGGCGCCGAGCTGCGCGACTACATCAAGGGGCTCGAGCTCTACATCAAGCTGGCCGAGAAAGACCGGTTCGCCATGCTGCAGACCCCGGAGGGTGCGCTGAAGACACAGGTGAACGCGCCCGACTGGGGCCAGGTGGTGAAGATCTACGAGAAACTGCTGCCCTACGCGGTGCTGCTCGGACTCGAGCAGGAGTGGGCGCAGGTGCTGGGTACCTACTACGAGAACCTCGGGTCGCAGCCCGACTGGTACGGGGGCAACATCAGCACGTTCAACGCGGTGCTGTTCGTGAGCGCCATCTCGTCGTTGTCGAGCACGGTCGACGCCAGTCTCGCCGCGAGCACGTCGTCGAGCTCGAGCGGTGGCTCGGGGGGCGGCGGGTTCTCGGGCGGCGGCGGTGGCGGTGGTGGCGGCGGCGGGGTCTAGCTGCTCTGTCGCCGTGACATCGTGACGCTGAGCGCGCCAGCGCCGTCAGCGCCCTCGGCGCCCGCCGAGCGCGCAGGGCCGAGCGCGTCAGGGGCGAGCGCCGTCGCCAGGCGCGCGATGCCGAACTCGAAGGCACGGTCGACGTCACCGCCCAGCTGGAAGGCGCCCGCCAGCTCCATGCTGATGAACCCGTTCGCCCACGCGGTGACCGTGCGGGCCGCCTCGAGGGCGTTGTCGGAACCGGCCAGCTGAGCGGTCGCCTCCATCAGCGGCTCAGCGGCGCGGGCGAGCAGCGTCACGTCGGGCCGACTGACGCTCGGCCCGGGCGTGAACATGAGGTGGAAGCCGGCGGGGTTGGCCAGGGCGAAGGCGCGGAACTCGTGGGCGAGGGCGACGAGGTGCTCGCGGGCATCCGGTCGCGGCTGGGTCATCGCGGCGGCCGAGAGACGCGACGCCAGGTCGTCGACCGTCGACTCGGCGATGAGCCCGATGAGATCGTCGCGACTCTTCACCCGCTTGTAGAGCGACGGCGCGCGTACGCCGACCCGCTGGGCGACGGCCTGCATCGTCAGCCCGGCCGCCCCTTCGGTCTCGAGAATGTCGCGCCCGGCCCGCACGATGTCGTCGAGCGAGGTGCGATCGGGGGTGGGCACGGCGGGCCGCCTCTCTGGCCGCGCACGGCGGCGAATCCGAGTATGGCTATTGACGTTAGCCATCATGGCTACGTAGAGTAGCTATCACGCAAGCATAGCGACCAACCTCACACCAATGGAGATTCCGATGAAACTCGGCCCCTCGCTCCACCGCATCGGCAACGACATCGTCGCGGTCTACCTCATCGTCACCGACGAGGGCATCACCGTGATCGATGCCGGCCTGCCGGGCATGTACGCCGACCTGAAGAACGAACTCGCCACGATCGGCCGCTCTCTCGCCGACATCCGCGGCGCCATCATCACCCACGGCGACAGCGACCACATCGGGTTCGCCGAGCAGCTGCGGCGCGAGACCGGCGTGCCGATCTACCTGCACGAGGCCGACGCGGCCCGCTCGAAGGGCCTCGAGAAGACGAAGTCGCCTGGCGGCCACATGAAGATCGGGCCCACGCTCGGTTTTGCCGCCTACAGCCTGCGCAAGGGAATGTTCTCGCCGAAGTACCTCACCGAGGTGAGCGAACTGGTCGGTGGTGAGACACTCGACCTGCCGGGTGCTCCGCAGATCATCCGGATGCCCGGGCACTCACCGGGCAGCATCGCCGTCTACTCGCCACTCGTCGATGCGGTGTTCGTCGGAGACGCGCTCACGACCCGGCACGTGCTCAACGGCGTCACCGGAATGCAGCCCGCCCCGTTCACCGACGACCCGGCCGAGGCGCTCGAGTCGCTCTCGCACCTCGAGGGCATCACGGCCACGTGGGTGCTGCCGGGCCACGGGGCGCCGTACGGGGGCGGAACGGTCGCCGCCGTGCGTGAGACCCGGGCCGCTGCTGCCGGCGCCTGAATAGCCTGCGCGTGGGTCTTGATACGCCCGCGGTGCGGGCTACTCGACCGGCGTAGTGCGGGCCGCTGGTTGAGTAGCGCGCAGCGCGTATCGAAACCGGGGTGTGCGCGGCGGGCGGGGTCTCGATACGCCCGCTCTGCAGGCTACTCGACCGGCGTAGGCCGCTCAGGTCTCGTCTGACTCGACCGGCTCGGTCGAGAGCAGCTCGTAGACCCCCTTGAGGATCTCGTCGGGGCGGAACGGGTACTTCGCGATCTCGGCCGGGTCGCTGATGCCGGTGAGCACCAGGATCGTGTGCAGCCCGGCCTCGATTCCGGCGACGACGTCGGTGTCCATGCGGTCGCCGATCATGCCGGTGTTCTCGCTGTGGGCGCCGATCTTGTTCAGCGCCGAGCGGAACATCATCGGGTTCGGTTTGCCGACGACATAGGGCTCCATACCGCAGGCCTTCGTGATGAGGGCGGTGACAGCGCCGGTGGCCGGCAGCGGCCCTTCGGCGCTCGGCCCGGTGGCGTCGGGGTTCGTCGAGATGAACCGGGCGCCGGCGTTGATGAGCCGGATGGCCCGGGTGATGGCCTCGAAAGAGTAGTTGCGGGTCTCGCCCACCACCACGAAGTCGGGGTTGGTGTCGGTGAGAATGAAGCCGGCCTCGTGCAAGGCGGTGGTGATGCCCGCCTCGCCGATGACGAAGGCCGAGCCGCCGGGCTGCTGCGACTTCAGAAAGGCCGCGGTGGCGAGCGCCGACGTCCAGATGCGTTCCTCGGGCACCTCGAGCCCCGAGGCGAGCAGGCGGGCGCTCAGGTCGCGCGGCGTGAACATCGAGTTGTTCGTGAGCACGAGGTACGGCTTGCCCTCGTCGCGCCACTGCTGAAGGAGCTCAGCCGCGCCCGGCAGGGCCTGGTTCTCGTGGACCAGCACGCCATCCATGTCGGTCAGCCAGCATTCGATTTCGTCACGACGCGACATGGTGCTCCTCCAGGTGCTCACCCGGGTTCGGGTGCTCCCCACAAGGGTACTGCGAGTCGCCTGTGCGGGGTCTGGCCGGTGCCTATGGGCAGCCGGAGGAGCTTGGGAGCGGGCCGGCCGGGCAGCAGCCCGGGCGCAGCCGGTCAGAGCTGGCGCCACAGGCGCCGCCGGGCGCGGCCGGTCAGAGCTGCGAGCCGTCGACGCTGAACGTGTCGCACGCTGGCGGACCGCCGCCGAAGCCGGCCTGGAACCAGCGCTGGCGTTCGGCGCTCGAGCCGTGGGTCCACGTCTCGGGGTTCACCTGGCCGCCCGACTGCTGCTGAATGCGGTCGTCGCCGATCACCGAGGCGGCGTTCAGGGCATCGGCGATCTGCTGCTGCGTCAGCGGTTCGATGAACGTGGTGCCGTTCGCGTCGCGGGTCGTGGATGCCGCAGCCGCCCACGCTCCGGCGTAGCAGTCGGCCTGCAGTTCGGTTCGCACCGAGTCTGACGTCGGGCCGGTGTCCTGGCGGTCGGTCTGGTCGAAGGTGCCCGCGAGTTGCTGGATGTGGTGGCCCCATTCGTGCGCGACCACGTACATCTCGCTGAGCGTTCCGCCGCTGGCACCGAATCGGCTGCGCAGCTCGTCGAAGAACGAGGTGTCGACGTAGATCGTCTGGTCGGGCGGGCAGTAGAACGGGCCGGTGGCGCTCGACGCCTGGCCGCAGGCGGTGTTCGTCGACCCGTCGAACAGCACGAAGTCGGCGGGCGAGTGGTAGCTGACTCCGAGCGCGGGCGCCTCGGACTGCCAGTACGCGTCGAGCGAGTTGGATGCCCCGACCATCAGGCACTCGACCCGGGCGTTCGCGTCGGCACCGGTCTGGCAGTCGAGCGCCTCCTCCGACCCCTGGGACTGGCTGCTGCCGCCGGCGCTGCCGTCGATCAGGCCGGTGAGGTCGACGCCGGTGAGCTGCGAGAGCAGGATGACGCCGATCACGACGATGACGCTTCCCCCGCCCACCGCGACGCCGGTACGGCCGCGCTTGCTGACCCGGCTCGTGTCGAGGCGGGACTTGTCGTTGAACGTCACAGACGAACTTTAGGCGGTGTGGGCGCCGACCTCGATGGCCACGACGGTGAACCGGGTCTGCGGCCCGATCAGCAACAGGTCGACACCGGTGCTGTGCAGCAGCGGCACGAGCTCGGTGTCGCCGCGCGACGAGATCTCGGCGGCGTTCGCCTCGAAGATGCCGGCCATGCCGGCGGTGGCGAAGTACTTGTTGCCGCCGTGGTGCACGACATGGGTGTAGGTCAGCGTCGTCAGTGCCTTCGTCGCCGGCCGGGCATCCATTCGGCTGGCGACAGGGCCCGCCTCGGTGAGCGGGCGGGCGGCTGAAGAATTCTGAA
This sequence comes from Subtercola sp. YIM 133946, assembly GCF_036553535.1. Taxonomy (NCBI): domain Bacteria; kingdom Bacillati; phylum Actinomycetota; class Actinomycetes; order Micrococcales; family Microbacteriaceae; genus Subtercola; species Subtercola sp. YIM 133946. The sequence goes on from NZ_JAZHPE010000045.1 coordinate 359,584, forward strand.
CTCGGTGCACGAATAGAAGTTTAGATAGGCTAACTACTTGCTCGGCAGGGATTGAATTTGCCGCTGCGGTGTGCTTCACGACACCGGCTCGCAGGGCTCGCAACACCCGCGGTGAGCCGTGAAAACTACACTGGAGCCATGCCCGCCCCGAGCCTCACCACCGCCGCGCAAGACTACCTGAAGGTGATCTGGGCCGCCGCCGAGTGGTCGGCCGAGCCCGTCACGGTGAAACAGCTCGCCGAGCGCACGGGCGTGAGCGCCGCGACGGTCTCCGACGGCATCCGCAAACTCGCGGGGCTCGGGATGCTCGTGCACGAGCCGTACAAAAGCATCGAGCTGACCGAGGCCGGCCGGCTCGTCGCGGTGCAGATGGTTCGGCGGCACCGGCTGGTCGAGACGTTCCTCGTCGAGACGCTCGGCTACTCGTGGGACGAGGTGCACGACGAGGCCGAGGTGCTCGAGCACGCGGTGTCTGACACGCTGATCGATCGCATCGACCGGATGCTCGGCTTTCCGCGGCGCGATCCGCACGGTGATCCCATTCCGTCGGCCGCGGGGCACTCGCACCGACCCGATGCGGTGCGGCTCAGTGCGGCGGCGGTCGGGCATCCGCTCGTCGTGTCGCGCATCTCCGACGCCGACCCGGCGGTGCTGCGGTACGTGGCCGACCGGGGAGTGCTGCCCGACGTGCGGGTGACGATCGTGGGGGCTGCGGGTGCTGCGGGTGCTGCGGGTGCTGTGGGTGCTGCGGGGGTGGGTGCTGCGGGGGCTGCAGGTGCTGTGGGGGCCGCGGGCGCAGCGGGCGCCGCGGAGGCTGCGGGGGCGGGGGTGGGTGCGTCTGTCGGCGCCGGTGCGGGCGGTGGCGCGCCCGCGGGCGGCGGAACAGGGCCCGACGGCCTCGTGGTGCTGCTGGGCGGCACCGGCACCGGCGACGCCCGCGAGCGGAGGGTCGAACTCGTGCAACGGGCAGCCGACGCCATCTGGGTGACCGGGGTGGAGGCGTGAGCGGCGCGGACGGCGGGGCCGGCGCGGCCGGGGGCCTCGGCGGGGCCGGGCGCGGGCCGGCGGGAGGTGCGACGGGCTGGGCCGGGGCACGCGAGCTGTTCAGAGAGGTCACCCCGGCACCGGTGTGGCTGCGGGTGATCGGAGTGCTCGCCCTGGTGGCCGCGGTGCTGCTGATCGTCGACGCCACGCTGATCGATCCGGCATCGTTCCAGGGTGGGGGAGCGGTCGCGGCCGTGATCGTCGCCATCGTGCTCCTGCTGGTGGGGGCGATCGCGCTGGTCGTGCGCATCGTGGTGATCGTCGACGAGTCGCAGGTGATGTTCGCCCTGTCGCCGGTGTGGCGGCTGCGGTTCGCGCGCTCCGACGTCGAGTCGGCGAAAGCGGTCGACCTCGTCGCGCGCGACGTCGGGGGCCCGGGTTACCGCGTGCTGCCCGGCGACCGGCGCGCCCTGCTGTTCGGCTCAGGGCCCGCGGTGACGGTGCAGCGCCGCTCGACGGGAGTCGCCTATACCGTGCGCACGGCCCGCCCCGCCGAGCTGCTCGGGGCGGTGCTGCGCCGCTGAGCATCCGGTGCCGGGTGCCGCGCGGGGTGGATGCGCCACCTTCGCTGTACATCTGGGCGGGTGGTCGGGCGACCACCGTGCCGGGGCGCGTCAGGGGCCGAGGCCGCCCGCGATCGTCAGGCCGATCAGGGCCACGTTGAGCCCCACGATGAGCACGGCGACGACCCAGCAGACGATGCGCATCACGGTGCGGTTCGCGAACGGGCCCATCAGCATCCGGTCGCCGGTGAGACGGATGAGCGGAATCAGCGCGAACGGAATACCGAGGCTCAGAAACACCTGCGACAGCACCAGCGCCCAGGTCGGGTTGACCCCGATGCCGAGGATGATCAGGGCCGGGATGAGCGTGATCACCCGCCTGAGCAGCAGCGGGATGCGCACGGTCAGCAGGCCCGCCATGATCGTCGCGCCCGCGTACGACCCTACCGAGGTCGAGGCGAGGCCCGACGCGAGCAGCCCCACGGCGAAGATGACGCCGATGACGGGGCCGAGGGCGGCCGTGATGGCGGCGTGAGCGCCGGCGATGGTGTCGGTTCCGGTGACGCCGCCGAGGTTCGCCGCCGCAGTGAGCAGCATCGAGATGTTCACGGCGCCGGCGAGCACGAGGGCGGCGGCGACGTCCCACTTGGTGGCGTGCAGCAGGCGGCGGATGCTCGCGGCCGTGCGGCCGGCGTGCGGGTTGTCGCCGCCCGCCGGAACGTGGCGGTCGCGGGCGAGGGCGGAGTGCAGGTAGATCGCGTGCGGCATCACGGTGGCCCCGAGCATCCCCGCCGCCAGCAGCACGGTGTCGGTTCCCTCGAAGCGGGGCACGAGGCCCGCAGCCGCGTCGCCCCAGTTCACCGGGCTGACGAACAGGCCCGCCAGAAAGCCCAGCGCGATCACGCCGAGCAGCGTCATGATCACCGTCTCGAACGGACGCTGCCCCCGACGCGACTGCACAGCCAGAATGATCATCGAGATCACCCCCACGATCACCCCGCCGAGCAGCAGCGGCAGGCCGAACAGCAGTTGCAGGGCGATCGCTCCGCCGATGACCTCGGCCAGGTCGGTGGCCGCGGCGACGAGCTCGGCCTGCACCCAGAACGATCGGCGGCTTGCCGTGCGCATGCGGCCGCCGAGCAGCTCGGGCAGGCTGTGGCCGGTCACGATGCCGAGCTTCGCCGACTGGTACTGGATGATCATGGCCATCGCGTTGGCGGCGACGAGCACCCACACCAGCAGGTACCCGTAACGCGCGCCGGCCGTCAGGTTGGCCGCGACGTTGCCCGGGTCGACGTACGCGATCGCCGCGACGAACGCGGGGCCGAGCAGGAAGAGGATGCGCGGGGCGCGGGCCGCGGCGGCGGTGATGCTCGCGGCGGGGTGCTGCCCCTGCTCCTGTTGCCCCTCCTGCTGCCCCAGTGCCATGATTCAGTATGGCACGGCGATGTTAGATGCATCTAACATTTGGGCGGTCGCGCAGCGGGTGTTCGCGCGGCGGGTATCTTGGGGTGCGTGGCAGACGCTCCCCTGAATCCGGCCGGCCCGGGCCCCGCTGCGGTGAACCCGGCTGCGGCGAACCCCTCGATCGAGCTGACGACGAACGGGGTAGGGCCGTGGCAGGGCGAGCTTCCGACCGAGCCGCACTACGACCCCGAACTGCTCGCCCGCGGCGACTCGCGCAACGTCATCGACCGCTACCGGTACTGGACCATGCAGGCCATCGTCGAAGACCTCGACCAGCGCCGGCATCCATTTCACGTCGCCATCGAGAACTGGCAGCACGACATGAACATCGGCTCCATCGTGCGCAGCGCCAACGCCTTCGCCGCCGACACCGTTCATGTGATCGGCCGCAAACGCTGGAACCGCCGGGGTGCCATGGTCACCGACCGCTACCAGCACATCGTGCATCACGACACCGTCGAGTCGTTCGTCGAGTGGGCGGCGGCGGATGCCCTGCCGATCATCGCGATCGACAACGTTCCGGGTTCGGTGCTGATCGAGACGTTCGCGTTTCCCGCCCGCTGTGTGCTGCTCTTCGGCCAGGAGGGCCCCGGACTCACCCCCGAGGCGGTCGCCGCGGCCTCCGCCGTCGTCGAGATCAGCCAGTTCGGCTCGACGCGCTCCATGAACGCCTCGGCGGCAGCCGCCGTGGCCATGCACGCCTGGATTCTGCAGCACGTGCGCTTCGGATCTGAGTAATCATCATGTATGCTTCGGAACATGACTATGAAACATGCTCACTTGTCGTCCCGTGCGGTCGTGGCAATGGTCGCGGTAAGTGTGACCCTCGGGGCGCTCACGCTCGCCTCCTCAGCCTCCGCAGCCACTAGCCACTTCAAGCCTGTCGCCGAGTCGCCGGTCGCCGTCGGCAATGACCCCGAGGCCGTCGCCTATGACCCCAACCCTGACTCGGCAACTGGGCATCCACGAATCTACGTGGCCAACCGGGTCGATGGTGATGTCATTGAGATCGATGCGGTGACAAGAGCGCTAGTCGGTAAGCCGATCGTGTTGAAGCATTCCGTCGGTGTGACCAACCCGGAGCCGTGTGCCATCACGGTCGACGCGAAAGACGACCTCGTTCTCGTTGCGAACTGCGCCGATGACTCCGTCGGCGTGATCGATGGGGCGACGAACAACGAGCAACTCTCGTCTCCACGGCCCGTAGGTCAAAATCCCGACGCCATCGCATGGGACTCGGTGAACGGCCTCGTCGATGTCGCAAGCTATATCGACGGAACGGTTTCGCAGTTCGACCCGACCCGGAACACTGTTGCAACTGTCGTCAAGGTGGGCGATCCCATGACGAGCAAGCCAGAGGGCATTGCTGTCGATCCCGCGTCTCGGCAGGTCTTCGTCGCCCTACAGGGCGATGATGCGCTCGTCGTCTTACCACTCGATCTGAGCACGCAGGTGCGGCTGACCGATGACTTGCACAGTCCCAACGCGGTCGCGGTCGATTCTGCCCGCGGGCAGGTTTACGTCGCGAACTACGACAGCAGCACCGTGACCGTGTTCGGCGCCACGAGTGGCAGCGAACTGGCCGGGTCGCCCGTCACTGTCGGAACCAACCCGAACGCCCTTGCTGTCGACCCCGGCACAGGAATCCTGTACGTGGCAGACTTCAACACCGGCGCATCGATGATTGACGAGACTAGTCTCCTGGTCGTCGCGACCGTAGGTAATCAGAAAGGCGCCGGAAAGCCGGCCGGGGTGACGGTCGACCCGACCGATCACACTGCCTTCTTTGCCAATCAGGCGACCGCCAACGTCACGGCACTGCAGCAGACGGAGAGCCCGACGATCACGTCGGGCAACCCGGTCGCGGGCACGGTGGGTGACGCTTATCGGTTCGAGTTCACAGCCACGGGCATCCCGATGCCGACAGACTTCAGCCTCGCGGGCAGGCTTCCGGCCGGGCTGACGTTCGCTGGGGGTGTCATCTCGGGAACACCGACCGAATCGGGTGACTTCGTCATCACCCTGACGGTGTCGAACGGCGTCGATCCTGTAGCCACGGCCCAGTATACACTCCACATCGATGCGGTGGCACCGCCGACGACGACGCCGACCACTCCGCCCACGAAGCCCGGCGGACACCTGCCGACGGTGGCTGGGTAGCCGACGGGCCATCAGTCACCCCGGCACCCGGTTCGACGTGAACAGGACCATGAGGTCGATGACGGCGCGGCTGACGGCCGAACTGCGGACCGCGGCCCTGCGGACGACGGCCCTGCGAACTGCGGCCCTGCGGACGACGGCCCTGCGAACGGTGATCGCGGTGACGGCGAGTGCAGGGCTGGTTGTGGGGCTGACCTCGTGCGCGATGTTCGAGGCGCCGCAACCCGCCGGCGCGGGAGCGTCGGCGGGGGCCGCGTCAGCGGCGCCCGACCCGTACGTGGCGCCGAGTGCCGAGGCGGTCGCGGCGCTTCCGGAGGCGCGGTACGACGCGGTGATCGCCGGGCTGCTGGCGTATGCCACACCGACCTCGTTCGTTCCGTCGGGCGGTGACCTCGACTCGGTCGCAGAGGGTGGCACTGCAGGCGCGGGCACTGCACGCGCGGGCGCGGCAGGGGAGGGCACTGCAGGGGCGGGCACTGCAGGGGCGGGCACTGCAGGGGCGGGCACCGCAGAGGAGGGCACGGCGCGGGGGGCGAGCACATTCCACCTCGCGGCGGATGCCGCGCTGTACGGCGCCGACCGGGAGACGCCGGTGGCGCGGCTGGCGGCGGTCAACTTTCTGGGGCAGAACACGGTGGTGGTGCCGGTGCAGTCCGACGGCGACTGGACCATGGTGTTCACGCCGGCGCGCCAGGCCCTCCCCTCGCAGAACGGCGGGGTGGCGGCGGCCCAGACCACGGCGTGGATGCGCACGAGTCTGCTCATCGCCGATCCGCCCGCTAATGCCGGGGACAGCACCAGCCCGGGCGTGAGCGGCATCACAGTATCGGTCGGCGCCCAGACGCTGACGATCTCGGCCGCGGGGCGGGCCGACCAGACGTTCGCGGTGGGCGTGGGGGCGGCGGGTACGCCGACGCCGACGGGTGTGACCGGGTACATCCAGGCCCGATACCTCGACCCTGAGCAGGGTGAGGCGGTGTACCCGATCCAGCTGACTTCGCTGCACTCGGCGGTGGCCGACGATCCGTACGGCGGAACAGACGGCGGGCTGATCGGGGTGCACTTCGAAGAGGAGAACACCGGGCAGGTCTCGCACGGCTGCATCCGTCTGCCGGCCGACGCCATCACCGCCGTCAACGCGCTGCCGCTCGGCACGCTCATCACCATCACGCCGTGACGCCCGGTGCGACCACCACCATCACGACACCACGTCGTGACGCACGGCCAGCTCGGCGCAACCACACCGTGACGTATCCGCGCACCTGATGCCGCCGGGAGCGGCGCGCTGGCCCCTAGGGTGGGAGGGTGGGGTACCTGTTCCTGGCGCTGGCGATCGCCTCCGAAGTCGTCGCCACGACGTTTCTGAAGTTCACGTCGGGGGAGGGCGTCACCATCGCCAACCGCTGGTGGGCGTATGCCATCGTCGTCGTGGGCTACGTCGCCAGCTTCGTCATGCTGAGCCTCACCCTGTCGAAGGGCGTGCCGCTCGGCATCGCCTACGCGATCTGGGGCGGCGTCGGCATCGTGCTGGTCACGGTGATCAGCTGGGTCGTCTTCAAGGAGTTCCTGAGCTGGGTGCAGATCGCCGGCATCGTGCTCGTCATCGGCGGGGTTCTGCTGCTCGAGCTGGGTGTGAAGCGCTGATGGCGGCAGAAGCCACGGGCAGCGACGCGGGCGACCCAGACGACGGGATGAGCGAGGCCGAAGCCGTGCATCCGCACCGCCGGCGCAACATCGCGCTGCTGGTGGCCGGCACGTACTTCATGGAGAACCTCGACGGCACGATTCTCACGACGGCCGCCCCGAGCATCGGCGCCGCCTTCGGTGTCGCCTCGCTGAGCGTCGGCGTCGCGGTCACGGCGTACCTGCTGACCCTCGCCGTACTCATTCCGCTGAGCGGCTGGCTGACGATGCGGTTCGGGGCACGGCGCATCTTTCTGACCGCGATCGCCGTGTTCACGGTCGCGTCGATTCTGTGCGCGGTGAGCCAGAACCTGACCGAGCTGACGGTCTTCCGTGTGCTGCAGGGTGTCGGCGGCGCGATGATGGTGCCCGTCGGCCGGCTCAGCGTGCTGCGCGTCACGAGCAAGCCCGACCTCATCCGTACGATCGCCCTGCTCACCTGGCCGGCGCTCGCGGCACCGGTCATCGCCCCGCTCGTCGGCGGGATTCTCACGACCTACGCCTCCTGGCACTGGATCTTCATCATCAACGTGCCGCTCGGCGCCGTCGCGTTCATCGTGGCGCTGCGCATCGTGCCGGGCGAGGAGCGCCTGCGGCCGCCGGCGCTCGACTGGATCGGGTTCGCGCTCACTAGCGTCGGCCTCGGCATCCTCGTGTTCCTCGGCTCGCTGATCGCTGACGCGGGCACGGCGTCGCAGGCCGGCGGCGCTGCGACGACCCCCGCCGACGTCATCCTGCCCATCGCCCTGGCCGTGCTGGGCCTCGGCCTGCTGGCCCTCGCGACGCGGCACTTCCTGCGGGCACCGCACCCCCTGCTGCGCCTCGGCACGATGCGGCTCGAGACGTTCCGGCTCGCGCATTCGGGCGGCTCGGTGTTCCGGATGACCATCAGCGCCCTCCCGTTTCTGCTGCCGCTGCTCTTCCAAGACGAATTCGGTTACTCGCCCGTAGTCGCGGGCGCTCTGGTGCTGTTCGTCTTCGTCGGAAACCTCGGCATCAAGCCGTTCACTACGCCGATGCTGCGTCGTTTCGGCTTTCGAACCGTCATCGTCGGCGCCTCGCTCGGCGCCGCCCTGAGCATGGCGCTCTGCGCGTTCCTCACCGCGAGCACCCCGTTCGCCGCGATCGCCGTGTTGCTCGTGTTCAGCGGCGTCGTGCGCTCGATCGGCTTCACCGCCCTCAACACGATCGCGTTCGCCGACGTGCCGCACGTCGACATGACCGACGCCAACACCTTCGCCTCGACGCTGCAGCAGGTGGCCGCCGGGTTCGGCGTGGCCATCGGCGCGATCGCCCTGCGCGGCGGCGAGGCCGTGGTCGGCGGCCTCGGAGCCTTCCAGTTCAGCTTCGTCGTGCTGGCGATTCTCACCCTGCTTCCCGCGTTGGGAGCACTGCGCCTCAGTCGTTCCGCGGGCGAGAACATCAGGCCGACGGCGTAAACAGCACGAAACACCCTCGCTCTATAGTCGGATGATGGGCGAATCACCGGGCGGAGCATCCGCCACCGGCGCGAGCGCAGGCACCTCGGGCGCCCGCGCGACCCCCCGTGCGCCCTCCGACACCGCGACCTCCACCCCCGCCAGCCCGGCAACTCCCGGGGCCGGCGCCGCCACCCCCACCTCCGCAGCGCTCGACCGCCTCATCGTCGCCGAAGCCTCGAAGTCGTACGGCCGCCCCGGCGCCCGGCGCGCGGCCCTCGCCCCCGTCGACCTCAGCATCGAACGCGGCCAGTTCGTGAGCATCATCGGCCCGAGCGGATGCGGCAAGTCGACGCTGCTGCGCCTGATGGCCGGGCTCGAGCATCCGGATTCCGGCTCGGTCAGTCTTTTCGGCCGCTCACCCGCCGAGGCCGCCGCCAGCAAGTCGATCGCCTTCATGCCGCAGGTCGCGGCCCTGTTGCCGTGGTCGAACGTGCTCGAGAACGTGAAGCTGCCCTCGAAGGTGAACAGGCGAGCGGATGCCCGGCGGCACCCCCGCGCCGGCGACCCCCGCGAGGGCGACCCCCGCGCCGGCGAACCCGGTGCCAGGGAGTCGAGCGCCGGCGCCCCCCGCCCGGCGGCGGCCGACCCGGTCGCCCTGCTCACCGAGCTCGGGCTGGGCGACTCGCTGCGGGCGCTGCCGCACGAGCTCTCGGGCGGCATGCAACAGCGGGTCGCGATCGCCCGCGCCTTCGCCACGCAGGCCGATGTGTTGCTGATGGACGAGCCCTTCTCGGCCCTCGACGAGTTCACCCGCGAGGCCACCCAAGACCAGCTGCTGCTGCTCTGGCAGAAGCTGCGCACCACGGTGGTGTTCGTGACGCACTCGGTGCCCGAGGCGGTGGTGCTCTCTGACGTGGTCGTGGTGATGTCGCCGCGTCCGGGCCGCATCGCCTCTGTGGTGCCGATCGACGCGCCGCGGCCCCGGCGGCACGGCCTGGTCGAGGCACAGGTACTGCACGACTACGAAGACCTCATCCGAGCGGAACTGCAGGCGGCGGGCGCCGCATGAGCGACGTGTGGGGTGTGACGCGTTCGCGCTGGTCGCCGAGGTTCTGGCTGCCCACCGTCGTCGCGGTCGTGATCGCCGGCCTGCTCTGGGAGTGGATCGCGATCGGCAATCCGTACCTCCTCCCGCGGCTCGGCCAGGTCGGGCTGCAGCTCGTCACAGAGACCCCGTACTACCTGCAGAACGCCGCCGTGACCCTGAGCGAGGCCCTCATCGGCCTGGCGATCGGCCTCGTCTCGGCGTTCGTCGTGGCGGTGCTGGTCACCGAGTCGGGGCTGCTGCGGCGGGCGATCATGCCTCTGGCGGTCATCCTGAACGTCACGCCGGTCGTCGCGATCGCGCCGGCGCTGGTGGTGGCCTTCGGGTTCGGGCCGGCCCCGAAGCTCATCGTCACCGCGCTGATCACGTTCTTTCCGATTCTGATGAACCTCATCACGGGCCTGAATTCGGTGTCTCCGCCGGTGCTGCAGGTGTTCCAGACGCTGCACGCGTCGCGGCTCGAAGTGCTCGGGCGGCTGCGGCTGCCCAGCAGCCTGCCGTACCTGTTCGCCGCGCTGCGCGTGGTGTTCCCGCTGTCGCTGGTCGGCGCCGTCGTGGCCGAGTTCTCGGCGCCGGGTGCCGGCAAGGGTCTCGGAACGGTCATCAGCGTCGCGTCGTCGAACTCGCGGCTCGCGGTCGTCTACGCGGCCATCGCCTGTCTCGCTGCGATGGGTTCGCTGCTGCTGCTCTTCGTGATTCTGCTCGAGCGACGCGTGCTGCGCTGGCACGAGTCGCAGCTGCTGCGGCGGGCCTGAGCCCGAGCATCCGCCCCCGCCGGCCGCTCCACCCACCCGAATACTTCCCACCCCCGTCGCCCGCCCGCCCGACCGCTCCACCCACCCGAATACTTCCCACCCCCGTCGCCCGCCCACCCGACCGTTCCACCCACCAGAACGCTCCCCACCCGAACGCTCCCCACCCGACCCGAACGGACCCCATGCCGACCCCCCACCTCCACCCCCGCACCCCGCGCCGGGAGCGCCCCCGCCACCCGCGCCGCCCCCGCCTGCTCGCCGCCGCGACCCTGCTCGCCGCGGTCGGGCTCGCCGTCGCCGGATGCTCGACCACCCCCGCGACCACCGTCTCAGCCGCGCCCTCGGCGTCGGCGATCTCGGCCGACCGGTGCGCTCAGAACAAGGCCGCCGGCGCCATCGACTACATCACCGGGTACCAGTACCAGGCGTCGGCGAGCATTCTCGACGTGCTGGCGGCCAAGCAGCTCGGCTACTTCGATGCGCTGTGCCTCGACGTTCGCATTCAGCCCGGCACCGGAGACACCGCCGCCAACGCGCAGCTCGTCGCAGCCGGCACGGCCACCTTCACCGACCTGGGCGGCGACGCCGACCTGCTGCGCTCGCAGGCCAACGGGGTCGATGTCACGGGCATCGCGACGTATGGCCAGGTGCCGATCGCCACGCTGATGACGATGCCGAGCATCACCGACCTGAAACAGCTCGACGGCACCACTCTGGGCCAGAAGGGCCAGCTGCCGCCCGAGATCCAGACGATGCTGGTGGATGCCGGCGTCGATCTGTCGAGCATCACCCAGGTGGTCGTTGGCTATGACCCGACCATCCTGCCGCGTGGTCAGGTGGAGTCGCTCACCGGATACAAGTCGAACGAGCCCCTGACGCTCAAGGCCGACGGTACCGATGTCACGCAGTGGAACCCCGAAGACTACGGAATCCCCGGCACCTTCGGCACGGTCGCGGCCAACCCGGCGTTCATCGCCGCGAACCCCACGGCGACCGAGGACTTCTTGCGGGCATCCTTTCACGCCTACGACTACTGCCTCACGAACGCGACCGAGTGTGTGGCAATCGCCGCCGACCTCTCGGGTGCTGGCTATGACAGCGACCACAACCTGCAGGTCTGGCAGACCGAGAGCGGGCTCGTGACGAGCTCACAGCCGGCCGGAACTCCGGTGGGGTCGCTGAACGCCGACCTGCTGGCGAAGGAGGCGCAGTTTCTCGTGACGAGCGCAGTGCTTCCGGCGGCCCCCGACCTCACCACGGCGACCGACCCCTCCTTCGTCTCGGCGATCTACGCCGGCACCGACCTCATCTGGCCCGCTCCGTAGCCGGATGCCCCGCGATCGATTCGCGGGTTTCGAACAGTGTCAAGCGGGCGCACCCACCCGAATCCGTGAATCGATTCCGGTCGGCGGCACCGGTCACAGGCAGGCGTCAGCCTGGCGCGCCTAATGTGGAGTCATGCGACGCAACGTGTGGGCGGCCCTGACGGGTGTGGTCGCTGCCGCAACGGTTCTGGCGTCAGCCGAACTCGTCGCGGTCTTTCTCTCGGCGTCGGCCAGCCCGCTCTTCGCGGTCGGCTCGCTCGCCATCGACCTCGCTCCGCCTGGGGTCAAAGACCTGATGATCTCGCTGTTCGGCACGGGCGACAAGGCCGCGCTGCTGACGCTGCTGGGCATCGTGGTGGTGGCGGGCGCCTGCGCCGCCGGCCTGCTCGAGTACTACCGGTCGCCCTGGGGCATCGTGGTGCTGGTGGTGTTCAGCGCCATTGCGGTGGTCGCTGTCACGACGCGGGAGGGGGCATCCGGATTCTCGGCGATCCCGACGGTGATCGGCATGCTCGTCGGGGTGTTCGTACTGCGGGCCCTGCAGCAGCGGCTGAAGCGCTGGACCACCCGTGAAGCGGGGGTGCGCAAACGCGCCGAGGCGGCCGCCGCCGTCATCGCGAGCGGAGTCAGCACGCCCGTCGCGGCCGAGATCGCGCATGTCGACACCGCTGCACAACCCGTGCGCACCGGCCCCGCGGCCTACGAGCGTCGCCAGTTCCTCACCTTCATGATCGTCGCGGCGGCGGCGTCTGCCGTGGTCGGGGTCGGCTCGCGGCTGATGAACGCCACGGCCACTGCCGTGCTCAACGCCCGAAACGCTCTGGTGCTTCCGGCGCCCTCGACGCCGGCCCCGGCCATCCCACCGGGCGCGGAGCTCGGCATCACCAATCTCAGCCCCGTCATCACGCCGGCCGCCGACTTCTACCGCATCGATACGGCGCTGCAGGTACCGCAACTGAACCCCGACACGTGGAGCCTGCGCATCTACGGCATGGTCGAGAACGAGGTGACGATCTCGTTCGCCGATCTGCTCGCGCTGCCCCTCATCGAAGACACGGTCACGCTCACCTGCGTCTCGAACGAGGTCGGCGGCGACCTGATCGGCAACGCGACCTGGCTCGGCTACCCCATTCGCGACCTGCTGGCCCGTGCGAAGCCGACGGCCGGCGCCGACATGGTGCTCTCGAAGAGCTCAGACGGGTTCACGGCGGGCTCGCCCCTCGAGGTACTGCAAGACGCGAACCGGCAGTCGCTGCTGGCGGTGGGTATGAACGGTGCCCCGCTGCCGATCGAACACGGCTTTCCGGCCCGCATGGTCGTACCCGGCCTCTACGGCTACGTCTCGGCCACGAAGTGGGTCGTCGAGATGAAGGTCACCACGTTCGCTCAAGACATGGGCTACTGGACGCCTCGGGGCTGGAGCGCCCTCGGCCCCATCAAGACCTCGTCTCGCATCGACACCCCGCGCAATGCGTCGGGGCTCGCCGCCGGAACGATTCCGATCGCGGGCGTGGCCTGGGCGCAGCACACCGGCATCGCAAAGGTCGAGGTGCAGGTCGACAATGGCGACTGGGTCGAGGCGACCCTCGCCGACGCCATCTCGGCCGACACCTGGCGCCAGTGGATGCTGCCGTGGCAGGCCACGGCAGGCGACCACGTGATCGCGGTTCGCGCCACCGACGCGTCGGGTTACACCCAGACGACCGACCAGGCCCCACCGGCGCCGAACGGCTCGACGGGCCTGCACACCATCCAGCTCACCGTGCAGTAGCCGCCCCCGCCCGCGCCCCCCCGCCCCGCCCCCCCGCCCCCCGCCCCCAGCGGCACCAGGTGGATCACGATTTCCGCCCTTCCGCGCCCGATTCTGGACGGTTTTCGTGATCCATCCGAGGCAGGGGCGACGGTCAGCCGATGAGCGAGGGACGCAGGTCGCGCAGGGTGCGGGCTCGAGTGGTGCGCGAGGCGAGGAAGTACGTGAACGCCCCGGCGCCCAGCAGCCAGATCGCCAGCACCCCGGCGTCGTTCAGCGCCAGCAGCATGTCGCCTCCGTACATCAGCTGCCGCATGCCGTCGACCGCGTAACTCATCGGCAGCGCGTGGTGCAGTGCCGCCAGCGGCCCGGGCAGGGTCTGCCACGGGAACGTGCCGCCCGCCGTCACGAGTTGCACGACCATGAGCACGAGCCCGATGAACTGTCCGACGCTGCCGAGCCACACGTTCAGCGCCAGGATGATCGCCGCGAACGTCACCGAGGTGAGAATCATGAAGGCGAGCATCCCGGGCGCGTTCGCCACACCGAAGCCGAGCGCCAGCGTGACGACGAGGTAGACGACCACCATCTGCAGCGCGCCGAGCAGGGCGGGGGCGAGCCAGCCGGCGAGGGCGACCTTGAGCGGCGCCTTCATCGCGGTGAGCGCCCGCCGGGAGAGGGGCTTGATGATCAGGAAGAGTGCGTAGATGCCGATCCAGGCCGCGAGGCTGATGAAGAACGGCGCCATGCCGGCCCCGTAGGTCGTGGCCTTGGTCACGGTGTCGGTGTCGACGCGCGCCGGGGTCGCGATGACGGCTGCCGCGGCCTGCGCCTGGTCGCCCGTGTAGTTCGGAATCTGCGCGACACCCGAGGTCAGCCCGTCACGCAGCTGGTCGGCTCCCGCGTTGAGGCTCGTGGCGCCGGTGGCGAGCGTCGCGCTGCCGTCGGCGAGCTGCTGGGTGCCGGTCTTCAGTGTGGCCGCCCCGTCGGCGAGCTGCTGCGTTCCGCTGGCCAGGTCGGATGCGCCATCGGCCACCTGCTGCGTACCGTTCGCGACCTGCTGCGCTCCGCTGTCGGCCGAGGCGATGCCGGCCACCAGCTGCGGAGCCTGGGTGGCGAGGGTCTGGGTGCCGGCGGCGACCTGCACTGCGCCGGACGACAGCGCCGAGACCTGGCCGTTCAGGGTCTGCACCGCGGTGTTGCCCTGGGTGACGGCACCGCCGATCTGGTCGAGCTGGGCCAGAATCGCGGCCTGCTGGTCGGCCGTCAGGTCGCTCTTCTTCAGGGTGTCGACGATGTCGGCTCGAACCGTTGGCACCTGGGCTGCGGCGGCGGCCGTGGTGGCGGCCAGTTTCGAGGCCTGCGTCGCGAGCTCGGCGTTGCCGGCAGCCACCTTCTGCGCGCCATCGTTCAGTTGATCGGCTTGGTTCGGCAGCCCCGACGACTGGTCGGCCAGGGTGTCGAGGCCGTCGGCGAGTTGCTGGGCGCCCGTGTTCGTCTGTGCGGCCCCGTCAGAGAGAGTGGATGCCCCACTGGCAGCCGTGGCGGCACCCGAGGCCAGGTCGGCGGCACCCGAGTTCGCCTGAGCGGCACCGCTGGCCAGGCTCGATGCCCCGGCCTGTGCCTGAGCGGTGCCGTCGGCGAGCTGGTTCGCTCCGTCGACGGCCGTGCTGAGGTTGGCGTGGATGGTCGCGAACCCGTTCAAGAACTGCAGCGCCGCGGCCTCGCCGACCTGCTGCGAGATGCTCAGTCGTACCTTCTCGGCCACGGTGGCCGCGATGGTGCTGGCCAGAAAGCTGTTCGTGTCGTTGGTGGTCAGCTGAACCACGGCCTGCTCGGGCGTCGCCGTGCCCGACGAGGCCAGCATGGTGGAGAAGTCGGGGCCGAGCGTCAGGGTGAAATCGTACGTTCCGTCGGTGATGCCCGAGGCGGCCTGGTCGGCGGTCGCGTCGATCCATTTGACGCCGCCGTCTGCCATCAGCTGGTCGTGCACCTGCCGGCCGTAGTTCACCGACTGGCCGTTCACGGTCGCGCCGGTGTCTTCGACCACGAGTGCCACGGGAATGTTCTTCACATTGCCGTACGGGTCGCTGTTGGCCCAGAGGTAGAGCCCGGCGTAGATGACGGGCACCAGCATCAGGGCGACGAGGGCGAGGCGGGCGAGACTGGTCGCGGTCAGGCGACGCAGCTCGGTTCTGACGAGCGTCAGGATTCTCATGCGTGATCCTTCGAATGCGCGGTGGCCGCGCCGGCGGGGGTGGGGTGTGTGGGGTTCAGCTCGGAGGGTGTGTGCTGCTCGCGTGTGGCGGCGGCGGCGGCCTGCGCCTCGGCTTGTGCCTGTGCCTGCGTCTCGGCTTGCGCCTGCGCCTGCGCTTGTGCCTGCGTCTCGGCTTGCGCCTGC
>NZ_JAZHPE010000046.1:0-76785 GCF_036553535.1 Subtercola sp. YIM 133946
CGAAGCGCGTATCGAGACCCACGCTGGTCGAGTAGCGCGAAGCGCGTATCGAGACCGGCACCCCTACCCACCCACCTCCCGCACCTCGGTTTCGATACGATGCTTCGCAGCTACTCGACCGGCGAACGAAAAACCCTAGGATCTCGATCATGACAAGCAAACCCCGCCTGCTCTCGGGCATGCAGCCGTCGGCCGAATCGCTGCACCTCGGCAACTACGTGGGCGCCCTGCTCAGCTGGAAGCAGCTGCAGTCGAGCCACGAGGCGTTCTACATGCTCGCCGACCTGCACGCCATCACGGTTCCGCAAGACCCCGCCGAGCTGCGCGACAATACCCGCCGCACCGTTGCGCAGTACATCGCCGCGGGCATCGACCCGGCCGAGTCGACACTCTTCGTGCAGTCGCAGGTGCCCGCACACGCCCAGCTCGCCTGGGTGCTGAACTGCATCACCGGCTTCGGCGAGGCGAGCCGCATGACGCAGTTCAAAGACAAGGCCGCCAAGCAGGGGTCGGATGCCGCGTCGGTGGGCCTCTTCACCTATCCCATCCTGCAGGCCGGCGACATTCTGCTGTACCAGGCCGAAGAGGTTCCGGTGGGTGAAGACCAGCGCCAGCACGTCGAGCTGACCCGTGACCTCGCCACCCGGTTCAACAGCCGCTTCGGCGACACGTTCGTGGTGCCCGAGCCGTACATCCTGAAGGCCACCGCGAAGATCTTCGACCTGCAGAACCCGTCGTCGAAGATGTCGAAGTCGGCCGAGTCGCACGCCGGCGTGATCTGGATGCTCGACGAGCCGGCTGTCACGCAGAAGAAGATCATGCGCGCAGTGACCGACGCCGACGGCGGCGTGGTGTTCGACCCCGCCACGAAACCCGGCATCTCGAACCTGCTGACCATCTTCTCGGTGCTGTCGGGACAGTCGATCGTGTCACTCGAGGCGGAGTTCGCGGGCCGCGGCTACGGCGACTTCAAGAAGGCGCTGGCAACGGTGGTCATCGACACCGTCGCGCCGATCCGCACGCGGGCACTCGAGCTGCTCGGCGATCCGGCCGAGCTCGACCGCATTCTCGGCACCGCGGCCGACCGCGCCAACGAGGTCGCCGACGGCACCCTCGCCACGGTCTACGACCGCGTCGGCTTCCTCCCCCGCCGCCGTGTGCACCTCGTCTGATTCTGCAGGCCCAGCCGCCGCTGGTTGAGTAGCGCGAAGCGCGTATCGAAACCGCCCGCCTCAGGGTGCCGGTTTCGATACGCCTCGCTACGCGCGGCTACGCAACCAGCGAGGCAGCGCATAATGGAGTGACGAGATACACCCGCACCCCACCGAGGAGCGACCCCCACGCCTGACATTCTCACGTTCCTGACCACGTGGCAGCCCGACGCGGTGGGGGTCGTCGCCATCGTCATCGCGGCGGTGCTGTACCTCGCGGGCATCCTCGCCGTCAGGCGGCACGGCGGCCAGTGGCGCATCAAGCCCACCCTCGGTTTCTACGTGCTCGGCCTGGGCTCGTACGCGTTCATCGAGTTCGGCTTTCTCGGCACCTACAGCGAAGAGCTGCGGTTCGCTTTCACCACCCGCATCGCGCTGCTGCTCTTCGCCGTGCCGGCCCTGCTCGCCACGGGCAAGCCGGTCGAGCTGGCACGGGCCGCGCTGACCGGGCGACCGCTGAGTGCGCTGAACTGGTTTCTCGACTCGAAACTGGTCGGCATCATGGGCAACGCGGTGTTCGGGCCCGTCTTCGCACTCGTCGCGTTCTCGGTCTTTCTGACACCGATCGCCGGCACGCTGCGCGAGTCGCCCGTGGCGCAAGACGCCATCGGGCTCATCATCCCCGCCGTCGGACTCTTCATGGTGCTGCCCCTCACCGAGCTCGTGGTGGTGCGCACCAGCCTGTTCATCGCGGCCGAGTTCATGCTCGCGTTCGTCGAGCTGGTGATCGACGCCATTCCGGGCATCCTGTTGCGGTTGAACGACTCGATCCTCGACCACGCCGGGCCGATCACCACGGCGGTACCCCTGTGGTTTCCGAGCCCGCTGCGCGACCAGCAGCTGTCGGGCGACCTGCTGTGGTTCATCGCCGAGATCGCCGACATTCCGATTCTGATTCTGCTGTTCATCCGGTGGTCGAAGCACGACCGCACCGAGGCGAAGCAGATCGACGAACTGACCGACGAGCAGATGGAAGAGCTGACGAAGGCGCACCTGAAGGCGTTCGGCAACCGCACCGACTGAGCGACGTCACATCGCGCGCGACCCCTCGGTGGCCGTGACGAGCTCTTCGTGGATGCGCCGCAGGTCTTCGAGCAGAAAGCCGAGCAGCACCCAGTGCTGCGACCGTGGCACGGCGACCGCGAGAGGGGCGGTCAGCGCCGGCAGTTCGTCGGTCACCGGTTCGGGCTCGGTGCCCGGCAGGTCGGCGTTCAGGATGACCAGTCTCAGGTCGTGCGCAGCGCGGGCCATCTCCGACGCGATCTCTGCCACGATCGGCTCGTCGAGCAGGTCGCCGTCGTAGTGGTCGACGACGCCGCGCGCCATTCCGGTGACCCGCGTCACCAGGATCGTGAGCATCGCCAGCAGCTGACCGTCGCGCTCGAGCAGGTCGCGGTGGCCCGATCGCCGCGGGTTGTACTTCAGGCTCTCCTCGCCGTTCGCGAGGGCCGCTGCAGCCTTTGCGCGCATCGGGGTCAGCAGCCGCGCCTCGACGAGCATGGCGGTGCGGTCGTTCGAGCTCGACGGCTTGCTGAGCATCCGCGACATCGTGTCGAGCATGTTCGCCACCTCGTTGCCGAGATCGGCGACCGCTTCGTGCACCGGCTGAAGAGCCACAGGGGGAACGATCAGCAGGTTCACAGCAACGCCGATGAGGGCGCCGATGACGGTCTCGATGATGCGGTCGATGGCGTACCCCGGCGTGGTCGAACCGAGGGCCAGCACGAGCATCGCACTGATCGGAATCTGGATCGACGAGGTCACCCCGAGCCGCAGGGCCCAGCCCAGCAGCAGGGCGACGACCACCGCGAGCAGAATGGCCCACGACGACTGACCCACGGTGATTCCGATGAAGTACGCCAGAATCACGCCGATGATGACGCCGACGCACCGCTCGAGCGCCTTGCCCACCGATTGCGTCACGCTGGGCTGCACCACCAGAATGGCGGCGATCACCGCGAACAGCGGAGTCAGCCCCTGAAGCAGCAGCACGCAGACCACCCAGGCGAGAATCGCGGCGACACTGGTCTTCACGACCTGCAGGAACGGAATGCGCGAGCTCGACAGAATCAGCTTGGCGTAGCGGTCGGGTGACAGGGCGGCCACGTTCATGCGTCGACCCTTGAACCAGTTGGTGGCGTTCACACACCAACACTAGAAGCCCATACCGTATATTGGGTCAGTCCCAAAGAAAGGTAGCCCATTGCCTGGAGCTGTCATTGTCATCCCCACGTACAATGAGAAAGAGACCCTGGCGGCGATCATCGACCGCATTCTGGTCTCCGACTCCGGGGTACACATTCTTGTGGTCGACGACAACTCCCCCGACGGTACGGGCCGCATAGCTGACGGCATCGCCTCAGCAGACTCCCGGGTTCAAGTCATGCACCGCACCGAGAAGAACGGGCTCGGCACCGCCTACGTGGCCGGTTTCGGCTGGGCGCTCGACAACGGCTACGACTACATCATCGAGATGGATGCCGACGGCTCGCACCAGCCCGAAGAGCTCGGCCGGCTGCTGAAGCTGCTCGACGGCGGCGCGAACCTGGGTATCGGGGCGCGCTGGATTCCGGGCGGCAAGACCGAGAACTGGCCCTGGTACCGCAAGCTCATCTCCCGCTCGGGCACGACCTACGCCCGCATCATGCTCAACTCGAAGCTGCACGACATCACCTCGGGCTACCGCGGGTTCAGCGCCGACACCCTGCGGGCGCTCGACCTGTCGAAGCTCGACTCTGCCGGGTACTGCTTTCAGATCGAGCTGGCGTGGCTCGTCGAGCGCTCGGGCGGGGTCGTGCGCGAGTTTCCGATCACGTTCGTCGAGCGCCTCGAGGGCCACTCCAAGATGACCACCGGCATCGTCGTCGAGGCCCTCTCGAAGGTCACCACCTGGGGCATCGCCGCCCGCCTGGGCCGCATCCCCAAGTCGCAGCCCCTCGCCGTCAAGTAGCCCGCCCGCCGGGCCGCACCCCGCCGCCGCCCGCGCGGTCACGTGGCCGGTGGCGGCGCAGGTTGAGTAGCCCTGCGTAGCAGGGTGTATCGAAACCGCCGGTCAACCCACCCGTCGGCACCGGCCGACCCCACCTCGGCCTCGATACGTCGCTGCGCGACTACTCGACCAGCGACTGGCGCGCGGGCAGCGTCGAAGGCGGCCAAGCACCCCAGGTTGCGAATCATGACGCGCGACGCGCCGCAGGGGCGGCGGCGTACTAAACTAGCACCGTGCTCCGGGGTCGGTGAGAATCCGAACCGGCGGTTATAGTCCGCGAACTGATGGGCGGCCCACACCGTGGGTGGCTCTGAGGTTGATCTGGTGAAACTCCAGAACCGACGGTCATGACGGCGTTTCGACGCCGCCAGTAGTCCGGATGAGAGGTGCACACGTTTCGGGTTCGTTCTGGCAACCCGATTCGAGCGCATCGCGCATTCCCGGAGTTCGTCGACGACGAGGATTCCGGATGACCGCCGCACCTGGCACGAGCCCGAGCGACATGCTCGGCTCTGACGGTGCTGCCGCGCGCCCGGTCGGGGCCGCCATGCGCCGGGCGATCGAACTCTCGCAGCGTGGACCGGCGTGGGGCGTCAACCCCCAGGTCGGCTGCGTGCTGCTCGCGCCCGATGGCCGCGTGCTCGCCGAGGGCTGGCATCGCGGCGCCGGCACCGCCCACGCCGAGGTCGACGCTCTCTCGAAGGTGCAGAATGCCGGCGCCGCGCAAGGCGCCACAGCCGTCGTCACCCTCGAACCCTGCAACCACACCGGGCTGACCGGCCCCTGTTCCGAGGCGCTGATCGCGGCCGGAGTGGCCGAGGTCGTCTTCGCCGTCGACGACCCCGGAGCTCGTTCGGCGGGCGGCGGCGCACGGCTCGCGGCCGCCGGGGTCGGCGTGCAGAGGGGCCTGCTCCGGTACGAGGTCGAGCAGAGCATCCGACCGTGGCTGACCTCGATGCGCACCCGGCGCCCCTACGTGACGGTGAAGTGGGCGGCGAGCCTCGACGGCCGCACCGCCGCGGCCGACGGCACGAGCCAGTGGATCACGGGCGACGCCGCCCGCGCCGACGTGCACCTGCGGCGCAGCCTCAACGACGCGATCATGGTCGCCACCGGTACGGTGCTGGCCGATGATCCGAGTCTCACGGCGCGGGCCGGCGACCAGAGCCTGTACGGGCACCAGCCGGTACCCGTGGTCGTGGGCGAGCGGGGCATCGCCCCCGGGTCACGGCTCGCCGGGCATCCGCAGACCGCCCTCGAGTACCGCACGCGCGACGTCGAGTTCGTGCTCGCCGACCTGTTCGACCGCGGCATGCGCTCGGTCTTCGTCGAGGGCGGCCCCACGCTCGCGAGGGCCCTGCTCGCCCGGGGCCTGGCCGACGAGATCGTCGCGTACGTGGCTCCGGTGCTGTTGGGCGGCCCCCGCCTCGCCATCGGTGACCTCGGCGTCACCTCGATGACGGATGCCCGGCGGCTCGACCTCGTCTCGGCAGACCTGCTCGGCACCGACCTGCGCCTCGTGCTGCGGCCGCATGCCCCCACCGTCACGTTCCCGACCAGCGAAGGAGAACCTGTTGTTCACCGGAATCATTGAAGAGATCGGCGAGGTCGTCGCCCTCGAACAGAGCGCCGACGTGATCAGGCTGACGCTGAATGCGCCGCTCGCGGTCGACGGCACGAAGCACGGCGACTCCGTCTCGGTGAGCGGCGTGTGCCTCACCGTCGTCGGGCAGTCGACGGCCGGGTTCACGGCCGACGTGATGCAGCAGACCCTCGACATGAGCACCATCGGAGCGCTGCGGCCGGGCGACCGGGTCAACCTCGAACGGGCGGCCCTGGTGGGCGACCGTATCGGCGGGCACATCGTGCAGGGGCACGTCGACGGCACCAGCGAGGTGCTCTCGGTGACTCCGGGTGAGGCGTGGAGCGTGCTGCGGTTCAGCCTCAGCGACGAACTCGCCCCCCTCGTGGTCGACCAGGGGTCGATTGCGGTGGCGGGGGTCTCGCTGACGGTCTCTGACGTCGACGGCGGTCACGGGCATCCCGAGACGGAGGCAGTCGGCGACGGGGCTGCTGTGAGCCTCACCGGCGCGCGCGGCGGACACTGGTTCGAGGTGTCGCTCATCCCCGAGACCCTGGCAGCCACCACCCTCGGCACCCTCGCCGTGGGTGACGTCGTCAACATCGAGACCGACATTCTGGCGCGGCACGTGCAGCGCCTGCTGTCGTTCACCGGCGCGACCGGCGCCGACGCCCCCGCCGGCGATCCGGCTCGGGCATCCGGCCAGAGGAGCAACTGATGGCATTGTCGAGCATCCCCGAGGTTCTGGCCGCCCTGCGCGCCGGCAAGCCGGTCATCGTCGCCGACGACGAGCACCGCGAGAACGAGGGCGACGCCATTCTGGCGGCCGAGCTGGCCGGCCCAGAATGGATCGCCTGGATGGTGCGCCACACCTCCGGGTTTCTCTGCGCCCCGATGACCCCGGCGCGGGCGGCCGCCCTCGAGCTGCCGCCCATGGTCGTGCGCAACGAAGACAGCCTGCGCACCGCCTACACGATCACCGTCGATGCCTCGTCGGGCGTCACCACCGGCATCAGCGCCGCCGATCGCGCGGTCACCCTGCGCGCCCTGGCCGACCCGGCCTCGACACCGGCGAGCTTCATCCGGCCCGGGCACGTGCTGCCCGTCGTGGCCGTCGACGGCGGCGTTCGGCAGCGTGCCGGCCACACCGAGGCCACCGTCGACCTGTTGAAGCTGGCGGGGCTCACCCCCGTGGGCGTCATCGGCGAGATCGTGGCCGACGACGGGTCGATGGCGCGGATGCCCGGCCTCATCACCCTCGGCGAGAGGGAGGGTCTGCCGGTCACCACGATCGCGGCCCTGGTCGAGTGGCTCGATGCGCACGACGCCGCGGCGGCTGACGCTGACGGTTCTGGCTCGGGCTCCGGTTCAGGTTCTGGCTCGGGCTCCGGTTCGGGCGCCGGTTCGAGCGCCGGTTCGGGTTCGTCGACGACCGCCACCCGCGACGCCACCTCGACCGCACGGGATTCGCACACCCCCCCGGCGTCCGCAGCCACGACCGACCTCGACCGGGTGCGGTTCGAAGTCGAGACCGAAGTGCCGACCATCCACGGCCCGTTCCGGTTCAGGGCCTACCACGACCTCATCACCGGGGCCGACCACCTCGCCATCATCGCCGGCGAGCCCAGCCACGAGAACGCCCTGGTGCGGGTGCACTCGGAGTGCCTGACGGGCGAGGCCTTCGGTTCGCTGAAGTGCGAGTGCGGCCCACAGCTCGACGCCTCGCTCGACCTCATCGCCGAACGCGGCGGAGTGGTGATCTACCTGCGCGGCCAGGAGGGGCGCGGCATCGGTCTCATCAACAAGCTGCGCGCCTACCGTCTGCAGGAAGACGGGCTCGACACCCTCGACGCCAACGTCGCCCTCGGGTTCGCCGTCGACTCGCGCGACTACGGCGCCGCGGCCGCGATTCTGCACGACCTCGACGTCGCCTCGGTGCGGCTGCTGACCAACAACCCCGACAAGGTGCGGCAGCTCGAAGAGCACGGCATCGAGGTTTCGACCCGTGAGCCGCTCATCGTCGGCGAGGGCGAGGCCAACACCTCGTACCTCGACGCGAAACGCGACCGCATGGGGCACTTCTTTCCGGCTCGGGTGAGCTGACCCGGCCCGATCCCCGCGTCTGACGCCAGCCCCATCACCCCGATCATCCCGACCACCCGAAGAAAGGCCCCCACCCCATGAGCGGCGCCGGAACCCCCACCTCCACCACCCCCCTCGACGGCACCGGCCTGAAGGTCACGATCGTCGCCGGTCGCTGGCACGACGAGATCACGAACGGCCTGCTCGCCGGCGCCCATCGCACGCTCGCGGCGGCCCACGTCGACGTCACCGAGCTCCGCGTGCCCGGCAGCTTCGAGCTGCCCGTCGTCAGCCGCGCGGCCCTCGAGGCCGGGGCGGATGCCGTGGTCGCCCTCGGCGTGATCATCCGTGGTGGCACCCCGCACTTCGAATACGTGTCGGATGCCGCAACCAGCGGCCTGACCCAGGTCAGCGTTCTGACCGGCAAACCGGTCGGGTTCGGCGTTCTGACCCTCGACGATGAGGCGCAGGGCCTCGACCGCGCCGGACTCCCCGGCTCGCGCGAAGACAAGGGTGCCGAGGCCGCTGAGGCGGCGGTCGCCACCGCACTCACCCTGCGATCGATTCGCACCGGGCATCCGCTCGCCGGCTGACGCGGGCGGCGTCGTTCGAGCGTCGCCCCAGCTCAGCTGAGCTGCGCGCTGGTGGCCGGCACCTCGACGGTGGCCGCCGGTTTTCTCTTGATGTACGGCAGTCGTCTCTGCAGCCAGGCCGTGAGCGGGCTCTCGACGAAGCGGTAGATCAGTGCCGCCGCGATGATCGTTCCCACGATGCTCAGCGCGATCGACAGGCCCACACTGCGCAGGCCGATGCCCGCCAGAACGGCCGGTACGATCGGCGCCAGCAGGGGGTGGAAGAGGTAGAGCGAGTACGAGGCGTCGCCCATGTAGGTCACGGGGCGTGGAATGAACCGGCCGGTCAACGGTTCGATCAACACGATGGCGACGACGACGGCCGTGCAGCTGGCGTTCCTGATCAGGCTGGCCGGCTGCCACGCGGTTCCGTCGACGAGACTCGAGCCGACGCTGATGGCGGCCCAGAGCGCGATCACACCGAGAAGCCAGGTGATGGCCTCGCGGTGCTTCCTGTCACCCGTCCACTTGCCGATGATCATGCCGACGAGGAAGTAGAGCACGATCGGGTTGAGATAGAAGGTCGGTACCGGCCACTCCCCGTCGGGGCGCCAGATGCTGGCGATCGCGAGAGCGCCGAGAACGATGCCGCAGAAGTACAGCACGTTGGCTCGGAACAGCAGTGCGAGCGTGAACACCGCGTAGAAGGCCATCTCGAAGACGAGTGTCCAGCCGACCCCGAGCAACGGTTCGACCGACCCGTCGATGTTGCGACTGGGCAGGAAGAAGTAGGAGAGCACCGCGTTGGCCGGATTCAGCACCGCGTGCAGCACCAGCCCTGGTATCGCGACCAGCGTCAGGAGTTTCACCGTCGTCGCGATCCAGTACATCGGCACGATGCGCACGAGACGACGCATACCGAAGTACTTCCACCCGTCTGGGCTGCCGTCGATGGAGCGCGTCGAGATCATCATCACGAAACCGCTGATGATGAAGAAGAGGTCGACCCCGACCTCGCCGAAGTGCCAGACATCGATCGACGGATCGAGTCGATCCTGCGCGTAGAGCGTCGAGTGCGTGATCACCACCAGAATGGCGGCGCCGAAGCGTAAGGCCTGGATGCCTTCGTATTTCAGCTTGATTTTCTGCACAGGGATTCCAATCCGACGCCCTCACGCTAACCGCGATTCATCGAAAAGGCCCTACCCTTAAACAGGGGTCGAACGTCTCACGCCCGGCCACCGGGGGCACGTCTTCTGAGCGGCTGCTCCGGTTCACCGTGGCTAGGAACGTAGGTGACCGGAACAGCTCCGCAGTTCAGGTTGCGTACTAAAAGTAACGTCGATCTGTCGCGGAATGCATCACCCAGTACGGGGCATCCCCGAAGTGGGGTGCCGATGAACGGGGGCACCGAGCCGGCCGCGGGCGCCCTCGACTGCCCCTAGTAGTGGGGCGAGAACACAGCGTGAGGCCCGTGTTACCGTGAACGCGTGATGCCGATAGCGCCCGCCGTCGGCGGTAGAACAGACATCGGCGCCGCCGTGATCGGCGGCGGCTTCTATGGCCTGCGCGTCGCGCTCTTTCTGCGCGAGAGTCTCGGCGTGAAGCACGTGCGCGTCTTCGAGAGGGAGCCCGAGGTGATGAACCGAGCGAGCTTCGTCAACCAGGCCCGCGTTCACAACGGGTATCACTACCCCCGCAGCATCCTCACGGCCTATCGCTCGCGCGTGAACTTTCCGTCGTTCGTCGCCGAGTACAGCGACGCCATCGTCGACAACTTCGACCACTACTACGCCATCGCGCGCATTCTGTCGAAGGTGAATGCCCGACAGTTCGAGCTGTTCTGCGATCGGGTCGGCGCCTACTGGGGCCCGGCGCCCAAAGAAGTGGCCGAGCTGTTCCATTCGGGCCGCATCGAACGCAGCTACGTCGTGCGCGAACCGGCGTTCGATGCGCGCATTCTGCGGGAGATCGTCATGCAGAGGGTCGAGCGGGTGGGTGGTATCGAGGTGGGCCTCGGCGACGAGGTCGACACCGTCACCGGTCTTCCCGGCGGCCGGGTCGGCGTGTCTGCCTCGAGCGGAGACTACGCGGCAGATCGGGTGGTGAGTGCGACCTATTCGCGCATCAACGTGCTGCACCGGTCATCCCACCTCGACCAGGTCTCGCTGCAGCACGAGATCAGCGAGATGGCCTTGGTCGAACTGCCGTCTGAGCTGCAGGGCATCGGCCTGACCGTCATGGACGGACCGTTCTTCTCGCTCATGCCGTTTCCGAGCCGCAAGGTGCACACGCTCTCGCACGTGCGTTTCACGCCGCGCTACCGCTGGAGAGAGGGCGAAGGGCAGAACGAGTTCGATCCGCAGAGCGTCATGAGCGTCGGCGACGGCCGCTCGGGCTATGCCGGAATGCGCGCAGACGTCTTGCGCTACGTGCCATCGCTCACTGCCATGAAACAGGTCGGTTCCATTCGCGAGGTGAAGACCGTGCTGGCGAAGAGCGACATCGACGACTCGCGGCCCATCCTGTACCGACCCGACCACGGCATCGAGAACTACACGTGCATCATGGGCGGCAAACTCGACAACATCTACGATGTGCTGGCCGAATTGGAGCTCACCCGTGCCCATCGTTAAGCCCACCACCGGCAAGGTCGACGCCTTCGTGTCGGTCGTCGCCGTGCTCGACGAGAACGTCTCGCGGGCCACCGAGTTCATCACCGATATGCACCAGGTGCTCAGCGACAACTACACGAACTACGAGTTGGTCGCGGTGATCAACGGCATCAGCCCCGATCAGATTCCCGACATCCGCGACCTTCTGCGCGTGCTGCCGTGCGTGCGGGTGCTGCGGCTCTCGCGCAAATTCTCGGTCGATACGGCGATCTTCGCGGGGCTCGAGTCGGCGATCGGCGACTACGTGGTCAATCTGACGCCCGAGCTCGACCCGGTGGGCGTCGTTCCCGACCTCGTCGACCTGGCCATGAAGGGCAACGACGTCATCCAGGGCATCAGCCTGACCCCCATCGGCGGATCGGGCGTTCGAAAGCTCGGCCGACGCGCGTTCTACGGTTACAACCGCCGTTACCTGCACGTCGACATCGCGCCCCAGGCCACCTACCTCGCCTGTCTGACACGCCGGGCCATGAACTCTCTCGCCAATGCGTCGCGGAGCCTGCGCTACCTGCGGCACCTCATCCGCCACATCGGATACCGCCTCACCGACTACGAATACATTCCCCTCGACTCGTCGCATCGCGTGAGATCGCTGCGCAACGACGTCATCAAGGGCCTGGAGATGATCACCAGTTACTCGGCGCATCCGCTCCGGTTCGTGACCCTGATCGGCGTTCTCACCGGTGTGGCCAACCTGCTGTACGCGTTCTACGTGGTGATTCTGAGACTCGTGAGCACTGATGTGGTCGCAGGGTGGACGACGACCTCGCTGCAGCTGTCGGCCACGTTCTTCATCTTCTCGATCATCCTCGCCGTGCAGGCGGAGTACATCGGCCGCGTGCTCGCTGAGACCCGGCGCGAACCGGTGTACTTCATCATGGAGGAGATGGAGAGCGACACCCTCATCGCCGACCTCGACCGACGCAACTTGAGCAGCTGAGAGCCCCGAGTGACCATCACAACAGCAACACCGCACGACGTACCGGCCTCGCGCACCGACGTGCTGGCGCCGAAGCGCACGAAGTACTGCGTCGTCGTGTTCGTCATCAACGAGGGCGAGAAGGTGCGGGCCCAGCTCGCCCGGATGGCGCCCCTCGCCGACCAGATCGACATCGTGATCGCCGACGGCGGCAGCACCGACGGCAGCCTCGACCTCGCCTACCTCCGCGAGAATCGCGTGCGCGCGCTGCTCACCAAGACGGGCGCCGGCAAGCTCAGCGCCCAGATGCGCGTCGCATTCGCGTGGGCGCTCGACGAGGGCTACGAGGGCGTCGTCGTCATCGACGGAAACGGCAAAGACGGAGTCGACGCCATTCCCGACTTCATCGCGCTGCTCGACGCCGGGTACGACCACATCCAGGGCTCCCGGTTCATCGCGGGTGGCAAGGCCGTGAACACCCCCCTCGTACGGCTGGTCTCGGTTCGCCTGCTGCACGCTCCGGCCATCAGCGTGGCGGCCCGCACCCGGCACACCGACACGACGAACGGGTTTCGCGCGTACAGTCGCCGGCTGCTCGCCGACGACGAGGTTGCCGTGTTTCGAGACGTCTTCGTCACGTACGAGCTGCACTACCACCTCGCCCTCGAGAGTTCACGCCTCGAGCGCTTTCGCACGATCGAGACACCGGTGAGTCGCACCTATCCGGCGCACGGCAAGGTGCCGACGAAGATCAGCCCCCTGAAAGGCAACGCGCACGTGCTGAAGGTGTTGTTCAACGCGGTGACCGGCAGATATCGATACCAGCAGGAGACGCAGAAGTGAACACCGCACGATCGAGCCATGGTGATGCGCTGGTGGGCCACACCGGATTCGTCGGCTCGAACCTCGCGGCGCAGCATCCCTTCGCCGGCCTGTTCAACTCGGCGAACGTGGCGAAGATCGAGGGCAGGGAGTTCGACACGGTCGTGTTCTCGGCCGCGCGAGCAGAGAAGTGGCGCATCAACCAAGACCCGCAGACCGATCGCGTGCACATCGAGAGCCTGAAGAACACCCTGCGTTCGTTCAGGGCCAACCAGCTCGTGTTGATCTCGACGGTCGACGTGTACGCATCGCCCGTCGGTGTCGACGAGTCGACCCCGGTACCGGCGCCCGGCCTGCACGCGTACGGGCTGCACCGTGCCGAGCTCGAACGGTTTGCCGCAGACCACTTCGAGAGCGTTCTGGTCGTTCGCCTGCCGGCCCTGTTCGGAGCCGGAATCAAGAAGAATGTCATCTTCGACCTGCTGCATGACAACAACACCGACAAGATCGACCATCGGGGCACCTTTCAGTACTACAACCTCGGCCGCCTCTGGGCCGACATCGAGACGGCGCGGGCGGCCGGGCTGCGGCTGGTGAACTTCGCCACCGAACCGGTGTCGACCGGAGTGGTGGCGCGCGAAGCCTTCGGTTTCGAGTTCGACAACGAGCCGCCCGGTTCTGTTGCGGGCAGCTACGATTTTCGCAGTCTGTACGCCGACGAGTTCGGCGGGCAGAACGGCTACCTGTACAGCGCCGACGAGGTTCTGGCCGAGCTGCGTTCGTTCGTCTCGTCGCAGCGGGCGACCGTATGACGCTGGCCGTATCGAACATCGCGTGGCCCGCAGACGAAGAAGCTGCTGTCGCGCAGGCGCTGGCCGACCTGTCGGTGTCGGCGGTCGAGATCGCCCCGACCAAGGTGTTCGCCGACCCGCTCGCGGCCTCAGACGAGCAGGTGGCCGACTACCTGTCGTTCTGGGCCGACCACGGCGTCTCTGTCGTCGCCTTCCAGTCGATGCTGTTCGGCCGGCCCGAGCTCACGGTGTTCGATGACTCGGATGTTCGCCGAGCGACCCAGAATCATCTGGCCGGATTCATCGACCTCGCCGCACGCATGGGCGCCTCGGTGCTCGTCTTCGGGTCCCCGAAGAACAGGCGGGTGCCACCCGGCATGAGCGACGCAGAAGCCGACGACATCGCCGCCGACTTCTTCGGCCTGCTGGGCGAGATCGCCGCAGCCAGCGGCACGCAGCTCCTGCTCGAGCCGAACCCGACGGCGTACGACTGCAACTATGTGTACACGGCCCAGCAGGGATCAGCCCTGGTGGCCCGGGTGGCCAACCAGGGCTTCGGACTGCACCTGGATGTCGCGGGGATGACCCTCGCCGGTGACGACTCCTACACGGCGATCACCGGCAACCCGCACATCAGTCACTTCCACGTCAGCGCTCCGCAGCTCGGCGAGATCGAAGAGACCGAGGTCGACCACGACAGGGCCGCCCGAGCCCTCGCGGCGATCGACTACCGCAACGTCGTCTCGATCGAGATGCGACCCGGTGCACCCGGCGAGGCCGCCGATCGCGTTCGGCGCGCGGTCGGGGTCGCACGGCGTCACTACGCCGACGTTCTGTAGCGGCGGGCGTCTGCGGCGGGCGTCGTGCTGCGACGCCGTCAGGAGTGGTACATCGTGCGGCGGGCGAAGAAGTTCCACACGTAGACCACCGCTGTCGCGACGATCTTCGAGAACACGTAGAACACGCCGAGCTGCTCGGTGAGCAACCAGACGATGCCGTCGACGAGGCCGAGCCCCACCAGGCCGATCGCCGCGAAGATCAGAAAGCGCAGACCGGCATGGGTGATCTTCGGTGAGCTGAACACATAACGTTCGCTGAGGAAGTACGTCACGGTCAGCCCCCCGATGAATCCCACGGTCGCGCCGAGCACCGGGTTCAATCCGAAACCGCTGGTCAGCAGCACGAGCAGGCCGAAGTCGACGACGAGGCCGATGGCGGCGACGCCGAAGTACTTCAGAAACTGGCGGGCCAGGGGGCCGAAGCGTCCGCCGGCGGGTACCTCGTCGGCGACCGTCTCGCGGGCGGTCATGCGCCACATCGATACAGGCCGACCCCGGCGAGCTTGTCGACCGGAGTGCAGGTGATACCCGCTGCTGCGAGCGGCTTCAGCAGGTCATCCGTCGCCGGCGTGGGCGTGGTGAGCAGGCAACCCGGGCCGTTCGACTCGAAGTAGGAGACGGCGGCCGCCTGATAGGCCGGCATGTTGTCGCGCACCTTCTGCAACCAGGAGTCGGCACCGAGACCCGAAACGGTCGCCACCTCGCCCTGCAGGTCGATGCCGAGGTGATCGCGCGCGATGTAGATCTCGGCGGCCGGCTGGAAGCTGTAGTCGACGTAGGTCGCATCGCAGACCGAGTCGCCGGCGGCCAGCAGCCGCCCGACCTCCTCGTGTCTGTTCACCGAACCGTAGACCGCAATGCCCAGAAAGCCGACACCGACCACCGCAGCGGCTGTGCCGGCCGCGACCCGCAGAACGACGGAACGTCGCCGCAGCGGGGCGAGAGCGACCCAGATGGCCTGAGCCGCGGCCCCGAAGGCCAGCCCGATCACCGGTGTCGCGAATAAGACGTGCCGCGGATTGCTGAAGGGCGTCAGGCCGACGAGGGTGCCGCCGACCATCGCCACGACAGTGAAGAGGAGGGCCAGGTACGGGAACCACTGCACGACGCCGCGGCGTCTCGACAGCACCATGCCGATCACGATGACGACACCGATGGCGACGCCGAACAGCAGGAACAGGGGTTTGCCGGTCGGCGCCCAGATTCCGGCCAGGGCCGTCGCGAGCGATCTGAGCCCGGCACCCTGGTAGAACGGCAGGCTCAGCTGGTAGAGAGCCGCCGGTTTGATCACCGTGAGGTAGACGATCGCGAAGCACACGAGGTAGACGACCCCGGCGACGATCAGCTTCCATCGGGCCGCCCTGAGGGCCACCCGATCGCTGATGAAGGCGATGATGAGCACGCTGATCGCGACGGCTCCGGTGGCGAGCGGGGCAGTGTTCGAGAACAGCACAGACACCACCGAGATCACCAGGAACGCGACGACCGAGCGGGTGCGCAGCTTCGACGCCAGCAGCGTGTAGCCGGCGGCGAGGATGAGCGCACCTGCCGCGTACTCGAAGATGTAGTGCTTGAACATCGCCGACTCGGAGACGACCCACATGGCGAGGCCGCCGGCCGCCATGGTGGCGAGTCGGCCGAACGTGCCCGGTACGACCCGGCTCGCGCGGTAGAGGGCGACCAGTCCGACGATGTAGGCGAGAAACTCGGGTATGCGCAGAACCGTCTCATTGAGACCGACGGCGTCGACCAGCACCTTGAAGATCACGTAGACGCCGTAGGGCATCGTCTGCTCGAAGAGGAGCATCGGCTGCCCGGGCGCGAGGAACGCCTCGTTCGCGATCGCCTGGTAGGCCATCGCCTCGTCGAACCAGAAGTTGCGGTTGGTGAACAACGACCCGGCGATGATGACGGCGAAGACCACGATGAGCAGGATCGGTGCCGCGCGTGATCTCAGTCGTGGCTGAGCCGAGGCTTGTTCACGCACGGTCATAGACGACAACTCTACGAGTGCGGCACTTCGCACCAGTACCCCCAATGCGAGAGGCACGGCACGCCGATCGGCGAGCGCAAGCCCCCTGACGCAGGCGCGCGGGGCGCGAATTCAGGAGTAAAGTCGGGGGTCGGGCCAACCAGCCCCCGCCTCTCGTCACATCGTGGTCGACTCTGCGCCCGATCGACGCAGCCGACGCACCTGTGCTCCGTCACACACTCTTCACGAGTCTTCGTTCGAAAGCCGTCATGTCTTCGCCAACGCTCTCCCCCTCTGCACCCGCTGCCGTGAACACCCGGTCACGGGTCGTTCTCGCCAGCCTGATCGGCACGTCGATCGAGTTCTACGACTTCTACGTGTACGCCACCGCCGCGGTGCTGGTGTTTCCGAAACTGTTCTTTCCGACCACCGACCCGAGCGTCGGGCTGCTGACGTCGTTCGCGGTGTTCGGTGTGGCGTTCGTTGCGCGGCCGATCGGCTCGATCATCTTCGGCCACTTCGGCGACCGCATCGGCCGCAAGAAGACCCTCGTTGCCTCGCTGCTCGTGATGGGCATCGCGACCGTGCTGATCGGCTGCCTGCCGGTGTACGCCTCGATCGGACTGTGGGCGCCGATTCTGCTGACCGTGCTGCGGTTCGCCCAGGGCCTCGGCCTCGGCGGCGAGTGGAGCGGCGCGGCGTTGCTCGCCACCGAGAACGCCCCGGCCGGCAAGCGGGCGATCTGGGGAACGTTCCCCCAGCTGGGCGCCCCGATCGGCTTCATCATCGCCAACGGCGTCTTCCTGTGGCTGAACCTTGCTCTCTCCGCCACCGACTTCGCGGCGTGGGGCTGGCGTGTGCCGTTCATCGCCAGCGCCATCCTGGTGGTCGTCGGGCTCTACGTTCGGGTGCGGCTCGTCGAGACGCCGGCGTTCCAGCGCGTTGTCGAGGCCGGCGACGTGGTCAAGGTGCCGCTCGCCCGGGTGTTCAAGACCAGCTGGCGGCCGCTCATCCTCGGCACGTTCATCATGCTCGCCACCTACACGCTGTTCTACCTGATGACGACATTCACGCTCACCTACGGCACCACCGCTTCGTCGGTCGCCCAGGGCCAGGCGGCGGCCACGAAGGCCGGCACGACGTTCAATGCCACAGGCTTCGTTCCGGGCCTCGGCTACAACCGCAACGACTTCTTGATCATGCTGATCGTCGGCGTGGTGTTCTTCGGCATCTTCACCCTGGTCTCGGGCCCGCTGGCCGAGCGCTTCGGCCGTCGCCGCACGCTCATCATCACCACCATCGGCATCATCGTCTTCGGTCTGCTGTTCGTGCCGCTCTTCGGCGGCGGCTTCGTCGGAACCATGGCCCTGCTCATCATCGGCTTCACCCTGATGGGCCTGACGTTCGGCCCGATGGGCGCCGTGCTTCCCGAGCTCTTTCCGGCCAACGTGCGCTACACCGGCTCGGCGATCAGCTACAACTTCGCCTCCATCCTCGGTGCGGCCGTGGCGCCGTTCATCGCCGTCGCCCTCTGGACGGCGACCGGCGGCAGCACGATCCTCGTCGGCATCTACCTCAGCGCGATGGCCGTCATCACGCTCGTCGCGCTGCTCATCAGCCGCGACACGGCAGACGTCGACTACCAGACGAACCTCACCTAGGTGTTCGCTCACGGCGTCAATCATGGTTGACGAATCTGCGCCACGGTCAACTAACGTTGACGGCATGCAGAACATCACCGTGACCGCTCTCGCCGCAGGTGCGGGCGACGACGACCCGATTCGTGCGCTGAATGCCATCGCCGACCTGCGCCGCGAGGTCGACCGCCTCGAATCGGTGGCAGTGCGGCGCTCGCGCAACGCCGGTGCCTCGTGGCAGCTGATCGCCCAGGCGCTGGGCGTGAGCAAGCAGGCCGTGCACAAGAAATTCGGCAAGCGGTGAGCAGCCGGGCATCCACCCCGCCGCAGACCGCACACGAGAGAAAGCACTCATGACCACAGCACAGACCTCTGCACGGTCGGCGAGCGGCGGTCGCCGCGGGCGAGGCCGGAGGCGGGGCGACGACGATGGCCCCCGCGCCCGTTTCACCGACCTGCTGCCCTACCTCACCGAACACAAGAAGGTGCTGGCGCTGGTCATCGCGCTGAGCCTGGTGGGTGCGGCCACGAGCCTCGCCCAGCCGCTGCTGGTGAGCCAGGTCATCACGCTCGTCGGGCAGGGGTCGTCGCTGAACGGACTCGTCTGGATGCTCGTGATTCTGGTGGTCGTATCGGGCCTGATCAGCGGGTTTCAGCACTACCTGCTGCAGCGCACCGGCGAGGGCGTGGTGCTGTCGTCGCGCCGGCGGCTGGTGCGACGGATGCTCAACCTGCCCATTCGCGAATTCGACGCCCGCCGCACCGGCGACCTCGTGTCGCGGGTCGGCAGCGACACGACCCTGCTGCGAGCCGTGCTGACCCAGGGCCTCGTCGACGCCATCGGCGGCGCCTTCGTGTTCGTCGGCGCGCTCATCGCGATGCTGATCATCGACCCTGTACTGCTGGGGCTGACCGTGCTGGTCGTCGGCCTGTCGGTCGTGGTCGTCGTGCTGCTGTCGGGGCGCATCCGCACGGCCAGCCGGCAGGCGCAGGAGAAGGTCGGTGACCTGGCCGCGAGCGTCGAGCGGGCCATCAGCGCCGTGCGCACGGTGCGGGCCGCCAATGCCACCGATCGTGAGATCGAAGCGGTCGAGCAAGACGCCTACGGCGCCTACCTGATGGGCATCAAGGTGGCGAAGATCTCGGCGCTGGTGGTGCCGGTCGCCGGCATCGCGCTGCAGGTCGCGTTTCTGACCGTGATCGGCGTGGGCGGGTTCCGGGTGGCGAGCGGGGCGATCACGATTGCGTCGCTGGTGTCGTTCATCCTGTTTTTGTTCATGATGATCATGCCGCTCGGGCAGGCGTTCGGGGCGTTCACGTCGGTGAACTCCGCGCTCGGGGCGCTGGGGCGCATCGAGGAGATCATCGCGCTGCCGAGCGAGGGGCAGTTCGACGAGGCGGCTCGCGGCGAGAGCGCCGCGATGACGTCCCTGCCACCGACGATCGGTGCGTCACCCGTCGCCGTCGAGTTTCGGGGGGTCGAGTTCTCGTACGCCGAACCTGCCGCAGCCGGCGACGGCTCACCCGACTCATTGGGCCGCACTGCCGGCCCGGGCACGCCGCTGATCGCGGCGCGCTCCGACGGCAGCATGATCGGCGGCGATGCGGCCGACGACGCGCTCGGCACGAGCTCGCTCGACGACGCGGCCGCTCTGCTGGGCGACCGCGGGTACGAGGCCGGTGAGCCGGGCATCCTGAGCACCACGGTGCTGCGGGGTGTGAGTTTCAGCGTTCCGCTCGGCAAGCGCGTGGCGCTCGTGGGGCCCTCGGGAGCCGGCAAGAGCACCATTCTTGCCCTCATCGAACGGTTCTACGACCCCACCGCGGGCGAGATTCTCGTGGGCGGCACCGACATCAGGCAGCTCGACCGCCGCGCACTGCGCTCGCAGATCGGCTATGTCGAGCAAGACGCGCCCGTGCTGGCCGGCAGCATCCGGTCGAATCTGCTGCTCGCCTCGCCGCAGGCCACCGACGACCAGTGCGTCGACGTGCTGCGCGCAGTGAACCTGCTCGAGGTGCTCGAGCGGTCTGCGCTCGGACTGGATGCCCCGGTGGGCGAAGAGGGCGTGATGTTGTCGGGCGGCGAGCGCCAGCGGCTGGCAATCGCCAGGGCCCTGCTGGTTGCGCCGCCCATTCTGCTGCTCGACGAGTCGACGTCGAGCCTCGACGGACTCAACGAGCAGATGCTGCGCGAAGCCATCGACGCGGTCGCCGAGAACCGCACCCTGATCGTCATCGCGCACCGGCTCTCGACCGTCGTCGATTCCGACCTCATCGTCGTGCTCGACCACGGCCGCGTGGTCGGGGTGGGCACCCACTCCGAGCTCGTCGAGTCGACGCCGCTCTACCGCGAGCTGGCGAAGAGGCAGCTGCTGGTCTGAGGGGCGGCCGCGGGCGCGGGGCCAGCTCCTACCCGCCGGCAGCCGCAGGTTGACGTAGACCAGCTCATCGCTCCCGCGGCAGCCATGCAGGGCGCCCGGCCAGCTCATCACCCCCGCGGCAGCCATGCAGGGCGCCCGGCCGTCTCGTCGCCCCGGCAGCCTCATCCGGAGGCCGCCCCGCGCAGCTCGCCATCAGGTGCTCGCTGAACCGCCCGTGAGCGCCATCAGGAGGCCGCCGAGCCGCCCAACTCGTACTGCAGCTGCGCGGCACGCAGCGTGTTCTGCAGCAGCATCGCGATGGTCATCGGCCCCACCCCGCCCGGCACAGGCGTGATCAGCCCTGCCACTTCGGCCACCTCGGCGTAGGCGACATCGCCGCTCAGCCCCTCTTCGCCGCGGTGGATGCCCACGTCGATCACGGTCGCACCCTGCTTGATGTAGTCGGCCGTGACCAGCCCCTTCACACCAGCCGCCGCCACGATGATGTCGGCCTCACGGCACACCGCCGGCAGGTCTCGCGTGCGCGAGTGCGCGATCGTCACGGTCGCGTTGCGGTTCACCAGCAGCTGTGCCACCGGGCGCCCCACGAGCTCCGACCGCCCGATCACCACGACGTTCGCGCCCTCGATCGTCACCCCCGACGCATCGAGCAGCTCGATGACCCCCGACGGCGTGCACGGCCGCAGCCCGGCCTTGTTCTGCGCGAGCAGCCCCACGCTCATGGTGGTGAGTCCGTCGACGTCCTTCTCGAATGGAATCAGCTCGATCAGCGACACCGCGTCGAGCTGCGCTGGCACCGGCAACTGCAACAGGATGCCCGACACGGCCGGATCTGCAGCGAGCGCCCGAAGCAGACTCTCGACGTCTGCCTGGCTCGCATCCTCGGGCAGATGCTGGTGCAGATCGGCCATTCCCGCCACAACCGATGACCGCCGCTTGTTCGCGACGTAGACCTCAGAGGCAGGATCGCCCCCCACCAGAACTGTCGCGAGCCCGGGCTGGATGCCCGTCTCGGCCGTGAACGCCGCGACCTCGTCTTTCAGCGCGGCCCGCACGCTCGCCGCCACCGCCTTGCCGTCGATGATGCCTGCACTCATGTCTTCTCCCTCACATTCATCTACCCGCACCAGTTATACACAGATGCGGCCCGACCGGCCGTTCCCGCTAGAGGATGGTGGTCGAATTGCCCGATGTCATCACCCGATCTTCGCAGTGCCATCCCACAGCCCGCGCCAGCACGCTGCGCTCCACGTCTGCGCCCCGGCGCTCCAGCTCCGCCGCGCTCTCCCGGTGCGAGACCCGCACCACATCCTGTTCGATGATCGGCCCCTCGTCGAGGTTCGCCGTGGCGTAGTGCGCCGTCGCGCCGATCAGTTTGACCCCCCGCTGTTTCGCCTTCAGATAGGGGCCGGCTCCTGCGAATGCCGGCAGAAAGGAGTGATGGATGTTGATCACCGGGCAGCCGACCTCGCCGAGAAATTCGGCCGAGAGTATCTGCATGTATCGCGCCATCACCACGAGGTCGACCCTGCCCTGCAACAAGGCCAGCTGCTGGGCCTCTGCCTCGCCCTTGGTCGCTGTGGAGACGGGGATATGAACGAACGGAATGCCGAACCCGGCCACCTCCGCCTCGAGGTCGGGGTGGTTCGAGATGACCAGGTCGATCGTCATGTCGAGGTCGCCGCGCGTGCTGCGCCACAACAGCTCGAGAAGGCAGTGGTCGTACTTCGACACCATGATCGCGACCCGCTTCGGGGTCGCCGCGTTCGTGAAGCGGTACGTCATGCCGAAGCGATCGCCCACCTGTTCGCCGAACTCGCGCTCCAGGCGCTGCAGCGAGCCGGCCAGGCCGTCGAGGTGAAACACGGTTCGCTGAAAGAACTCGCCGCCCTCGGCATCGGTCGAGAACTGCCCCAGCTCGACGATGTTCGCCCGCTGCCCCGCCAGGAATCCGGCGACAGCGGCCACAATGCCCGGCTGGTCTGCGCACTGGATGGTCAGGCGCCCGATGTCTGCCGACGAGGCTTGGTCGGGCGTCACGGCCGGTTCGGGCACCATCGAAGGCATTCTCCTTTTCGCCAGGTCACTGAGTACTACGCTAGCCGGTTCTGCCGGTCAGCCCGCCACGGCCCACAGGGCGACAGCGCTGGCAGCGGCGACGTTGAGCGAGTCGATGCCGTAGGCCATCGGGATGCTCAGCACCGTGTCTGCCGCAGCGAGTGCCTCCGGCGTGAGCCCGTCGCCTTCCGCACCCAGTACGAGCGCCAGCCGTTGCGGGCGATCGCCGCCCGCAACGAACTCCCGCAGCGAGACGGCGTCGGGCGTCAGGGCGAGCGCGGCGATATGCAAGCCCGCCTCGTGCAGCTGTGGGCCGAGTTCGTTCCACGCGCCGGTTCGACCCCACGGTACCTGCAGCACCGTGCCCATGCTCACCCTGATCGCGCGGCGGTAGAACGGGTCGGAGCACCGCGGCGTGACGAGCACCGCATCGGCGCCGATCGCGCCCACAGACCGGAAGATCGCGCCGACGTTCGTCGGGTCGGCCACGTTCTCGAGCACGACCACGATGCGTGCGTCTGTCAGCAGGTCGCCCACCGCAGGCAGGGCGGGGCGGTTCATCGACGCGATGATTCCGCGGTGCAGAATGTAGCCGGTGAGCTCGGCGAGCAGTTCCCCCGCCCCGACGAAGATGGGCGCAGAGTCAGCCCACGGGCCCAGGGCCGCTCGCGCGTCGGCCACCGAGCCGCCCAGCGAGAGCACCGATCGCGGCACGTGACCGGCCCGCACGGCACGCTCCAGCACCAGCGCAGACTCGGCGAGGTAGAGCCCGTGCTCGGTGCCCTGCGCCTTGCGCAGCGCCACGTCGGTCTGGTGCGAATAGTCGGCGAGCCGGGGGTCGCTGAGGTCGGTGACCTCGAACACGTTCGAAAGCTCGGGCGAGGTTGCCGTCACGACCCCCTTCGAGGTGTCGGGCGAGCTCGCCGTCACGCGAACGGGTCGGGTGTGAGCGTGTACTTGGTCTCGAGGTACTCGTGAATACCCTCGAGTCCGCCTTCGCGCCCCACGCCCGACTGCTTCACCCCACCGAACGGTGCCGCGGCGTTCGAGACGACCCCCACGTTCAGGCCCATCATGCCGGTCTCGAGCCGGTCGATCATCCGCTGGCCGCGTGCGAGGTCTGCCGTGAACACGTAGCTGACCAGGCCGTACTCGGTGTCGTTGGCGAGTCGCACGGCGTCGTCTTCGCTGTCGAACGGCACGATGCTGAGCACCGGCCCAAAGATCTCTTCGCGCAGAATCTCGCTGCCGGCCTGCACCCCGCTCAGCACCGTCGGTTCGTAGAAGGTGCCCGGCCCGTCGACGGCCGAACCGCCGATGAGCAGGTTCGCGCCCCGCGCGACGGCGTCGGAGACGAGCGACTGCGCCTTGTCGATGGCGGCCTCGTTGATGAGGGGGCCGATGGTCACGTCGTCGTCGGTTCCGCGCCCCACACGCAGTTCGCGCGTTCGGGCGGTGACCCGCGCGGCGAACTCGTCGGCCACCGAGCGATGCACGATGAACCGGTTGGCGGCCGTGCAGGCCTGGCCGATGTTGCGGAACTTCGCGAGCATCGCCCCATCGACCGCCTTGCCGAGGTCGGCGTCGCCGAACACGACGAAAGGGGCGTTGCCGCCCAGCTCCATCGAGGTGCGCAGCACGTTGTCTGCGGCCTGCTTGAGCAGCCGGCGCCCCACCGGCGTCGAGCCGGTGAAGCTCAGCTTGCGCAGCCTCGGGTCGGCGATGATGGGCTCAGACACCGTGCCCGACGAGGTGGTCGTGATCACGTTGATGACCCCCGCGGGCAGCCCGGCCTCGACGAACAGGCTGACGAGAAAGAGGGTGGTGAGCGGCGTCAGTTCGGCGGGCTTGATCACGACGGTGCATCCGGCGGCCAGCGCGGGCGCGATCTTTCGTGTCGCCATGGCGAGCGGAAAGTTCCACGGCGTGATCAGGTAGCACGGCCCCACAGGTCGCTGCGACACGATCATGCGGCCCGTGCCCTCGGGGTTCGAACCATAACGACCCGCGATGCGCACGGCCTCCTCGCCGAACCAGCGCAGGAACTCGCCGCCGTACGCGATCTCGCCTCTGGCCTCGGCGAGCGGCTTGCCCATCTCGAGCGTCATGACCAGAGCGACCTCGTCGATGCGCTGCTGCAGCAGATCGAAGGTGCGCCGCAGAATCTCGGCCCGTTCGCGCGGAGCGGTCGCGGCCCACCCGGGGCCGGCGGCGACCGCGGCGTCGAGGGCGGCCATGCCGTCGGCGGCAGACGCATCGGCGATGCGTTTGATGACCTCGCCCGTCGCCGGGTCGATCACGTCGAACGTCGCGCCCGTCGAAGCCTCGCGCCACTCGCCCCCGATGAACAGCCCCGAGGGAACCGTCGCGAGAAGGTCGGCCTCGGTCTGTGCGCTCATTCAGGTGCTCCTTCGGTTCGGTCTTCGTGGTAGTCGTGCTCTCCGGCCGCCGGGTCGTCTTCGACGTCACCCGACGCGATCAGCTCGGCGCCCGCGTGCGCCAGCTCTGCCAGCGCGGCAGCGCTCGACGCTTCGTCGACTCCCGCGACGAGATCGGTGAGGATGCGCACCCTTCGACCGTGCTCGATGGCGTCGAGAGCCGAGGCGCGAACGCAGTAGTCGGTTGCGAGCCCCACGATGTCGATCTCGGTCACCGCGTGCTCGTCGAGCAACTGGTGCACCGTTCCGCCTTCGTCGGTGGTTCCCTCGTAGATCGAGTAGGCCGGCTGACCCTGGCCCTTCTGCACGTGGAAGTCGATCGCGGCAGCGGTCAGGTCGTCGTGGTATTCGGCTCCCGGCGTGCCGGCCACGCAGTGCTCGGGCCAGGTCGTGACGAAGTCGGGCGCATCCGTCGTGGCGAAGTGCCCGCCGTTGTCATTGTCGGGGTCGTGCCAGTCACGCGACGCAATGACCAGGTCGTAGCCATGCGGATGCTCGGCCAACAGTCGCGAGATGCCCGCCGCCACGGCGGCTCCGCCTTCGACACCGAGCGCCCCGCCTTCGGTGAAATCGTTCTGCACATCGATGATGAACAGTGCTTTTCTCACAGGAGACCACTCCTCGTACTCACGCGCAGACAGCGCGTCTCTGTGTTCGATTCTAGTTGTTCGACAGGGCGTTGCCGCAGTTGTAGATGCCCACGGTGAGCGCATCGAGCGCTGCCCGCCCAGCGTCGAGCGTGCTGTCGAGCGAGAAGAAGGCGAAGGTCAGCGTCGTGCCGTCGGCCGCATGAACGACGCCGGCGAGCGTGTTGGCCGTGTCGATGGAGCCCGTCTTCGCGATCACCTTGCCGTTGACGACGGAGTTCGCCCCGGTGAACCGGTACGACAGCGTTCCGGTC
The DNA here is from genome assembly GCF_036553535.1 of Subtercola sp. YIM 133946. Taxonomy (NCBI): domain Bacteria; kingdom Bacillati; phylum Actinomycetota; class Actinomycetes; order Micrococcales; family Microbacteriaceae; genus Subtercola; species Subtercola sp. YIM 133946. Next base: position 25,870 of record NZ_JAZHPE010000046.1, read on the forward strand.
TGGTCGGCGACCGGCAGCCCGTCGAGAATCACCCCGAGGTTGCCGATGCGCGCGTTGATCTTGTCGAACAGGGTCGTGAGAAACAGGGCCGACACCGCGTCGTCGTTGCTGAGCCCCGACCCGTCGAGGATCACCAGGTTCGTCACGTCGAGCCCGTAGTTGTCGTGCAGGGCCGAAGTGATGGCCTTCTGCAGCGACGAGAACGAGCTGCCGTCGCCGAGCTTGATCGCCGTCAGGCGGGCCAGCATCTCGGCCTCGGTGTTGTCGGAGCGAAGAATCGCCTCCTGCACCATCGTCGAGACGGGGGCAGACTGCACAGTTCCGAGTGTCGTGGCGCCGGCGGTCGCCGTGCCCGCCACGAGCTGGGCCCCCGACGCGACTGAGCCCAGCGCGCTCTGAAACGCCTGCCCGGCACGGCTCACCGGGTCTGAGCTGCGCGGAGACGTGTCGGCGGTGGGGTTCGCCCGGTCTCCGTCGACCATCAGCGCCGTCACCTCGGCTGTCGAGCCCTCGGTCTGCTCCACCCTGTCCCACGAGCTCTGCCAGCTGTCTCCGCTGAACAACGAGCTGTCGAGCACGATGGTGGAGATGCCCACCCCCGCATTGGCCGGATCGGCCGCCCACGCAGCCTTCACCTGATCGGCGAGCGAGCCCATCGTCGCGCTGTCGTTGTAGATGTTCGACGACCCGCTCGAGAGCGTGATGTCTCCCCCACCGACCAGCACCACCGTGCCCGGCGCCGACCCTTCGACGACCGTGGTCGACACGCGGTAGTCGGGCCCGAGCACGGCGAGGGCGGCCGACGACGTCAGCACCTTCATGACGCTCGCTGTGCGCGAGTACACGTCACCGTTGCGATCGAAGAGAATCTCGCCGGTGTCGGCCTTGCGTACGGTGCCCTGGAAGGTGGCCATGCCCGCCGCGTTCGCCAATGCGTCGACCGAACAGGTGCGCACGATGCTGGCACCGGCGGCCGACGTCGGCTGGGGGCGCCGCGTGGGCACGGGAAGCGTCGAGATCGGGCCCATGGTGGGTGCGGCCGACTCGGTCGACACGGCAGAGGTCGGTTGCGCCGACGCGACCGCCGCTCCGCCCGCCACAGAGGCCAGCGCCAGAACGCCGAAACCCGCCCAGGCCGCCGCGACCAGCCAGCCCCGGCGCGGGCGTCGGTGCGAGGGGGCGTGCTCGGGCATCCGGTCAATTTACCACCCGACCCTGAGCGCTGATCCCGCCCGGCGTCACTTGTCAATCGTTCTCGCCCGGCCTAGACGGGGCCACACACTCTCGGTAGCTTGGGCCCATGGTGGAGTGCATGATCGAGGGCTGCAGGAGCGACCCGGATGACCGGCTCACGGTGAACACCAACGGCCTGCTACTCGTGTACGCCGTCTGCACCGAGCACGCGACCGACCTGCGCTGGAATGCCACCGCCCCCGTGCCGACCGAACTCACGCGGGGTCTGCTGGGCCCGGCCTGACGGAACGCGGCGCCCTGGTGCATCGGGCCCCTGATGCGGCCGTCGACAACCTCTGGTGAGATCGCGACGACCTGCATCACACGGGCTACTGCATGCCCCACGCCTTCACGATGCGCGTCTTGAACGAGTCGTCGCCGAACCAGGATCCGTCGCTGGCCCCCTCGGCGGTGAGGTTCAGGTCGCCGACGTTCGTTGCGTCGAAGAGGCGTGAGCTCGGCTGGTAGTCGGGAATTGCGGCGACGCCCAAGGCGAGCCGGGCAGCCTGGTCGACCATCTGCCAGCCCTCCTCGTAGCCGGAGACACCGGCGTCGGCGACGACGAACTGGTTTGCTTTGATCGCCTGCAGGCTCTGCAGTACACCGACAGCTCCGATTACTTTCACCGAGCGGCTGTTCGATGTCGACAGCGCCTGGATGATCCCCGGCACGTCGGAGTCGAATTCGCCGATCACGTAGTTGATGTCGGGGTCTTTGATCATCGCCGAGGAGACGGCGGCGGGAAGCTGAGCGAGCTGGCCCGTGGTCGTCTGGATCACGGTGGTCGTGCATCCAGGGCACTGCGACGTGAAGGTGGCCAACGTTCCTTTCTCGAACGACGACGTGGTCACTGGATCGTCGGTGACCTGCACCAGCAGCGCGTCTGCGGCGCCGTTGGAGTCCCAGATAGCGTATTGGGCGGCCTGTTTGGTGAATTCGATCGCGAATGCGCCACCGACGGACGCCTGGGTCGCGGTCGGTTCGATGTTGTCTTCATCGCCGAGAACGAGCGGAACCCCCGCCGCCTGCAGCGCGGCGAAACCCTGTCCAGCCAAGACCGGCGAGATGGAATCGGTGATCACGGCAGCGAGCTTCTGCTGGCTCGCCTGCGTGAGGCACGACGAGATCTGCGACGGGTTCGCGCCGCCGTCGCAGATGACGAGGTTTACCCCGAGCTTGGCTGCCGCGTCTTTCAGCCCGGCGATGGTCGGGGTGAACGACGGCGACGCCTGCACGATGGGAATGTACATGATCGTCTTGCCCGCGAGGGTACTCGCTCCAGGGAGATCAGGGATGGTCGACGTGCCCGGAGTTCCCTGGCGCAGCGCGTCGATCATCGCCGTCGTCACCTGACTCGTGCCACCGCCGGCGCCTCCCGAGGCACTGGCAGCCGTGCCGCCCGGCGACGAGCTGCAGCCCGCGAGTAGGGCGACTGACACCACCGCTGTAGCGATGGCTGTGGCGCCGAGGCGCCTGTGTTGTGCTGACATTTGTACTATCTCCTTTGATGTACGTACCTGCGGGTGAAGAAGGTGCGAGGCTGTGGGGTTACGAGCGTCCGACGCGACGCCGGACGATTGTCGAGACGGTTACGGCGACGACGACTGCTGCTCCGAAGAAGAACTGCGTCACCCAGCCGGCCAGACCCAAGAGCTGAAGGCCGATGATTCCGGTCTCCAGGAAGAAGATGGCGATGAGAGCCCCGATCGGGTTGAACCGGCCGGGGGTGATGATGGCAGTACTGAGGATCGCTGCCGCGAACGCGGGCAGCAGGTAGCTCACGGACGAGCTCGGGTCGAATCCCCCGACGCCGAGTACCAGCAGCACGCCACCTACTCCCGCAATCAGGGCCGCGAAGACGTAGGCACCGAACCTGATCTGGTTGACGCGAACGCCCGCCAGCCGGGCAACCTCACGGTTGGCCCCGATGAACGACATGTGCCGACCCAACGGCGTGCGCCACAGAACGTAGGTCAGAATCAGCGCGAGCAGAATGCTGTAGTAGAACGAGATGGGAAGGCCGAGAACCTGCGTATCGACAATGGGCGAAAGACTGATGTCGAGACCTCCCGCGGTTGTCGAGCCGGTGAACCACAGGCAGAGACCGATCAGCAGCGTTCCCATACCGAGGGTCACCGCAAAGGGGTCGGCCCCCACGATCACAATCACGAACGCGTTGACCGCTCCGACCGCGATGGTGGCCAGCAGTGCGATGACGATCGACAGCCCGATGGGTACGTGGGCGTTGACGTTCAGCACGGGAACAAGGGTCGCGGACAACCCGAGAATCGAAGGCAGCGAGATGTCGAATTCGCCGACGAAGAAGATGAGAACCAGGGCCATCGCCAGGAAGATCAGGGGTTGCTCAGAGCCGAAGATCGTCTGCATCGTCGATCCGCGCAGAAACAGGTGCGGGATCGCGATGGCGAAGATCGCGGCCATGAGAATCCAGATGCCGACGATCGAGTACCGCTGAACGGCGGCTCGCGCCAGCGAGGGCAGCGTGTGACGATTCGGCTGCGTCTCGATGAGATGGTTTGACGTCATGACTACTCTCAGTTCAGGCCGGCACCGGCGCGTACACGCTTGCGAGGATGGAGTGCGCAGTGAAGGGTGCGGTGAGGGTCTGCGAGACGACCCCGTCGGTCACGACGAGAATCGTGTCGCAGACGGTGGCGAGGTCGTCGGCTTCGACCGAGGCGATCACCACGACGGCCCCAGTGCGCGCAGCCTGGCGGAGCGAACGCAGAATGTCTCTTCGGGCTCCGACATCGACGGCCTGTGTGGGCTCGTGGGCGAGCAGAACCGACGGCTCTCCCCCAAGCCACTTGGCAAGCAGGAGCTTCTGCTGGTTGCCGCCCGACAGCGTAGACGCGGGCGCGATCGGCGCATACGGCCGAATGCCGAGCGCCGCGCTCATCCGGTCGAACTCCGCGCGCTGCCACTTCGTCGTGACGCGCCATGCACTCGATCGTGCCCGGAGTCTGGGCAATGTCAGGTTCTCGAGCTGCGTCAACGGCAGCGCCAGCCCCTCGTGGGCCCGGTCTTCAGGAACATACGCGATGCCCGCCGCCAGGGCTCGGCCGATCGTGAAGTTCGACAGCGACTTTTCAGTCCCGTCGAGAACGAAGGTGCCCGCCGACGCGCGGGTGACGCCCGCAAGCGCGGGCAGAATCTCGGAGTACCCCGACTCGGGCCCGCCGATGATGCCGATCGTCTCTCCGCGTCGAGCTGAGAAGCGGATGCCCGTGGTCGACGCGGTGGCAAGACCGCGCACCTCGAACCTCGTTTCCCCCAGCACAGCCGGAAGCTCTTCGTGCAGCGAGGTCGATGCCTGCTCGCGGTCGAGTAGCAGACCCGTCAGCTCCAGTTCGCTGCTGGCCGCCGTGTCGACAGTTGCGATGAGCCTGCCATCCCGCAGCACCGACACCCTGTCGGTGAGCGCCAGTACCTCATCGAGCCGATGGCTCACGATCACGATCGCGGTGCCCTCCTCGGCCAGGCGCCGAATGATGCTGTAGACCTCGCTCAGAGCGTTGCGCGGCAACGACTGGGTTGCTTCGTCGAAGACGATGCATCCCGTGCCGGCGACTCGGTCTTGCAATGCCCGTGCTATCGCGACGATCGTGCGATCGGTCATGCTGAGGCCGCCCACCAGTCGCCCGGGGGTGATCGAAGATCCGAGCCTGGCGAGAGTGTCGCTCACGCGTGCGGCCTCGGCTCTGAAATCGATGTTCCTCGTCAACGGCGAGGGCCGATAGCGCCCGACGCGCACGTTTTCGAGCACGGTCGCCCGCTCGTCGAGCCCGAGGTCTTGGTGAACGAACGAGACGCCGAGTTCTTGAAGGTGGTGAGGACGAATGGGCAGGGCGAGCACACGCCCGTCGACGGCGAACTCGGTGCCGGCATCAGACGAGTGAAAGCCTGACAGGAGCTTGATGAGCGTCGACTTGCCGGAGCCGTTCTGGCCGATCAACCCATGGATCTCCCCCGGTTGCACGTCGATGCTCACTCGGTCGAGCACCGTCGCCGCCCCGAATGTCTTGGTCGCGTTGCGTACGCTCAGCCGCGGAGTGTCGCTTCCAGCCACGGCAGTCAGCCCAGGCCGTGCTCGGCATAGGGGTTGAGAAGCTGCTGCTCAGTTCCCGGCAGCACTCCTTCCTCGGTCGCACTCGGGCCGTCGGCGGGCGGAAACGATTCGGTCATCGAGTGCGGCATCTGGCCGTTGCGGTAGAAATTGTTCGACCCCTGCGCCGGGTGCCATTCGTAGGGCTGCCAGTCGGGAACATAGTTGCGATAGCCCCCCGTGTTGACCTCGATTCTGAAACCGGAAGGGTCGCGAAAGTAGAGAAAGTTCTGTTCACCGATGCCATGGATGCTCGGCCCGTACTCCATCGGAATGCCGTTCTCCATGAGAATGTCTGCCGCACGAAGCAGGTCTTCGCGCGTGTCGACCCAGTAGGCGAAATGGTTCGCTCGACCCGCCTTGCTCGACCCATCGAGAACCACTCCGAGGTCGTGAGACTTCTCGTTCGTGGTGAGAACGCTGAAGACACTGAACCCGCCCTGCTCCAGTGTGGTGTGCGCCATGGTGCGGAATCCGAGCACCTCGCTGTGCCACGCGGTGAAGGCCTTGACGTCGCTCGCCGCTACTGTGACGTGGTCGAGCTGGCGGGGGGCGACGCCGTGGCTGCTGCGACGTTCGGGCCGGTCGGGGTAGATCGACGCGTCCCCCTCCTCGCCGTGAAACCTGTCGACATCCCAGACGAGCTGCACAGTGTGTCCCCAGGGACCGGTGAAGACGAACGAACGCCCGAAACCGGCGGCGCGGGGCCTCCACTCCCCCACGATGCCCGCCGCCGCGACGCGCCGCGCGGCCTCCTCCAGAGCCTCATCGCTCTCCGTACGCCACGTCATGGTGTGCAGGGCGGGCTCGGGGCCGTCGACGAGCACGACGCTCGACTCGTAGTAGTCGCCCCAACTGCGGAGGTACACCCCAGAATCGTCGCGGCGCACCACGCGCATCCCGACCTGATTCACGTAGAAGTCGACCGACGTGTCGATGTCGAGGGCGCTGATGCGCACCTGGATGAGTTGGTTGAGAAGCTTGATCATCATTGACCTCGTGTGCTCGGGGCGGACAAGCACAACTATGTGACCCGGCTTCAATATTTGGAATGACTATTTCGTGATACCTCGAATAGAGATTGCCTATATCGGTTTCACGTCTCCGCTCTCGATGAGCCGCTGGGCAGCGGCGCCCACGACCGACCGGAACCACATGTGCTCGGGATTGAGGTCGTGCACCTGATGCCACCACATCGCCTCCTGAATCTCGACCAGCGGGATAGGGCTCTCGAGCAACCGGACCAGTCCGGTCGTCGCCAGCTTCAGACCCAGAGATTGCTGAACGAGTGCGACTCGATTGGTTCCGGCGAGCAGGAAGGGCAGCGCGAGAAAGCTGGGCGCCACGACTTCGACCCGCGGTTCGATGCCCAGCAACCCCAGATGCTTGGCGGCGAGGGTGTATTCCGTCGGTGAGTCGTACGTGAAGACCCATGCCAGCGTCGACAGCTGGTCCAGCGTCAGTTCGGAGGCCACCTCGGTGTTGTCGATCGACACCATGCACAACCAGCGATCGCGGAAGAGGTCGAGATTGCTGGAGTGAAAGAAGCCGTGGGGCATGACGAGACCGTCGTAGTCGCGAATCGAGTCGGGCGCCCGTACGACGGTGTCAGACAGCATGTTGTTCAGCCGCAGACGTGCTTTGGGTGCTTGGGCCGCGAGCTCGCGGATCAAGACCGGCGCCAGCACGGCCGCCCCGTAGTCGGTGACGAAGAGCGAGAATTCCCGCTCGGTCGACGCCGGATCGAAATTCGACAGAGCGCCGAAGAGACGTTCGAGGCTCAACTCTGCCGAGTACGAATGCTCGAGTAGCTGCGCGGCAAGCGGAGTCAGTTCGTAGCGCCGGCCTCGACGATCGAGCAGCGGGTCGTCGAAGTGCAGGCGTAGCTTGGCGAGCGCGGCAGAGAGGGAGGGCTGAGACACGCGCAGCCGTTCGGCGGCGCGACTGACGCTTTTCTCTTCGAGCAGTGCTCGGAGTGGCATGACGAGATTGAAATCCACGCTTCGATAATGCATGCGCCAAATGTATCGGCAATTGAGATATGACCTATTAGCAATATCGCGTTCTTCGATAGCCGATCGAGACGCAGACTGGATTCCGTGGCGCAGAGGCGTGCCACGAGTCGGCAAAGGGGCCCGCGCGATGCATCCAGAGAACACACCATGGTCGATCGGTCGAGCGGCGATGGGTGGCGACGCGTTCGTCGGGGTGATCGTGGGCGACCGGATGCGCGACCTCCGCCCCGAGGCAGACACACTCGGTGCGGCCGACCTCAGCTCCCCCGCAGCCACCGTCGGCCTGCTGGAGCGCTGGACTTCGGTTCAGCCCCTGATGGCGGCACTCGCCGCAGACACCGACGCAGGAACCTGGCTCGACGTCGACGACGTCGAACTGCTTGCTCCACTGAGCCCGCGACAGATCTTTCAGGCGGGGGCGAACTACCGCAAGCACGTGGTGGACCTCGCCGTGGCCCACACCGAGTTGTCGGGCGATCGCACCATCGATCAGGTGCGGGCCGACGCCGCGGCCACCATGGACAAGCGCAAGCAAGGCGGCAGCCCCTTCATCTTCATCGGGCTACCGTCGGCCGTGACGGGGCCGACCCAGACGGTCACTCTTCCCGCCTACTCCGAGAAGCACGACTGGGAACTCGAACTGGCCGCCGTCATCGGCATACCCGCCTACCGCGTCTCAGCAGACGATGCCCTCGCTCACGTGGCCGCCTACACGATCGTCAATGACCTGACCACGCGCGATCTCGTGTTTCGCAGAGACATGCCCGAGCTGGGCGCCGACTGGTTCCGCGCAAAGAACGCACCCGGGTTTCTGCCTCTCGGCCCGTCGCTGGTTCCGGCCGAATTCGTGCCCGACCCGCAAGACCTGACGCTGACACTGACACTGAATGGCCAAACCATGCAAGACGAGTCGACCGCCGACATGCTGTTCTCCGTCGCCGAGATAGTCGCAGCTGCCTCGCAGACGACGACCCTCCTGCCCGGCGACCTCGTGCTCACCGGCAGCCCTGCCGGCAACGGAGCGGCCTGGGGCCGTCTGCTGCGCGACGGTGACGTCATGCAGAGCACCATCTCCGGCCTCGGTCGGCAGACCACCCGCGTGATAGCGGAGGCCGGCCGATGAGCGAGCCACTCGAGACACCAGAACCGACTGACGCGCCAGAACCACTCCACCCCGCGGAACCACTCGACCGCTCTGACCCGCTCGGCGCGATCGACGCTGCCGCGACCCGGTTTCGCAATTGGGGTCGGTGGGGCGCCGACGACGTTCTCGGAACACTGAACTTCATCGACGCAGCCAAGCGACTCGAGGCAGCGTCGCTGGTGCGGCGCGGCACGACGTTCTCTCTGTCGCAACCGTTCGACAGCGACGGGCCGCAGAACGGATGGCGGGGCCGGGTGAATCCGATTCACCTGATGACCGACACCGGCCTGGCTGCGGCCGCCGGAATTCAGGGGTTTCCGCACGGCATCGGCGGCGCAGACGACGCCGTCTTCATGCCGCTGCAGGCCTCGACCCAGTGGGACGGCCTCGGGCACATCTTCGATCGCACGAAGGCCTGGAACGGCCGGGATGCCGCCCAGGTCGTCACCAATGACGGCGACCAGTTCACGGGCATCCAGACTGCCGCAGCCGAGTTCATGACCCGTGGGGTTCTGCTCGACGTCGGGGCTGCCCTGGGAGTCGATGGCCAGCTGCCCGACGGTTTCGCGATCACCGCAGAGCACCTCGAGCAGACCATCCAGAGGCAGGGATCGTCGGCAGCGGTCGGACGCGGCGATATTCTGCTGGTGCGAACCGGGCGGCTGACGCGAGCACGAAGAGAGGGCTGGCAGGATTACGCCGGGGGGGCTGCCGCAGGATTGTCGTTTCACAGCCTCGGGTGGCTGCACTCCCACGAGATTGCGGCCATCGCAACCGATACGTGGGGGTTCGAGGTTCGCCCCAACGAGTTCGACGACGCGTTCCAGCCACTGCATCAGGTCGTGATTCCCAACATGGGCCTGTACATCGGGGAGATGTGGGATCTCGACAGCCTGGCCGAGGACTGCGCCGCCGACGGCTGCTATGAGTTCATGCTCGTGGCGGCGCCCATTCCGTTCACCAAGGCGGTCGGTTCACCGGTGAACCCGATCGCCGTCAAATGACCCGTCAGCGTCGACGCGATAGACGCGTTCACGAGATGCCTCCAGAGGAGTCGCAATGCCCGCAGTGAAATCCGTGACGATCGTCGGGGCCGGCTTCGCCGGCTGCGCGACCGCCATTCTGCTCGCCCAGGCCGGGGTGGAGGTAGACCTCATCGACCAGAACCCTGAGATTGTGCGCCGTGGTTCGGGCATCACCCTGCAGGGAAACGCCCTGAGAGTACTTCGCCAACTCGGGGTGTGGGAGGAGATACTGGCGCTGGGCTACCCCTTCAATACGGTCGGCTTCCGCGCCCCCGACCCTGCCGGAACGCTACTGGCAGAGGTTCCCGACGCCCGCACCGGCGGACCCGACCTGCCGGCGACCCTAGGAATGCCACGTCCTGCCCTGGCTTCGTCGTTGCTGCGACGAGCGCGCGATGTGGGCGTTCGCGTGCAGCTCGGTGTCAAGTATCTGGGCTTCACCCAGCAGTCGTCGGGGGTGGAGACTCTGCTCGACAACGGCTCCACTGTTCGTTCCGATCTGCTCGTCGGTGCCGACGGCGTTCGGTCGCACGTGCGGCACGACCTCGGGGTCGACTCTGCAATCCACCCGATCGGCATGGGCATCTGGCGTATGTTCCTCCCACGGCCGTCGTCGATCGACCACACCGACCTCATCTACGGCGGACCGAGCTACATAGCCGGCTACTGCCCGACCAGCGAAGACACACTGTATGCCTATATCGTCGAGCCCTTCGATGCCGCCTCGGCCGACCTGGGGCATGAGGCCGGCGTCGCCCGCATGCTCGAGCTGAGCCGCGCCTACCACGGGCCGTGGGATGACCTGCGCCCCTTCATCACAGACGATCGGTATCTCAACTACGCGGTGTTCGAGAGCCACGTCGTCGAGCAGGAATGGGGCAACGGCCGAGTGGTGATCATGGGTGACGCCGCCCACTCGTGTCCGCCCACGCTCGCGCAGGGAGCTGCCCAAGCACTCGAAGACGCCGCCGTGCTGGCGGAGCTCGTACTCCAGGCAGACGAGTTCACCGCACAACTGGTGCACGACTACTCCGAGCGACGCCGTGACCGCGCGAAGGCGGTGGTGACGGCATCCGTTCAGCTGTGCGACTGGCTGATCAAGGGCGACACCCACGCCGATGTGCCCGGGCTGCTTCGACAGATCTCGACGCTAGTGGGAGAGCCCGCATGAACGCGCCCGTCGTCGACGTGCATGCCCACGTCGTACTGCCCCAGCTGCAGGAGTTCGTGGTGAGGGTCGATCCCGACGGTTTCCAGGCCCACCAAGAGCTGGATGCCCGGCGAAACGGCCCCGAATCGCTGAAGAACTCCGGCCCGATGATTCGCGACCGTATTCCCCAGTTGACTGACCCGACTCGGCGCCTCGCCGACATGGATGCGGCCGGGGTCGACATTCAGCTGGTCTCGCCGTCACCCTCGCACTACTACCCGTTTCTCGCCCGCGAGCACGCCGTCGAGGTCGCGCGCCTGGCGAACGAGGCGATGAAGTCACTCGTCGAGAGGTCGCCCGGTCGAGTGCTGGGGCTCGGGCTCGCGCCGCTGCAGCATCCCGAGGAGGCCGTGCGCGCCTTGGAACACGCGGTGCTCGAGTGCGGGCTGCGCGGGGTCGAGATCTCGTCGTACGGCCCGGGATCGGGTTCCGAGCACACCGTGGAACTCTCAGACGACCGCCTCGAACCCTTCTGGGCACGGGCCGCCGGGCTCGGTGCGATTGTCTTTCTGCACCCTTTCGGATGCTCGCTCGACGAGCGACTCGATCGGTTCTACCTGGCGAACACCGTCGGCCAGCCGGTGGAGAACGCTGTGGCGCTGTCGCACCTGATCTTCGCCGGAGTGCTCGACAGGCACCCGACGCTGACACTGCTCGCGGCGCACGGCGGCGGATACCTGCCCACCTTTCTGGGGCGAAGCGATCACGCGTGGGAGGTGCGCGGCGAAGCCAAGATACCGTTGCAGAAGCCATCGACGTACATTCGAAAGCTCTATTTCGATTCACTGGTGCACACGCCAGAGGCTCTGCGCTCACTTGTGGCAAGCGCGGGAAGCGACCGGGTTCTGATGGGGTCGGACTACCCGTTCGACATGGGAGTGACCGACCCGGTTCAACGGGTGCTCGCTGCCGGGCTGCCTGGCGCGGAGGCCGACTCCATCCTCGGTGGAACGGCAGCCGCGCTGGGGCTGCACCGAGCATGAAGATCGTGAGCTGGCAGGAGGGCCAGGGCATCCGGTGCGGTGTCGTCGTCGAGGAGGATGTCTTCGCCTTCCCCGACGGTGTGACAGGGCTTTCGCTCGCCCAGGCGGGGCTGACGCGCACGCTGCAACTGGGTCGGGCAGCTGTCGAGAGTACCGAACCCAGGAAACTGGCGGGGCTGCGCCTGCTTCCGCCGATCGCCTCACCCTCGGTGCGCGACTTCGTCGCATTCGAGGAGCACGTCGAGGGTGTGGTCAAGAATGCTGGACAGGGTGCCAGCGTGCCACCGGAGTGGTACGCAGCACCGACGTTCTACTTCGCGAACCCGCATACCCTGTACCCCACAGCCGCACCGATCGCACCGCCCAGCGGCAGCACGGTGCTCGACTTCGAACTCGAGGTGGCAGCGATCGTCGGGGCTGTCGATGGAAGCGATGGGCGCAGCATCCCGACCGACGAGGCGGCCGAACACCTCTTCGGCTTCACCGTGATGAACGACTGGTCGGCCAGAGACCTTCAGTACCCCGAGATGAAAGTGAACCTCGGGCCGTGCAAAGGTAAGGACTTCGCCACAACCATCGGGCCCTGGATCGTGACGGCAGACGAGTTTGCAGGCCGATTCGACGACGAAGGATTCTTGCCGCTGACCATGTCGGTGTCGATCAACGGCGTCGAGTTCGGCCGTGACCGCCTCTCGAACATGGGTTGGCCGTTCGCCGAGCTGGTGGCGTACGCGTCACGCAGCTCACGCGTGGTGCCGGGGGATCTCCTCGGGTCGGGCACCGCCGGGTCGGGCTGCCTCGCCGAAATCTGGGGCAGGCGAGGAGAGCAGTCGCCGTCGCCGCTGCGGGCGGGCGACGTGGTGACGATGACGGTCGAAGGCATCGGCAGCATCACCAACGAGATCGTTGAGGCTCAGGTGCTTCCGCCTGTTGCTCGTGCCCGGATTCGGCCCGACCGCGGCCGTTAGCAACTGCACCCAGCACGGGACATGATCGCGACGGCCCGATGCATGGGGTGTGTGGAGGGGGCCGCCTATCAGAATCGAACTGATGACCTATTCATTACGAGTGAATCGCTCTACCGACTGAGCTAAGGCGGCGTGCCCGGTGTCAGCCACCGGCACAGCAAGCAAGCCTATATGAGAGTGTGAAGCTCGCGAAACGAGTTGGTCAGAAGCACGGCCATCGAGGCGCTGTCAGACGACTCCGCCCAGCACCCCCAGGCGTGCCGCATGGCCGCCAAGGCGACAAGTGTGATCAGCAGTGCACGCTGGTGAATGAGTGGATGATCAGGGTTTTCGTCGCCGGGATGATCGGATTGGGCATCCCGTTCGAGGCGTCGCTCGACCACCGCCGTCAACTCGACCTCGAACTCGCGCATTCTGCTAATTCGCTGAATGAGCAGGTGCGGCGAGCGGTGGATCACCTTCTTGCGCAGCTGGTGCAGTTCGAAGTCTTCGGTATCGGGTACGGCGACCACGAGCATGATGTCGAGCAGGCCGTCGAGAACCGGCTGATCGGGCCCGGCCGAGAGAAAGCGTTCGACGAGCTCGTCGGGCAGGCCGCTGAGGTGCGACTCGCCGAGAACGGCTGACTCTTTCGAGTCGAAGTAGTTGAAGAAGGTGCGCGGCGAGATGTCGGCGCGGCGTGACACGTCGTCGACGGTCACGTTCTCGAGGCCTCTGTCGTTGCTCAGTTCGAGAACGGCGAACTGGATGGCGCGGCTGGTCGCCTTTCGTTTGCGCTCCCGCAGCCCGGGTTCGACCGTCGCAGTGTCACTCGTCGTCGCTGTCACAGCTCAATCATTGCAGACAGCGCAAACTTGCACACCCTCAGCGGGCACCGGGTCGCCGGTCGGCTCAACTCGTGCACTTCGGGTCGGAGCTCGGCACGGCTCCGGTGAGAAAGTACTGGTTCACGATGCCGTGAACGCAGGTCGACGAGTTGTAGGCGGTGTGCCCTTCGCCGACGAACGTGATCAGCTGGGCGCTCTCGAGCTGCTTGGCGACCGACTGGGCGTCTTCGTAAGGGGTCGCCGGGTCGTCGGTGGTGCCGATCACCAGAATGGGGTTCGCTCCCGGTGCGCTCACCGGGGCAGGGGTTCGGGTCGCCGGCACAGGCCACGACGCGCAGCCGATGTCGCCGTACGTCCACCACGGGCCGAAGGTCGGCGAGGCCGCGATCAGTTCGGCGTTCTGCTTCGCAATCGTGGCGTCGTCGGTGACGGCCGGGTAGTCGAGGCAGTTGATGGCCGTGAACGCCTCGGTCTGGTTGTTCTGGTAGGTGCCGTCAGAGTTTCGGCCGTTGTAGGCATCGGCCAGCTGGAAGGCCGCGTCTGCCTGCCCCTGCTTGACCTGGGCGATCATCTGCGAGAGGTAGGGCCAGCTGTCTTTGCTGTAGAGCGGGTAGAAGATCGCTGTGAGCAGCGTCGACGAGCCGAGCTCGCGACCGTCGCTGGCCTTGATCGGGCTGGCGTCGACCGCCTTCAGCAGGGTCTGAACCTGTTTGGCGGCATTGTCGACTGTGCCCGAGAAGGGGCAGTTCGAACCCGACAGGCAGTCGGCGAGGTACGCACGCATCGCACCCTCGAAGCCCGTGGCCTGGCCGATGGTCGAGTCGAAGCCGGTCGAGGTGGGGTCGACCACGCCGTCGAGCACGAGGCGGTTCACCTTGGTCGGAAACAGGTCGGCGTACTCGCTGCCGATGAAGGTTCCGTACGAGTAGCCGAGGTAGTTCAAGCCGGTGTCGCCGACGGATGCCCGTAGCGCGTCGAGGTCACGAACGGTGCTCTCGGTGTCGACGTGCCCGAGCAACGCGCCCGTCTTCGCTTCGCAGCCGGCGCCGAACTGGGTCGCCGTCTTCTTGGCCGCGGCCTGCCACTCGGCAGACCCGTGCTCACCGGGGGTGATGTCGTAGAGGTAGGCGTCCATCTGCGCGGGGGTGACACAGGTCACCGGCGATGACGCACCCACGCCGCGCGGGTCGAAGGCGACCACGTCGTACTGCGCCTGGAGCACCGGATCGACGGCGAAGTCGGTGCTGTCGCGGAGAAAGTCGATGGCCGAGACACCCGGGCCACCCGGGTTCACGAACAGGGTGCCGAGCTTCTGGCCGCTGCCGCTCGCCGGCTTCTTGATCAGCGAGAGCGTCACCGTCTGCCCCGACGGATCAGACCAGTCGAGCGGAACCGTCGCCGTCGCGCACTCGAACGTGTCGTTGCAGGTGGCCCACTGCAGCGACTGGTCGTAGAAGGGCTGCAGTGCGGCGTCGACCTTCTCGCCCGTGGGCGTCGATGCGCCCGCCGCCTGCCCCGTCGTGCCCCCGTTCGCCGTACCGAACCAGGTCGAGCATCCCGAGAGCACCAGAGCGGCGGCCGCCGCGACGGCGACCAGGGCGAACGCGCGCCGGCGGCGGGGTGGTGAGACGGTCACAGTGGTGCCTTTCGCTGTGGTGACTGGGCGGTGATAAGCATGGCCTCCAGGGCGAGCGCGGGGGTGACATTTCGTGAGATTCTCAGCCGCGCCGCAGCAATCGCATCCATGATTGCCAGCGTCTGTGCAGCATCCATGTCGTCTGCCAGGGCGACGAGGCGCGCTTCGATGGCGAGATTGATGAGTTCGAGCTGCGAACCGAGCTGCAGCAGCAGCACGTCGCGGTAGAGCGACAGCAGGTCGACGAGAATACGATCGATGCCGTCACGCAGGCTGCGGGTCGAACGGCGCTTCTGATCGTCTTCGAGCGCCTTCACCTGCGAACGCAACCCCGACGGAACGGCCTGCCCCGACTCGACGCCGAGGGTACGCAGCGTGCTCTCGCGCTCTTCGGCGTCGCGCTCTTCGGTGATCGCGTCGGCGTCGTCTTTGGCCAGTTCGAGCAGTCGGGCAGCGGCCTGCACCGCGTCGGGCACGCTCCGGATGCCCAGGGCGATGTCGAGCGTCTCATCCCGCCGCGCTCGAGCGTCTTCGTTCGTCGCGAGCCGGTGCGCCATACCGATGTGGCTCTGCGCCTCGCGCGCGGCCCGTTCGGCGGTTTCGGGGTCGACACCGTCGCGCCGTTCGAGTAGCCGCGCCACGTCTCCGGCGCTCGGCACCCGCAGGCGAACCGAGCGCACACGCGAACGGATGGTCGGCAGCAGATCGGCCTCGCTGGGGGCGCAGAGAATCCACACCGTTCGCTCGGGCGGCTCTTCGAGCGCCTTGAGCAAGACGTTCGAGGTGCGCTCGACCATGCGATCGGCGTCTTCGATGACCATCACGCGGTAACGCGACACCGAGGGCGAGAACTGCGAGCTGGTGACGAGAGAGCGCACCTCTTCGATGGAGATGATGACGCGGTCGGTGGTGAGCACGGCGAGGTCGGGGTGAGTGCGGGCCGCCACCTGACGGCAGTCGGCGCAGACCCCGCAGCCGCCGAAGCGGCAGAGCAGCGCCGAGGCGAAGGCGTAGGCGAGGTTGGAGCGGCCCGAGCCTGGGGGGCCGGTGATGAGCCACGAGTGCGTCATGGCGCCGGCGTGCGGGGTGCGGGTGGGGGCGGGAGCGGTGGTTGGGGTGAGAGCGATGGCGGCGGGCGCGGCGTCGCTCGCGGCCGCACGAAAGAGGTCGATCGCCTCCTGCTGGCCGGTCAGTTCGTCCCACACGCTCATACAGACAACCTACCCGGCGGGGCCGACAGCGGGGCCGCCGACAACGCCGCTGCCACCGCTGCCACCGCTGCCACCGCTGCGATCATCCCAGCAGGGCCTCCACCCGCGCACGCACCGACTCGGCGATCACCTCGGGCGGGAGGGCGCCGTCGACCACGAGAAAACGCGCCGGCTCGGCCTCGGCGATCGCCAGGAACGAGGCACGCACGCGCCGGTGGAAGTCGTCCTTCTCCGCCTCGAGCCGGTCGAAGCGTTTCTGGTCACCGTCGAGCCGGGCACGCGCCGCGGTCTCGTCGAGGTCGATGAGCACGGTGAGGTCAGGGCTGAGCCCCTCGGTCGCCCACTCCGACACCGCGCGAATCTCGTCGGGTCCGAGCACGCGCCCACTGCCCTGGTACGCCACCGACGAATCGATATACCGGTCTTGAATCACGACCTCACCGCGCTCGAGGGCCGGGCGCACCTTCGTGGCGATGTGCTGGGCGCGGTCGGCCGCATACAGCAGGGCCTCGGCGCGCGGGGTGATGAAGCCACGGCTGTGCAACACGATCTCGCGCACCTCTTCGCCGAACGCCGTGCCGCCCGGCTCACGGGTGCGCAGTACGGTGTGCCCGGCATCCACCAGCCATCGCTCGAGCAGCGCGGCCTGCGTCGACTTTCCCGAGCCGTCGCCGCCCTCCAGTGTGACGAACAGGCCGCTCACTTCTTGGGAGCAGCCTTTCGGGCCGGAGCCTTGCGCGTCGTGGTGGCACGCTTCGCCGTGGCACGCGGCTTCGCCGGACCCTTCGCCCGCTTGTCGGCGAGCAGCTGCACGGCACGGTCGAAGTCGATGTCGTCGATGCTCTCTGCCTTGGGAATCGTGGCGTTCGTCACACCGTCGGTCACGTAGGCGCCGAACCGGCCGTCTTTGATCTTGATGGCCTTACCGCTCTCGGGGTCGGGCTCGTCGAAGTCTTTCAGGGCACTGGATGCCCGGCGAGCCCCGTACTTCGGCTGGGCGAACCGTTCAAGGGCACCGGCCAGGTCGACCTCGAAGATCAGGTCTTCGCTCTCGAGCGAACGGGTGTCGGTGCCGCGCTTCAGGTACGGACCGAACTTGCCGTTCTGAGCCGTGATCGGCTCTTTCAGCTCGGGGTCTTCGCCCACGGTGCGGGGCAGGTCGAGCAGTTTCAGCGCGGTGTCGAGGTCGATCTCGGCGAGATCCATCGACTTGAAGAGCGACGCGGTGCGCGGCTTGACGGCCGCCGCCTTGGCCGGTTTCTTCGCAGCGGGCTTCTTGGCGGCCGCCTTCTTGGCCGGAGCCTTCGTGGTCGTCTTCGCCGCGCCGGCAGCGGCCACAACCGAGTCGGCGGGGTCGGCGATGAGTGCCGCGGCCGCTTCGGCGAGCGCGATCGTCGCCTCCATGTCGGTCACGGGTTCCGGCTCGAGTTCGGTGACGTACGGACCGAACCGGCCGTCTTTGGCGACGATCGTCTTGCCGTTGGCCGGGTTCACGCCGATGACGCGGTCGGTGACGATCGGGGCATCGATCAGCTCGTGCGCCTTGTCGAGGGTGAGTTCGTCGGGCGCGAGGTCTGGCGGAATGTTCACCCGTCGCGGAGTCGGCACCTCACCCGTCGCTGGATCGGCGGCCTCTGTGTCGGCCACCTCCAGGTAGGGGCCGTATTTGCCGATGCGCAGGGTGATGCCGTCTGACAGGGCGATCGAGTTGATCGCCCGGGCATCGATGTCACCGAGGTTGTCGATCACGTCGCGAAGACCCTTGTGGTCGTCGTTGCCGAAGTAGAAGCCGTTGAGCCAGTCGACTCGGTCTTCTTCACCGCCGGCGATCTTGTCGAGGTCTGACTCGAGCTCGGCCGTGAACTCGTAGTTCACAAGCTCGGCGAAGTACTCCTCGAGCAGGCGCACGACCGAGAACGCGATCCAGTTGGGAACGAGGGCCTGCCCACGGGGCGTGACGTACCCACGGTCGATGATCGTCGAGATGATCGAGGCGTAGGTGGAAGGGCGGCCGATGCCGAGCTCGTCGAGCGTCTTGACCAGGCTCGCCTCGGTGTAGCGCGGAGGCGGGCTCGTCTCGTGGCCGGCCGCGTCGACCGTGATGGCCTTCAGCGCCTGCCCTGCGGCCAGCGGTGGCAGCTTCGATTCGGTGGGCTCGCTGGGGGCGTTGCGCTCTTCGTCCTGGCTCTCCTCGTAGGCCAGCATGAAGCCGCGGAACGTGATGACCGTTCCACTGGCCGAGAACTCGGCGGTGGTCGAATCGGAGAGACCCGCCACGGCCGTCGGGCCCGCGGTGATGGTGACGGAGGCGGTCGATCCCTTGGCATCGGCCATCTGCGACGCGACGGTGCGCTTCCAGATCAGTTCGTAGAGTTTGAAGTCGTTTCCGCGCAGCACGCTGGCCACCTGCGACGGCGTACGGAAGGTCTCCCCCGCGGGGCGCACCGCCTCGTGGGCCTCCTGGGCGTTCTTGCCCTTGCCGGTGTACAGGCGTGGCTTGTCGGGCACCGTCTCGGCTCCATACAGGGCGCGGGCCTGCGTGCGAGCCGCGGTGAGCGCCTGCTGCGACAGCGACGGCGAGTCGGTTCGCATATAGGTGATGTAGCCGTTCTCGTACAGCGACTGGGCCACGCTCATCGTCTGGCGAGCGGAGAAGCGCAGCTTGCGCGCCGCCTCCTGCTGCAGCGTCGATGTGGTGAACGGCGCCGCCGGACGCCTGGTGTACGGCTTCGATTCGACGCTGGCGACCTCGATCGTCGTGGTCGGGCGGGCCACCGCCTCGGCGAGAGCCTTGGCCTGCCCTTCGGTCAGCAGGTTCGCCTTGCCCTTGAGCTTTCCGTTCTCGTCGAAGTCGCGGCCGGTGGCGATGCGGTCGCCGTTGAGTCGCACGAGGCGCGCACCGAACTGCACGGTCTCGGCGTCGGCCGCCGTCGCGGCGTCGGCGAGCACAGCATTCAGATCCCAGTAGCTGGCGGCGGTGAACGCCAGTCGTTCGCGCTCACGCTCGACCACCAAGCGGGTTGCCGCCGACTGCACGCGGCCGGCCGACAGGCCGGGGCCGACCTTGCGCCACAGAACGGGCGAGACCTCGTATCCGTAGAGACGATCGAGGATGCGCCGGGTCTCCTGCGCGTCGACGAGAGCCTCATCGATGTCGCGGGTGTTGTCTCGGGCGTGCTCGATGGCCTCACGGGTGATCTCGTGGAAGACCATGCGCCGCACCGGCACCTTCGGCTTCAGAACCTCGAGCAGGTGCCACGCGATGGCCTCGCCCTCGCGGTCTTCATCAGTTGCGAGGTAGAGCTCGTCGGCGTTCGCCAGCGCCTTCTTCAGCTCGGCGACCGTCTTCTTCTTCTCGGCCGAGACCACATAGTAGGGAGCGAAGCCGTTCTCGACGTCGACAGAGAACTTGCCGAGCGAACCCTTCTTCAGCTCCGGAGGCAGGTTCTTGGGCTCCACGAGGTCTCGAATGTGGCCGACCGAGGCCTGAACCTCGTATCCGTCACCCAGGTATTGGGCGATGGACTTCACCTTGGTGGGTGACTCGACGATGACGAGCTTTCTCGGGCCTGGCACGGATGCTCCTAGAAACGGTGGTGAAGAGGTGGGATGCTCGATGAGACGCTTCGGCCCATCAGGCACACCATACACACCCTGTACCGTGCAATACCTAATCGAACCCGCACTGGCAGCTACTCCTCTTATATCCTTGACAACTTCTTGTAATCCGTCAGTCGGGCCCGGGCCGGCCCTCGCAGTGTCTGCGACCTCGACCGTCAGGATGGTTCGCGACACTCGAACGGTCGCGACGCCACCCTCGAGCGTGCAGGCGTCGAGCGTGGCTCCGTTCAGACTGGCCGCCTGAGCGGCGGCGTCGCACGGGATGCCGGCGACCACCCCCGACGCGACATCGGCCGCGGCCAGAGCCGCCGCGTCGGCCGCGGTCTGCACCGAGTGCTTCACGCCGAGAGCCCACGCGACGGTGAGCACCAGCCCCGACAGACCGAGCACGAACCCCATGAGGCCGAGCGCGATCACCGAGCCGGAGCCCCGATCATCCCGCAGCAGCGCCATCGGCGACCGCCGCCTCATGGAGTCGAACAGCGGGCCGGTCATTGGCCGCCCGCCAGGGCGCAGGACCGGGCGGAGACGTCTACCCCGGCGGCCGCGAGCGCTGCAAAGGCGATCGGGGCCGTGACGGTGACGCACACGAAGTCGCCGTCAGCCGAGGTCGAGAGTGTGTGCGCTCCGACGAGCTGGGCGACGCGGGCGTCGGCCTCACCCGCCGCCGCTCCTCGTCCGAGCGTTCGGGCAGCCACCGATGCCGCGTCGACGACACGCACCTGCAGGGCCGACGCCTGAACGGCGCCGACCGCCAGCGCGAACACGACCACCGCCGCCGGCAGGGCCACCGCGAACTCGGCCGTCACCGTTCCGCTGTCGTCGGCGAGTGCCGACCGTAGCGCACCGCGCACACCGCGCACACCACGTCGGCCGGTGCCGCGCAGAAGGAGCGGAGTCACCCGGCCACCGTCAGCGCGCGGTGAATCATGTCGGTGAGCATGCCGCGCACTTCGTCTCCGCGGAGGATCACCACCAGGAGTCCGGCGAAACCGACGGCGGCCATCGTGGCGATGGCGTACTCGGCGGTCACCGAGCCTGTTTCGTCGGCCAGAGCGGCCGAGATACGCCGGAGCGCAGATCGGGTCTTCGAGAGGTTCATGGTTCCTTCTTTCTGGTGTGGGGTCATGGGGGTTGTGGCCATTCGGGTTGCGGTGCTTCAGGGAGGTCGTTCCCGCTGCTGGTTCGGGTCTATGGACTGAGGTCGTGCGTCAGAGGGAGGAGAAGGTCGAGGTCACCACCGAGAGCAGCAGCGGAGCGACGCCCAGAAGCATGAAGGCGGGCAGCACACAGAAGGCGAGCGGCAGCATGAGTCGAATCGAGAGCGCGGCGGCGCGCTTCTGCGCGTGAGTGAGGGCCTCCCGTCTGGCCTGCGCGCCTTCGGCACGCAGGAGTTCGGCAGCCGGAACACCTGCTCGACGGGCCAGCTCGGTCACGGCATCCACTCGGCGATCGTCACCGCGGGTGGCGAGGCCATATGTGGATAGGGCGTGGCTGCTGATCTCGCGGGCACGGCTGACCGAGCATCCACCCGACATGGCGATGGCCATCAGCTCGACGGCCAGCCCGGCTGCGGCGGTTCGGGGTAGGCTCGAGCGCACGAGGAGGGCGCTCCAGCGCGCGGAGGCGAGCAGCAGAAGTAGTCCGGCCACCAGGCACACGAGGCCGGCGGGGGTGGTGAACAGGGTCGCCAGAGTGTTGAAACCCAGAAGAGCTCCGAAGCCGAGCCCGACCAGCGGAAGCAGCGTCATCAGCTTGCTCGTCGCAGCGGGTGCGGCGCGGGCCACATCGACGGAACGCTGCACATCGCCCAGCTCGAGCAGCGCCCTCGACAGATCGCGCAGGCAGACGGCGAGTGGCGCGCCACTCTCGGCGGCGACCAGCCAGGCGGCTGCCACGGTGTTCCACGCCTGTCTTGTGCGGGGATCGCAGGCGAGGGCTGCCGTGGCGATCGCCCGGTCGATGGACGCTCCGCGCTCGGCCACGCCGGCCACCGCGAGCGCGACGCTGTACCCCTGTCGACGCACTCCGCCGGCCCGGGTTGCTGTGCCGGCATCGCCATCGACGGGAGCGTCAGGCTCGAGGCGCTCGCTGCCCTCCCCCTCGCTGATATAGGCCCAGGCGCGAGCGGGCGAGACGCCGGCCTCCAGCATCACGGCGAGCCGCTGTACCTGTGCGGCGACGTCGTCGAGACGCGCACTTCCTGCCCGCGTGCGCCCACTTGGGCTCCGCGGCGATCGTGGCGATCGCACGTCGGTCTGCTCACGCATGCCGCCCCCGAGTGGTTCGCAGCGACCCGATGTCGTAGGGCGCCGCGCCCACGCCGGAACCCGCGCTCCACCGGCCCGGCGTCGACTCCGCGGCCGACACCGCCGTCGCCTCGAACGGATGCGGCGACGGCGACAGCGGCGATGCCTGCGACTCGGACCCCGGCTGCGACTGCGACTGCGACTGCGACGGCGACTGCGACTGCGACTGCGACCGGCCACTCTGCACCACGAGGCGACCATGGGCATCCAGCGCCAGGTGGCCGACCGCGGCGAGACGGCGCCGGCCGCCCGATTGCTCGACGTGGAACACTGTCTGGATCGCGCTCACCGCCTGGCGCGCGACGGCCTCAGGCGTCAGGCCAGCGAGGGCGCCCAGCGCCTCGATGCGCGCGGCGACGTCGGGCAGGGAGTTCGCGTGCAGCGTTCCTGCACCGCCGTCATGACCGGTGTTGAGCGCCGAGAGCAGCTCACGCACCTCCGGGCCGCGGCACTCGCCCAGCACGAGCCGGTCAGGTCGCATGCGCAACGCCTCCCGCAACAACCGCTGGAGGCTGATCTCGCCGGCGCCTTCGAGGTTGGCCTGCCGCGCTTCGAGAGACACGAAGTGCGGATGCTCGACCCGCAGTTCGGAGACGTCTTCGATGGCGACGATGCGTTCGTCCGCCGCCGCCTCCGAGAGCAGTGCCGCCATCAGGGTCGTCTTGCCCGAACCGCCGGCGCCGGTGATCAGGATGTTCGACCGCGCGGCCACCTCGCTGCGCACTCGTTCGACGCTCACGCTGCCGGAGAAGAAAGCGCTCTGGTCGAGGTCGTCGAGCCGCAACCTCGTCACGGGCGGGATGCGGATCGAGATGACCGTTCCCCGCGGCGCCGCGGGCGGGAGCACGGCGTGCAGCCGCACCCCGTCGTGCAGCCGCACGTCGACGCACGGGTTCGCTTCGTCGACGTGGCGGCCGCCGAGCGCGATGAGCCGCACAGCCAGCTGCCGCAGCTCCGCCTCGCCGGGACACGACCAAGTGGGGTCACGGACGAGACCTCCGCCGCGATCGAACCAGAGGTCTGCGGGGCCGTTGATGAACACGTCGGTGACCGATCGGTCGCGCAGGTACGACGCCAGTGGCCCGAAGTCGGCCGCGCCCGGCCTCTCGTCAAGGTGCGCGCCCAAGCGCTCGTCGAGGGCCGCGCCAGGGCGCCCGTCGACCGCCTCGACGGGCACGGAGGCCATGGCGCGATCGTGGGACTGGACTGCGCCACGGGGCGGGGCGAGCATCCGTCGGGCGACGAAGGGGGCGGTGAGTGTCGATGTCATGCTGCGAGCGTAGAAAGTTCGCGGTGAGCCGATCGACGAACGGCGACCAACTGTGGAGAGACCGCAGGCCCGCGCCCCTGTGGAGGGCGGGCGGTCGACGGCGGGCGGTCGACGGCGAACCACCCCGAACCAGACCTGTGCCGCGAACAGATGCGTCGAAGGCACGAACGACCCGCTAGTCGAACGGACGAACCGACCCGATGAAGGCGAAAAAACGAGTTAGAAGAGAAAAGACCCGTTAAATGAAGGGGGCGGCACCATTTGGGGGAAAAGGTGCCGCCGTAGCACCGCATGATTGGGGGGAATCAGGATTGCGGTGCATCCAAGTCAAAATCGACTTGGTAGAAAAGAGTTTACCTGTAGGAAACATGCGCGCAAACCGTAACAGAGAATTCTCAGCAATACCGAGCTAATTGCCAAGATTCATGGTCGAGCCGGTCTGATTCGCCCCGCAGACGTGGCACAACTCCTTGTTCATCTGCTCGCTGCAACCCGGCGCAGCGCAGCGCTACCGCGGTGCGGCAGAATGCTTATGGCAGTACGGAGCAAAGGAGCGCCATGAGCGGCAACATCGACAACCTTCTTCACGAGACGCGAAGGTTCGCGCCCAGTCAGAGCTTTCAGGCGAGCGCTGTCGCGACGGCCGATCTGTATGAACGGGCGGCGGATGACCGGCCCGCCTTCTGGGGCGAACAGTCCCGCGAGCTGCTGTACTGGCACACGCCGTTCACCACCACCCTCAACTGGAGCAACCCGCCGTTCGCCCAGTGGTTCGAAGACGGCGAACTGAATGTTGCCTACAACTGCCTCGACCGTCACGTTCTGGCAGGCAACGGCGACCGAATCGCGCTCTATTGGGAGGGCGAGCCCGGCGACAGCGCAACCTACACCTATGCCGAGCTCACGGCCGAGGTCAAGAAGGCTGCCACTGTTCTGCTCTCGCTCGGCATCTCACGCGGCGACCGGGTCGCGATCTACCTCCCGATGATTCCCGAGGCGGTCATCTCGATGCTGGCGGTGGCCCGCATCGGCGCCATCCACTCTGTGGTGTTCGGCGGGTTCAGTGCCGAGAGCCTGCGCGCCCGCATCGATGACGCCCAGGCGAAGCTCGTGATCACCGCCGACGGCGGCTGGCGTAAAGGAAAGGTCTCGTCGCTGAAGCCAGCGGTCGATGACTCCCTCACAATCGGCGGCGAGGAGAATCCCTCCACAGTCGAGCACGTTCTGGTCGTGAAGCGCGGCGGCAACGACGTAGCGTGGGTCGACGGCAGAGACCTCTGGTGGCACGACCAGATCGCCGAAGCCGAGACCGAACACGAAGCCCAGCCGTTTCCCGCCGAGACACCCCTCTTCATCCTCTACACCAGCGGAACGACCGGCAAACCGAAGGGAATCCTGCACACCAGTGGCGGCTACCTCACCCAGGCGGCGTTCACGCACAAGAACGTCTTCGACCTGCACCCCGAAACCGATGTCTACTGGTCGACGGCCGACGTCGGCTGGATCACCGGCCACACCTATGTCGTCTACGGCCCGCTCGCGAACGGCGCCACCCAGGTCATCTACGAAGGCACCCCCGACAGCCCGCACACCGGCCGCTGGTGGGAGATCATCGAGAAGTACGGCGTCACCATCCTGTATGCCGCACCCACCGCCATCCGAACGTTCATGAAGCTCGGCCGGCACATCCCCGACGAGTTCGACCTGACCAGCCTGCGACTGCTCGGCTCGGTCGGCGAACCGATCAACCCAGAGGCCTGGGTCTGGTATCGCGATGTGATCGGCGGCGGCACGACACCTGTCGTCGACACCTGGTGGCAGACCGAGACCGGCGGCATCATGATCTCTGCACTTCCGGGCGTCACCACGCTGAAGCCGGGGTCTGCGCAGGTGGCGCTGCCGGGCATCCACATCGAGGTTCTGGACGATCGGGGCGAGCCCGTCGGCAAGAACTCCGGTGGGCTGCTGGTCGTCGCCGAGCCCTGGCCAGCTATGCTGCGCGGAATCTGGGGTGATCCCGATCGCTTCATCGAGACGTACTGGAGCACCTTCGACGGAAAGTACTTCGCCGGCGACGGCGCCCGACTCGACCGCGACGGCGACGTGTGGCTGCTCGGCCGGGTCGACGACGTGATGAACGTGTCGGGGCACCGACTGTCGACCGCCGAGATCGAGTCGTCGCTCGTCTCGCACCCGCGGGTGGCCGAGGCGGCGGTCGTCGGGGCGAGCGACGAGACAACGGGCCAGGCGGTGGTCGCCTTCGTGATCGTGCGTGCCGACGAGGGCGGCGAGGTCGTGGTCACTGCCGACGACCCGTCGGTAGATACGTCGGCGCTGGCGGCCGAGCTGCGGGGGCACGTGGCGTCGCAGATCGGCGCGATCGCCCGGCCCCGGCAGGTGTTCATCGTCGCCGAACTGCCGAAGACGCGGTCGGGCAAGATCATGCGCCGGCTGTTGCGCGACGTGGCGGAGGGCCGAGAGATCGGTGACACCACCACTCTCGCCGACACGCAGGTCATGTCGATCATCAGCGGCACGGTCGGCTGACACTCTCGGCTGACGCGCCCGGCTGACGCCGACGTGCTCGACCATCGCTCTCGGCTGACGCGCGCAGACAACACTGACGTGCACGGCCGACGCGCCCGGCTGACACTCTCGGCTGACGCGCTCGACCCCGCGCGCGGCCACCGAGACCGGGCCCGAAACGGCCCGGTCTATGTACGCGCTACTCGAACGAGACGATCAGCTCCACCTCGACCGGCGAGTCGAGCGGCAGCACGGCGACACCGACGGCCGAGCGGGCGTGGATGCCCGCCGAACCGAACACGTCGACCAGAAACTCCGAGGCGCCGTTGATGACGCCGGGCTGGCCGGTGAACGACGGGTCTGAGGCGACGAACCCCGTGACCTTCACGATCTGCGTCACGCGGTCGAGCGAGCCGAGCACGCTCTGCACGGCGGCCAGCGCGTTGAGCGCGGCGATCTGGGCGAGCGCTTTCGCCTCCGACGGTGAGACGAGGCCGACGCCTTCGCCGACCTTGCCGGTCTGGCCGAGCAGGCCGCCGACGAAGGGCAGCTGCCCGGCGGTGAACACCAGCGTGCCCGAGACGATGGCCGGCACATAGGCGCCGGCGGGCGCCGACACGGCCGGAACGACGACGCCGAGCTCGGCCAGGCGCTCAGCCACGGCGCTCACGCGACAGCCCCGCCGACACCGGCCGCGCCGCCGCCAGCACCGCCCGCGCCCCCACCAGCACCGGCCGCCCCGTCGTTCCACGACCCCGCCGCAGCAGCCGCCGAAGCCGCGGCCGCTGCCGGCTCGCTGCCGGCCAACGGCCGCTTCAGGTAGGCCACCATGCCGCCCTCAGGCCCGACGATGATCTGCACCAGCTCCCAGCCGTCCGAGCCCCAGTTGTTGAGAATGGCGGCCGTGTTGTGAATCATCAACGGCGTCGTCACGTACTCCCACTTAGCAGATGTTGCTGGCAAGACCTTCTCCTTTGGCTATTTATCAGCTTTGTAACTTAGGCTCGACTCTATGTCTGCTCCCAAACGTAAGGTTAGCGGCGCGGTCGGAGCCATCCTCGGGCTTGTGGGCATGAGCGCCATCGCCGGCGTACTCGTCACAGCCATGGTCACTCCGGCTCTCGCGGTCACTGGCCTCGGTGCCAACAGCACCATCAGCGTATTCGAGAACCTGCCCGGCTACATCAAGCCCGACGCCCTCAGCCAGACGTCGAGCGTGTACGGCAAGAACCCCGACGGCTCTGAGGTGCTGCTGGCCTCCTTCTTCGAGCAGAACCGCCAGACCGTCGGCTGGAACGACATCAACCAGTACGTCAAAGACGCCCTGGTGTCCACCGAAGACCCGCGTTTCTACGTGCACGGCGGAGTGGATGTTCAGAGCACCACCCGCGCCCTGATCGGCAACTTCGTGGCCGGCGACATCCAGTCGGGCGCCTCCACCATCTCGCAGCAGTACGTGAAGAACATCCTGGTGCAGCGCGCCGAGGCGATCACCGACCCCGACCAGGAGAAGGCCGCCTACGCCGAAGCCACGGCCACCACCTTCGATCGCAAGCTCAAAGAGATGAAGCTCGCCATCGGCCTCGAGAAGGAGTACAGCAAAGACGACATCCTGCTCGGGTACCTCAACATCTCGCTGTTCGGTGGGCGGGTGTACGGCATCCAGGCCGCCGCCGAGTACTACTTCGGCGTGAGCGCCAAAGACCTCACGCTGCCCCAGGCCGCCAGCCTCATCGCTACGGTCAACGAGCCTGAGGGCCTGCGCATCGACGACCCCGACAACATCGCGGCCAACCAGGCCCGGCGCGACAAAGACGTGCTCGCCTCGATGCTCAAAGAGCACACGATCACGCAGCAGCAGTACGCCGACGCCATCGCCACCCCGGTGACCCCGAACATCACCGAGCCGTCGACCGGCTGCCAGACGGCCATCGACGGTGCCGGTTTCTTCTGCGACTACGTCAAGAAGATCATCGAGCAAGACCCCACGTTCGGTGCGACGGCGGATGCCCGTGAGCACGCCCTCAACACCGGCGGGTACCACATCACCACCACGCTCGACATGAACCTGCAGAAGTCTGCAGACGACACCGTGAAGTACTACATTCCCTACGACGACCCGCAGATGGATCTCGGCGCAGTACTCGTCACGGTCGAACCCGGCACGGGCCGCGTCACAAGCATGGCGCAGAACAAGAACTTCTCCGAAGACCCCGCTGCTCCGGCCGACTCTACGTCGGTCAACTACTCGACCGACGTCGACTACGGCGGGTCGACGGGCTTCCAGGTCGGCTCGACCTACAAGCTCTTCACCCTGATCAACTGGCTGCAGACCGGGCACTCCCTCGGCGATATCGTCAACGGCGCGAACGGCCAGAAGTTCAACATGTCGAGCTTCAGAAACTGCGACGGCACGGGTGGCGGAACCTACACCCCGCAGAACGACGCAGGCGAGGCCGGTGGCCGGGCATCCGTTCTCACCCAGTTCGAAGAGTCGGTGAACAACGCGTTCATCGCGATGTCGCAGCAGCTCGATGCCTGCGACATCCGTGACGTGGCGAAAGCCCTCGGCGTGCACCGCGCCGACAACACCCCCCTGCAGACCAACATCACCGCGGTGCTCGGCACCAACGAGATCGCCCCGCTGACCATGGCCGCGGCCTACGCCGGCGTCATCAACAAGGGCATGTTCTGCACTCCGGTCGCCATCGACAGCATCACCGACGCCACCGGCGCCCCGGTCGACGTTCCGAAGTCGACGTGCACGCAGGCCATCGACCCGAAGATAGCGGTCGCCGCGACCTACGCGATGCAGGGCGTCATCCAGAGCGGAACGGCCACCCCGGCCAACCCCTACGACGGCACCTCGCACGCCGGCAAGACCGGCACCACCGACAACGAAGAGAGCATCTGGCTGGTCGGCGGCACGACCAAGCTGGTGACGGCATCGTGGACGGGCAACGTCACCGGCCACGTCTCGATCAGGCACACCGCCATCGACGGACCCGGCAGCGGCAACATCTACAGCGGCCTGTCGCGGCTGCTGATGTGGCGAGACTTCTACAAGAACACGGCCGACGCCTACGGCGGTGACAGCTTCTCCACGCCTGACCGCAACCTCACGAACGGCACTTCCATCACGGTGCCCGATGTGTCGGGCCAGTCGATGGATGCCGCACAGTCCCGCCTCGAGAACGCCGGTTTCGTGCCGAGCGACGGTGGCGACGTCGATTCCGACAGGCCAGCCGGACAGGTCGCCCGCACCGACCCTCCGGGCGGCTCGAGCATCACGAAGGGCTCGAACGTCACGGTCTACACCAGCAACGGCAAACTGAAGAGCCTGCCCGACACGACCGGCAGCTCGATCTCAGATGCAACCGACGCGCTGAAGGGATTCTCGGTCAGCACCAGCGTCAGTCCCGACCCGACCTGCAAGGCCAATACGGTTGTGAGCCAGACACCGGGGGCGGGGCTCGTGAACCCCTCCACGACGGGCGTTAGCCTTGTCATATGTCCGAAGAAGTAGAAACCAGCGAGTGAGCCCGGCCAGCACCACGCCGGCGACCGCCGGCACGAGAACAGCTGTCGTCGAGGTGGCGCCCGCATCCACCCGCTCCGCATCGGGGGCAGCCGTGGCCGCGACAGCCCTCGGGGCCGTTGCTGCCGCGGGCGTGGGGGCGTTCGCGTGGGGCTCGCTCGTCGAGCGGCGGTTGTTCACGCTGCGCCGCGTCTCGGCCCCGGTGCTGGCGAAGGGTGCGCATCCGATCAGGGTGCTGCATCTGAGCGACTTCCACCTCGCGCCCTGGCAGCACCAGAAGCAGCAGTGGATTCGCCAGCTCGCGAACCTCAAGCCCGACCTCATCATCGACACGGGCGACAACCTCGGGCACACCGACAGCTACGACGCACTCGAGTATGCGCTCGAACCGCTGCGCGGCATCCCCGGCGCGTTCGTCAACGGCTCGAACGACTACTGGGCGCCCGGCTTCAAGAACCCGCTGCGCTACTTTCTCGGGCCGTCGAAGGCTCACCCCGAGCCCGAGGCACTCGACATCGAGCGCGAACACGCCATCTTCGCCTCGCTCGGCTGGAAAGACCTCAACAACACGGCGGCCGCACTCGACATCCGCGGCACGCACATCGAGCTCTTCGGCGTCGACGACCCGCACCGTCACTACGACAAGCTCGAGCTCATCTCGGGCGCCCTCGACGACCTGCGCGAAGAGGAATCCGACGACGACAACGCGAACCAGAACAACACCGTCTTCGACCGCAGCACGGTCACCATCGGCGTCGCCCACGCGCCCTACCAGCGAGTGCTCAACTCGTTCGTGAACCACGGCGCCGACGTCATCTTCTCGGGCCACACGCACGGCGGCCAGGTGTGCGTGCCCGGGTTCGGCGCGCTCGTCACGAACTGCGACATTCCGCGCAAGCAGGTGAAGGGGCTGAGCATCTGGCGGCGTGGCCGCCGGGCGGCCTACCTCAACGTGTCGGCCGGCCTCGGAACCTCCATCTACGCCCCGGTTCGCTTCGCGTGCCTGCCCGAGGCGACGCTGCTGACCCTCACACCGGCGCACTGAGACACGGCGTACCGCAGCACCCCAAACATCAGGTATTCTAGATAAGTTGTTCGGGCCGGTTCACGCCAGTACGAAGATCGATCGGGGTATGGCGCAGCTTGGTAGCGCGCGTCGTTCGGGACGACGAGGTCGCAGGTTCAAATCCTGTTACCCCGACACAACGTGAAAGGCCACCGCGAGGTGGCCTTTCGCGTCTCACCCGGGAGCGACTAGGTCGCACTCGCGGGTCAGCCGACGAGGGTGGTGGCGCCGAGCATCCCGCCGCTCTCTTCGAGGTAGCAGGCGCCGCAGAGCGACTCGTACGTGACGGAGTCGCCGTCGATCGCCACTTGGGCGCCGTCGAACACAAACCGACCGTTGACCTGTCGCGAGTTGAAGATGGCCTTTCGGCCGCAGCGGCAGATGGTCTTCAGCTCTTCGAGGCTGTGCGCCACCTCGAGCAACCGGGCGCTGCCCGGGAAGGCCTCGGTGAGAAAGTCTGTGCGGATTCCGTACGCCAGCACCGGAACGCCATCGATCAACGCGATGCGCAGCGCGTCATCGACCTGCGCCCGGGTGAGAAACTGCGCCTCGTCGATGAGCAGGCAGCTGACTCCCCCGACAGCCGCACTGTGCCGCGCGAAGGCCTCACGAAGCGACTCGCCGGCCTCGACCAGGAAGTCGACGTTGCGCGTCACCCCGAGCCGCGAGACGATCTGCCGGTCGCCGCGGGTGTCTTTCGCCGGCTTCGCGATCAGCACGCGGTGCCCGCGCTCTTCGTAGTTGAACGCGGCCTGCAGCAGCGCCGTGCTCTTTCCGCTGTTCATCGCGCCGTACCGAAAGTAGAGTTTTGCCACCGCTAAAGCCTAGGGCTTTTCAGAACAGCGTCGGCGGGTCGGCCGCAGGCGCCACAGCACCCTCGGCGACGCCTTTCGGCTGCGCATCCAGGCGCGACCGCGTCTTCACGATGCGCCCGTCGTCGAGCGTGAAGATCGTCTCGTCGTCCATGCGGGGCAGAAACCCGAGCGCCACCAGGCCGCCCTTCTGCGGCGCGCCCGCGCCCGCACCCGCTGCACTCACCGCGCCCGCCGCACCCACCGCACCCGCGGCACTCGTGGCCCCCGCCGCACCCACGGCGCCCACGGCACTAGCGGCCCCCGCCGCACCCACACCCTGCGCCAGCGCACTCGACCGCACTCCACCCGTCGACGCGTCTTCTTCGCCGCGAACCAGCCCATGCCGCGCGATCAGCGGCCTGATGCGCGCCGCGAGCCATGTGCGGTACTCCTTCGGCGCGTACGACGTCGCCCCGAAGTACATGCTGCGATACGGCTCCACGAGTTCTGGATGCTCACGCGCCAGCCACTGCATGAACCACGGTTTGACGCCCGGGCGCAGGTGCAGCGCCGTGTACAGCACGCTCGTCGCTCCTGCCGCCTTGATCTGGGCCAGGGCGGAGTCGAGGTGCGTGGTGGTGTCGGTGAGGTACGGCAGAATCGGCATCATGAAGACGGAGCAGTCGAGCCCGGCATCCCGAACCGCCGACACCGTCGTCAGTCGGGCCTTCGCGGTGGGCGTGCCCGGTTCGATCGACTGCTGCAACTCGTCGTCGTAGACCGCGATCGACAGGGCGAGGTCGACCGGAACCTGCCGTGCCGCCGAGGCGAGCAGGGGGAGGTCGCGCCGCAGCAGGGTTCCCTTGGTGAGAATGGAGAAGGGTGTGCCCGAGTCGGCGAGCGCCTCGATGATGCCCGGCATGAGCTTGTAGCGGCCCTCGGCGCGCTGGTAGGGGTCGGTGTTCGTTCCGAGAGCGACCGGATGCCTGCCCCACGACGGCTTCGTCAACTCTTTCGCCAGCACCTCGGCCACGTTGACCTTCACAATGATCTGGCTGTCGAAGTCGTGCCCGGCGTCGAGGTCGAGATAGGTGTGCGTCGGCCGAGCGAAGCAGTACGTGCAGGCATGGCTGCAGCCCCGGTAGGGGTTGATCGTGTAGCCGAAGGGCATCGAACTCTGCCCGGGAACCTTGTTCAACGCCGACTTCGCCAGCACTTCGTGGAAGGTGATTCCGGCGAACTCGGGGGTCTGTACGCTGCGCACCAGGTTGTTGAGCCGCGCGAGCCCGGGCAGCGCGTCGGCGCTGTCGACCCCGAGTTGTTGTGTGCTCCACCGCATGCGAACATTCGAACATATATTCGAACGGGCGTCAACCTCGCTGCCAGCGTGCCGAGCCGAAACGCGGAACACGCGAAGCACGTGGCCGTGTGGGGAAACGACACCGGGCGCTCCCCGCGGTGAGGGGTGTCAACCGCGGGAAACGCCCGGTGTCTACGTGCGCCGAGAGGTCTCCATCGCAGTTAGAGACCTGGATCTCGGCACGATGGGTTATTCGGCGCCCTCGGGCTCTCGGATTGGAACTTTCTCAAGAAACTTTCCGCCGCCCCGACGCATCGGTGTCACCCCCCGGATGCCCCGCCACCCGTCTGGTCGCCATCACCCGGGTCGTCACCGGCCGCAGCGGGACGCCGCCGCGACAGCACGAGCACCAGCACCACGCCGGCGATCGCCAGCACCACGATGCCGCCGGCGATACCCAGGATCAGCCACGGATCGACCCCCGACCCCGCAGTCTGCGTCGGCAGCGCCGCCACCGACGTCGACCCGACCGCACTGCCGCAGGCCGGCCCGCTCGCACTGCCGGCGGAGGGCGTCGCTGCTGTGCCTTCGGCAGGCGCGTACGTGAAGCTGATCGAATTCGACACCGGATGCCCGTCAGACGACACGATCTGCCAGCTGACCTGGTACTTCCCTGCGGCGCCGAGGTCGACCGGGGCTGAGACCGTGCGCCCGAGGATGGTCGGGCATCCAGTCTCGAAATGAGTGGATGCCCCGTCGGGCCCCGTGACCTCCACCACCGCCGAGGCGCCGTCACCCGTCAGGTCGAGAATGACGTCGTTGAACGTCACCGTCACGGTCGACAGCGGTGCGGTCACGGTCGAGTCGGGCTCGGGGTTGCTGTCGACCCAGTAGTCGTGCGCGCTCGCACTCGTCACCGGAACCAGCGCCAGCGCGGCCGCAAGCCCCACGCCCAGGATGCTCGCCAGCACCTTCGGGCCGCGCCGGCCGCGCGCGCCGCTCTCTTTCGCCGCGTGCTCGCTCCGCGCCATCCCCGCGCCGCGGCGGCCGCGCGCGCCGCCCTCACTCACCCGACGACCTCCCGGCACCGGAGCGCCCGCGTGCCCGCGTCACCGCGAACACCGCCACCACGAGCGCGACCGCGCCGAGCGCCAACCCCGCGATGCCCACCGCGAGCGCCACGGCCTCGGTGCTGCTCGTCGTCGAGGTGACGGTTGCCGTGCCCTGCGTGATCACCGAGCCGTCACCGCCGGAGCCTGCGGCGGCGCCATCGGTCGCCGAGACCGACGCCGAGCCAGAGCCGGAGGCCGCCCCGGCCGCAGCACCGGCCCCCGCCTCGGCCGGCGGCGCGTCAGTGATGTACAGCGTCGGCGCCGGGTTCTCCGGCTCCACGCCCGAGGCCGGAGTGGCGTCGACCCAGTCGGCCACCGTGCCGTCTGAGTAGGTCTGATGCACCGGGAACATCACGCTTCCGGTGTCGGGCACCGGCCCCGCCGACACCACGAACTGCTGGAACTGCCCCGGCGCGATCGCGGCGGCTCCATCGGCCGTGAAGGTGATCTGAGTCGGTGCCTCGGTGATGGTGCCGTCGTCGGTCGTGACCGGAGTGGCGAGGGTCGAGGTGACAACGTTCGCCGTCCATCCGCTGATCGGCTGGTACGAGATGCTGCCGAACGGCGTGTCAGTCGGAAAGTCGATCTCGACCTTCACCGTGCTGGCGGTCGCCGACTCGGTCGGCACCTTGAACGTGAGCGTGGCGTAGCTCCCGGCCGTCGCCTGATTCGGCGTGACCGGAACGTGGGCGCTGGCGGCCAGCGGCACACCCACCGCCAGGCCGAGCGTCACGGTTGCTGCAGTGATCGCGCGCGCGATCGTCTTCTTCTTCATTTGTGAGGGTTTCCGTCTCTCGGCTGCTCATACGGCAGCCGACAATGTGAACAGTTCTAGGCGAGTGAGAACTGCCACACGGGCGGGCCACGGTGCCGCAGGCGGCCGATCAGTATCCAGAGGGCTCGTGGATGCCCGGGGTCACGTGAGACGACCACCCCGTTGGGCGTGCGCGGCGTGGGGCGCTCGACGTAGACGACGCGTACGAGGCGCAGAACGTACATCCGCGCGCTCTCGATCACACTCACGATGGACTGCTCACCCCGCCGCAGCGCCCACACCGTGACGAGAGCCGCCACGAGGTGGGCGAGCCACATCCAGCTGCAGTCGACGGCGCTGAGAGCGTGACCGGCGCCCTGCGTGGCGGTACCGCCGTTCAGCAGCAGCGCGAGCAGGTCGGGTGCGCCGGAGCCGTGGCCCATCGAGCCCATCGAGCCCATGCCGGGCATGGAGGTCGTGTTTGCTGTGCCGGTCATGCCCGCCATACCGGTCGCCCTGGCGCCGATGCCGCCCACCGGCGTGCCGACCGAGAAGAGGAGGTGCAGGGCGAGCTGGCTCAGCCCGACACCGATGCTGAGGCGCAGAAGAGAGAGCGTCTTGCCGGCAAGCAAGACGCAGACCACCGCCGAGAATGCCAGGGCGAGGAGGAGGCCCACCGAGCCCGGCGCCGAACCACCGCCGGCGACGTGCGAGAACGCGGCCACGAAGACGGCGACCCCGGCAGCGCCGAGGCCGCGCAGGGTGCGCGCCGCCCTGCTGCTCATGCCGTTTCTACCTTCGCCGTCACGGCAACCAGTCTATGTACCCCGCCCCCTCACGGCGTGCGGGGTGTGTGCGCCCTCGCCCCCGCCCGGTTGCACCCCCGCCCGTCG
This sequence comes from Subtercola sp. YIM 133946, assembly GCF_036553535.1. NCBI lineage: Bacteria > Bacillati > Actinomycetota > Actinomycetes > Micrococcales > Microbacteriaceae > Subtercola > Subtercola sp. YIM 133946. Next base: position 61,431 of record NZ_JAZHPE010000046.1, read on the forward strand.
TACTCTCACCCCTGTGAGCCAAGCTGCCCGTCAAAACCCGTCTCCTCCTACTCGACGACAGGCTGCGCACCATCACCGGCTCGATGGCCCGAGCGGCGGCGATGAGCCTGCCGCGCCTGTTCATTCTCGAAGACGACTATCGCGTCGCCGTGCCGCGCGCCGAGCTCGCCTGGGTCGATGCGCAGGTCGACGCGCTGGCCTCCGGCGCCCTCACCTGGTCGGCGGAGTGGATCGCCGAGGTCGCCGCCGCCTTCGAGCCCCGCGCCTGAGCGGCTCCCCCGGGCGCCGTTCTGCGCAGATGGCTGCTAAGAGCCCTAATGACAGCCATGTGCGCAAACTCGATGGGCGCAGACGGGCACCGATGGGCACCGACGGGTGCACTCCGGGCGCCCCAACACCGCGCCGCGGGGGCAGCGCACGCCGAGCGCTTCAACACCGCGGCGGGGGGCAGCGCACCCTGCTGCCGGCCCTACTGCCCGAAGCTCAGGATCGTGTTCAGCGCGAACACCACGATCAACCCGTTGAAGAAGAAGCTCAGCACCGAGTGCCACACCACGCGCCACCGCACCCGCGAACTGCGCACTTCGACATCGGAGGCCGCGAACGACGTGCCCAGCGTGTACGAGAAGTAGACGAAGTCGAGCACGCCCGGGTGCGGCGTTCCCGGAAACCGCATGGGAGCCGTCGCGGTCGGCGACTGCGCGATCATCCTGAAGTAGAGCTGCTGGTAGATCTGCGCGAAACCCCAGTGCAGAAACCCCCACGAGAGCAGCATCGCCCATACGCCGACGACGTCCCAGAGCGGGCCGAAGTCGGGGTCAGAGCGCAGCGTCAGCAGCTGGAACGCCGCCCCGACGCCGACCAGGCTCGCCGAGAACGTGCCGATGAACGACACCGCCTGCGCCCCCGCGCTCAGCTCGATGCGTGTCGGCGGCCCCTCGAAGGCGCGGCGCCTGTGGCTCAGGATGCTCAGCGAAACGATCACGGTGAGGGCGTACAGCGTTCCGAGCAGGCACCACACGACCAGCGTCACGATCGCCATCGTGTTGTCGTCAGACGAGGCGAACGTCAGCCCGATGACCACCATCGCGAGTTGAACGATGGCGCTCAGCACGAACGCGGTCACGACGACGACCTGCCGCCGCCGCCCCATCACGGCGGCCGCCTCGACGTCGGGCTCGACCGTGCTCTCGCCCCGAGCATCCGCATCGCTGACGCCACCACCGCGGCCGCCCTCGCCACCGCGGCTTCGCTCGCTGCCGCGGCTGCCCTCGCCGCCGCCCCGGGCATCCGCACCGGCGTCGCCCCGGGCATTCGCACCACCCTCGGCGCCACCGCCGCTCGGCTCGGCCTCTGCTCCCGCTGCCGCCCCGCTCACAGCGAGCCCCAGTGCCCGAACGGCAGCACGACGGCGAACGCCCGCCCCACGACGTCGGCGCGCCCCACCATCTTCAGACAGTCGTCCGTCGACGCGGTCGGCGACCGCCCCCGGCAGGCGTAGATCGAGTCGTTCGAGTTCGACCGGTGGTCGCCGAGCACGAAGTATTCGCCCGCCGGCACGGTCACTGTCGGAAAGCACCGCTGCGACTCCGGCACCGTCGTGCAGTCGAGAACGCCCGGCGTGAACGGATAGTTCTCGTAGACGTAGGACTCGTCGATCGCCACCCCGTCGACCATCACCTGCCCTGACGCGCTGCAGCACGACACCGTCTGCCCCGGCCCCGCGATGACCCGCTTCACGAGCGTGTGGTCGAGCGACGCCCCGATGCCCACCACCCCGCCCAGCCACTTCAGCGCGTACGTGAACGGGTTCGACGGAACCACCGCCTGCTCCCCCCACAGATCAGACGCATTGAACACCACCACGTCGCCTGGCTTCGGATTCGCCCCGAACTCGAACGACACCCGGTCGACCAGTATGCGGTCGCCGATCGCCAGCGTCTGCTGCATCGACCCCGACGGAACGTAGTACAGCTTCACCACGAACTCCTGCACCAGCGCGAGCACCACGAACGCCGCGAGCAGGTTGAACCAGAAGCTCCCGGTGATGCGCCGGATGCCCGTGCGGCCCCCACCCGAACGACGACGCCCCCCGGCAGAACTCCCGGCGGCGTCCACGGGCTTCCGGCCGCCGCGCGCCTCGTCGCCGTGGGCACTCCCGTCAGCACCCCCCACCGAAGGCGCAGCACCCACCGCCGCACCCCCCACCGCACCCGCGGCACCCGCCGCCACGCCCCTCTCGCCCGCCGCCGCACCCCCCACCGCACCCGCAGCACCCGCCGCCGCACTCCCAGCGCTCGCCGCCGCACCCCCCTCACTCACCGAGCACCTCCTCCGTCAGCAGCCCGATCGCCGTCAGCTCCGCCACCGCCGCCTCGACCAGCTCCCGCGCGGCACCGGCACCACGATCCGCACCCGCACCGGCACCCACGTCCACACCCGCACCCGCACCCGCACCGACACTCACGGCCGCACCAGAGCCGACACCCGCACCCGCACCCGCACTCACGGCCGCACCAGAGCCGACACCCGCACCCGCACCCGCACTCACGGCCGCACCAGAGCCGACACCCGCACCCGCACCGGCACCGCCATCCGCGCCCCCAGGCTCCCCATGCTCGGCCACCACCGCCCGCACCAGCTGCGGCACGGTGCGCGCGTACACCGCGGCCGCCCGCATGATCGTCGGAGCGATGCCCCCCAGCACCCGCACCGTCGTGCCGCTCAACACCACCATCGAGTCACCGTCGCGAACCGCATCGGCGTACGACGCCCGCACCGCCACAGAGCCCGGCAGAGCATCCTGAGCCACCTCGGCGAACAGCTCGGCGAACACCCCGGGCAGCGTCGACGCCTCGCGGTAGGTCACCGCCCGCAGCCCCCCACACGCCGCCAGCACCTGTACCAGCCTCTGCAGCGGCGCCTCGCGCTCGGGCAGGTAGCTGATCTGCGGCACAAGCTCTTCGATCGACTCGGCCAGCCCCACGCTCCGGATGCTCGGCAGCTGCTCCCCGGCCGACACCCCCGCACCGGCCTCACCCACGCCCACGCCCGCACCGGCACCGGCATCAAGAGCACCCGCACCGGCCTCACCCGCACCGGCCTCACTCGCACCGACAGCACCCGCACCGGCATCGGCATCGGCACCAAGAGCACCCGCACCGACAGCACCCACACCGGCCACACCCACACCAGCCGTGCCCGCTCCAGCCCCGCCAGCCCCGCCAGCCCCGCCCACCGCACCCACAACCCGGTCGAGCAGCACCACCCCCGCCAGCCGCAGCGGCCGCCTACCCGGACGCCTCAGCCCCAGCGCCCCCGGCGAGACCTGGTCTTTCCACGGCTCGGGAGGCGGTTGCTTCACCGACAGCGGCTTTCCGTACGCCAGCACCCCGAGATCGTCGTCGATCGCCAGCGTCTCGTCGGTGACGTACTCGAACTCGCGACCCAGCGCGATCGACGCCGTCGTCTTGCCCCGCCCCGACGCGCCGAGAAAGGCGATGACGTTTCCCGTCGCCGGGTCGGCCACCCCGCCCGCGTGGAACATCAGCAGCTCGCCGCGCCGCTCGTCGATCGCCATGCGCGTGATCAACCCCGACAGTGCGTCGGCGAGCGTCCGGAAGCTGCCGGCCTCGACAGTGCGCGCCGCATCGACCGCGGTCGACGGCTCGGTGGAGCGCTGCTGCCCGGCCGACCGCTGCGAGGCACGGATGATCGTGGCGTCGTCGGCCGGCCCGTCGACGATGCTCGCCCCGCACCACTGCCACGACTCGACGAAGGCTCGGGCATCCGTCTCGCCGACGCCGTCGAGCTCGACGGCGAACGGCACCTCGAGCGCACTCAGCGTGACCCACGACCCCATGCCCCCAAACTACCGTGCGCATCTGCCACGGCCGGCAACCATGTTCGCGCGATCATCTTGGTGAACTCGAATAAACGTCACAATACGATCATCTTCACGACAGAGATAGTCACATTCGCGACACGAAGCGTCGTTGGCGCGACCGGGCCTCTGCGGAATAGGTTAACTTTTTGCTAAGCGAGTTGAGGGGTCTCTCGTCGACCAGTACCACCAGGGGGCAAAATGACCACATCAGCACCGTTGAAATTCGGTGAAGTGACCATTGAGAGGCAGGTTCTACCGGCTGGAGTCAGCGTCGTCAGGGCGACGGATGCCCGAGACGGGCGGTTTCTGCGCCTGCTCTTCCCGATCGACGCAGGCGTCATCGTCAGGAGCACGCCGGGCAGCCAAGACATGGTCGGCCGGTCAGACATGGCCTGGCTCACTAACTGGAACACCTACTCGCTCTACGTCGCGAACCCCGCCACCGTGGTCTCTGTGCTGGTGCCGGCGCGCATCCTCGACGAGAGCGCAGACAGCTCCCGCGAGCTGCCCATCGTGGCCGCCAGCACCCTCTGGCTGCGCAACCCCGTTCGCGAGTTCGTGCGCAGCATCACGGCCGATGGAGCGCCCCGCGAGCGACTCCCCCAGTACCTCGTCGAGAAGCTCATCTTCGAGATGACGCTCTCGCTGCTGCTCGAGACACAGGGCATGAGCAAGATCTCGGCCACCGCCGAGCGCGGCCTGCACGCCCGCGCCATGGCCTACATCGCCGCCTACAAGTCAGACACCGAGCTGACCCCGGCCAAAGTGGCCGGCACCATGAACATCTCGCTGCGTCAGCTGCAACGCGCATTCGCCGCCGAGAACTCGTCGATCACCGAAGAGATTCGCCAGCACCGCGTCGAGACCGCCGCCGGCCTGCTCGCCGACCCCGCCTACCGTCACCTCGACCTCACGCAGATCGCCCAGCACGCCGGCTTCGGCAGCCCCGCAGAGATGCGCCGCGCGATCGCCGCGGTGCACGGATGCACGCCCAGCCAGCTGCGCGTCACGGTCTGAGTCGCGGGGCCTGCGTCTGAGTGGCACGGCCGGCGCCCGACTCGCAAGCCCAGCGCCCGACTCGCAGACCCGGCGCCTGACTCGCGGGGCCGGCGCCTCAGTATTCTCTCTGAATGGCGTCTGGGTTCACTCAGATGAAACACGATCGTCACACTCGCTGACTACCCTCGAATGGGGGGCAACGAGGCAGCGTTAGCCTCCTTTTCTCGCGTTCCTCCTGTGAAAAACACTCACCGCGAATGTTGGAGGCTTTATGGCTAAGAAGCGACGCCATCGTCGATCAGTGTCTCTACCGCAGTTCGACGATCTCGGGCCCGTGATTGTCAAACCGACACTGAACCTCGACAGACTCGAGCAGATGGTCGCTTCCCAGGCGGCATTCGGCGGCCCTATCCGAGCACGTCTGCAGCTCGAACGACTCGAGGGAAAGAGCCGCCTCATGGTCGTCCTCGTCTACACAGCGTCGCGCATTCGAGTCGGTCCACTGGATGAGATCTATGCACAACCAATGCTGCTTCGCGTGCGATGGCTGTCTGTGAGAAGACGAGTCTTGTCGTGTGACGCTGAGGTCGATGGCAATGCCAATTCACCCGACTTCCTAAACGTCACCCTTAATCCGCGTCTGACACCCGCCCCTGACTCAGACGACGACATCGGGATCAGGCGGAGAACCAGCTCAACCTGAAGTCGAGTTTCCTCGACCGGCGAACGCGGTCAGGCAGACCCACGTCGTGTTGCGACCCACCTTCAGTCGTGGCGGGCTTGTCGTCGAACACCCGGAAATCGGTAACCGATTGAACGAGGGATAGTCCGCCAGCTGGCGCCAACCCCGTCAAGAACCGGTCTGTCGACGGGCTCTGCGCATCGATAGAGGTACCCGGCCCGAGTTCGAGGGCAAACGACGCGGCGCGGGAAGAGCCGCGCGCACTGGCTGGTGCTGACATTCCGAGGTCGAACCGTCCCGCGACAGCCTCAGATCGAGCGACACTGTCTGCCGGAGTCGACGGCAAGAGCGATACGAGGGAGTGCTTCATCCCGTGGGGCGGCTGAGCAGCAAGGGTGCGAGTGTCGTGCAGCCCGAACGTGTTCGACGAGTAGAGCGGTCTGAAGCGCATTGAGCGAAGGCGCCACCACGACAAGACCCACGCACCGACTCCCAAAAGGAGCAGCAGACCACCGGCGAAGCTGGCGACGATGAACGGGAACGCGTTGTAGGCAACCGTAGACGAAGGCGGCGGGTAGAACGGCAACTGAAGGGGAGGAAGCGGCTGTGCGGTCGACGTAACCAAAGGCGTAGGCGCTGGCGAGGGACTCTCTGCGGGTGTTGCTGTCGGCGAGGCGGATGCGGAATCGTCCTCGTTCGATGACGGCACACCCTCCTCCACAGAGGCCGATGGCTCCGGCACGGGTGCTGCGGACTCTGGCGCTGGAACGACGGCGGGAGGCACAGGGGTCTCAGTCGGAACCGGGTCAACACTGGGTTGAGGTTCTGCAGTGGGCCCGGGCAGCCCAGTCGGAGCGGGTTCCTCCGTTGGGCCAGGATCACCAGTCGGTGCCGGGTCACCAGTGGGGGCAGGATCGCCCGTAGGGGCCGGCTCCCCGGTCGGGAGCGGATCTAGAGGCAGTTCACCATCAGAAGGAACCGCGTCGTGAGCCGCCATAGAGACCGAGGAGATCGCAGGCGCGGCTTGTGCCGAAGACAGCGCAAACCAAGGCAGGCCAAGAGCAACAATCACCACGGCGCCACGGGCAAGCCGAGTCGTGCGATCGGTGTTGGCGCGCATGGCTTCTCTCGTGTCGGATGAGCCCTCAGGCTGTCAATTGTTGATGATCCCCCGGTCAACTGTATAGTTCTGAAGGCAGGGCGCGCCAAACGCCTTCATTTTGTTTTGCGACCCGAAGCGCAAATCTCTCACTAGTCCGCGCATCCCATGCGTTCCCACCCTCGAAGCTGGGCTGGCGGGATGCCCGGGTGATTACAAAGGGAAACTAACTTGGGTCTTCACGATTACATCCGCGTCATTCGAAAAGGGTGGATCTTCATTGTGGTCTTCGCTCTTGTCGGATTGGGGGCCGGCGCCGCCTATGCAGCCACCGCAACGCGCCACTACACCGCTACGGCGACGATGTACGTGTCAGTCCAAGCCTCAGATACACCGACACCTGGTGAGCTGACTTCAGGCAACACGTACGCCCAGGCGAAGGTCAAGTCCTACCTCGACATTCTGACAAGTGCTTCCGTGCTCGACAGCGTAATTTCTGATCTTCATCTCGATATGACCGCGAAACAACTTGCATCGAAGATTTCGGCTAATTCGCCGACCGGAACGGTGATCATCGAGCTGACTGCCACCGACAACGACCCGCAGACAGCCGCGAACATCGCCAATGCCACAGCCGATAGTTTCAGCACGGTGGTCGTTCAGTCGTTGGAGAAGCCCACGAGTGGTGGGTCCAGTCTCGTAAAGGTGGCTGTGATCGACCCTGCCACACCGTCGAGCAGTCCGGTCAGTCCAGACGTCCCGTTGAGCATCGCCCTCGGTTTCATCGTCGGGCTCATCTTCGGGGTGGCCGCAGCCTTCCTTCGTTCAACGCTCGACACACGCGTGCATGGCAACCACGACGTCACTGCCGTGTCTGATGCTCCTATTCTCGGGGGAATCAGCTATGACCCGGATTCGGCGAAGCATCCTCTTCTGGTGCACACGGATCCGCGCAACCCGCGAGCCGAGGCTTTCAGAGCCCTCAGGACAAACCTTCGCTTCGTCAATGCGGGCTCTGACAACCACTGCTTCGTAGTGACCTCGTCGATCGCTGGAGAAGGTAAGAGTACGACTTCGGCCAACTTAGCCCTTGCTCTGGCGGAGACGGGCGTTCGTGTCGTACTGGTCGACGGCGACTTGCGCAAGCCGAAGCTCGCAGAGTACATGGGACTTGAGGGGGCCGTCGGCCTCACTGACGTTCTCATCGGCAGCGTCGCTCTGGCTGATGTTCTGCAACGGTGGGGTAACCGGGAACTCTATGTGCTTCCAGCCGGCAGGATTCCTCCCAACCCGAGTGAATTGCTCGGGTCGCAGGCTATGCAAGACCTTCTGTCTGCGCTGAACGAACAGGTCGACTACGTCATCATCGATGCGCCCCCCCTTCTGCCTGTGACTGACGGAGCGGTGATCAGCAGTATGACCGCCGGGGCGATCGTCGTCGCCTCTTCGGGAAAGGTGAAGCGCACGGAACTTGCACGTGCACTGAATTCCCTGGCCAGCATCAAGAGCAACGTCGTCGGCATTGTCATTACGATGCTGCCGTCGAAGGGCCCCGACTCGTATAACGCTGAACGGTACGGATACTATGGCGCGTCCCCCGAGAATGAACCGGTTGACGCTGGAGCACCGACCCGGCGACGCCGGGGAAGGAAGTAGCCCGGGCCGGATGACCGTCGTGACCGGATGCGTCGGTGCCTCCATGTACGTGAGCGGGATGGTCGAGGATGCGCGCAGGTAGTGCATCGTTGGTGGCTGCCGCCATGTGGCTGCTCCGCAGGTCGACAGACGCCCGCATTGCAGGTATTCGTCACCGAGACGGTCGCAGTGCGATGTCCCCGTTGCGACCGACACGTCCCGATTCTTTCCGACAGGCCATAGAAACCGAACTATTGCAGCCGACGACAATAGTCGCGCACCCGAACTATCAGTTGCTCTCGCGTCCGCCCGATAGGGAGAAAGCAATCGCGGCAAGCACTGTGGCGCCGTACTTGTCTCCCTCGAGCGCTGACTGGCGTGCTGCGCGCAGAACAATGTCGATTCCCACGCTGAGAGCGTCGTTTTCTTCCATGATCTGATGGTGGCAGCATTTATGAACGGCGCTCCCGGTCTGTAACACAACTTAAACCAACAGATCGCCCCGCCCGCGAGAGGTGATTTTAGGAGCTCCGGCCGGCCGCAGCAGAACAAGTTGTTAGCATGGAATGAATCCCCCGATCCTTTCCGCCATAGCGGTTGCTGAACGCTATCTACAGCCCGAAGGATATTACTATGTGCCTGCCTCACCATTTGGACGCTCCCTGACGATGGCCACTCGCAGAAGACGAACCTGGGCGATCATCGGAATTGCGGCTTTTGTCGCACTGGATGTCGCGCTGATTGCATTTGCGCTCACCCCGCCGACTCCATCGGCGACGTCGCTGCCCCTGTATACGGCAGGTCCCACGACTCAAAGCCCCAATTCCTCCGCTTCTGCCGCGCCCATCGCCAGCCCCAGCCCGACAACCTCCGCGCCACCCAGCGCGACAGTGGGCGCCAATTCACGCATCATGGGGCTGGCCTCCCCCACTGAGGCATACAGGGCCACGCTGGGCAGTTGCAGCGGGTCTGACTCCATCATTGAGACCTCCAGTGACTCTGGAGCATCGTGGCAATCTGTCACGCCGTCCGAGCCAGAGATCCGCGAAATAGAAGACCTGGTTGTAGTCGACGACTCCCAGGTGGAACTGCTCGCTGAGTACGGCGCCGCGTGCACTACGTCTGCAATCACGACATACACCGGCGGGGAGTACTGGGAAGCCTACCCAGACCGCACCGCGTCGTTCCAGCCGACGCAGCCGGCGCTTTCGAGCGTTCCCGTTCCAGGCGTGTTCGCCATCACCCCCGACGGCAGTGGCTTCACCATTGCGGTGTTCGGCGACCCCTCATGCTCCGGATTAAGTATTCGCACTCTGCCGTCCGCAACGTCCGCCGTCGGGGAGTCGGTAGTCGGTTGCCTCGCCGGTGTTACGTCCCCCGCTCCGATCGCTCTCGCGCAGACCGGTGCGACCGTCTGGCTGTGGGCAGGAGACCGCATTTACATCTCTCCCGACGGCGGAGCAACGTGGAAATGAAGGTGATCTGGCCGTTATGTGGCGCCGTCGACTGATCGTCATGGCGCTGATAGTGAGCGTCTTCACCGTCGCCCTCACCGTCGTAACTGTCAAAGCGTTCAGGTTTCCTGATGTAGACAAGCCCATGAAGACAGATGTGATATTTGTGCTGGGGCCTGCGACGCCATCGAGGATCGCACTCGCCGAGAAGCTGATACACCAGGGGCTCAGCGACAATCTGATGATCTCGTTGCCTGACACAGGAAAGGTGAACGCGGAGTCTCTTCCTCTCTGCTACCAGCCTCACTTTTACACTGTGTATTGCGCGCGAGCTGATCCGTTCACCACGCAGGGGGAAGCACGCTACCTGAGAGACCTTTCGGCAGAACACGGCTGGACCAGCGCAACGATAATCACCTTCACCCCTCACGTGACAAGAGCGCGCCTGATACTGCAGCGATGTTTCAACGGTAGCCTCTCGGTCGAGTCAGACAACTCGACTCTGTCGCCACTCGAATGGCTCTACGAATTCGCGTATCAGACCGGAGCGATGGCAAAGGCACTGGCCAGCCCCGGCTGCTAGGGAAGAGGAGATGCGCGAGCAACGCTGATGAGCGCTCAGTGAGACGTCGTTCGGTCAGACCGAAATGTCGAGGACTTGAGCGGTTGCGGTCAAGGTCTTCCGGGCCCGCGAGGGCGCCTCGTTCAATTTTGTACCGAGCGAGGGGATCATCTTCTTGAGTTGGGGTACCCAATCTTTGTACTGCTCAGGAAAGCAGCGCGAAATGACGTCAAGCATAATGGGCACTGCCGTCGACGCTCCCGGCGACGCTCCCAGCAAACCGGCAATGGAGCCATCGGCGCTTGTAATGACCTCGGTGCCGAACTGCAACACGCCACCGCGTTCGGCGTCTTTCTTCATCACCTGCACCCGCTGACCGGCCGTGATCAAGTACCAGTCGTCAGCCTTGGCCGTGGGCATGAATTCCCGCAGAGCAGCCATCTTCTTGTTTCGGCTGGCGAACACTTCACTGATCAGATACTTCAGCAGATCGATATTGTCCCGAGCGACCGCGAGCATTGGTCCGATGTTTCCAGGTTGAATTGAACGTGGCAGATCCAACCACGAACCGGACTTCAGGAATTTCGGGCTGAATCCCGCGTAAGGCCCGAAGAGCAGTGAGGATTCACCATCGACGACACGCTTGTCGAGGTGAGGAACAGACATCGGTGGTGCGCCGACCGACGCCTTTCCATAGACCTTCGCCTGATGCTCACGCACAACAGCCGGATTGTCGGTGCGAAGGAACTCGCCGCTGATCGGGAAGCCCCCGAAGCCTTTGATTTCGGGAATGCCCGATTTCTGAAGAAGGTGGAGGGCCCCGCCGCCGGCTCCGACGAAAACGAACCGCGCAGCCACCGAACTCGTCGTGTTGCCGACGGACTGGCGAAGTCCCACACGCCACGTGCCGTCTTTCACTCTCTTCAGACGAGTAACCGTATGACTCGTGAGCAGCTGTGCTCCGTTGTTCTGGAGATACGCAAGCAGTTGCTTTGTCAAAGAGCCAAAATCAACGTCGGTACCGGAAGGTACTCGAGTCGCGGCAACGACGTCGTCCTTTCTGCGGTCCCGCATCAGCAAGGGAGCCCATCCGTAGATCACTCGCGGATCGGTTGAGAATTCAATTCCCTCAAAGAGGGGCTCAATGAGCAGCGCTTCATACCGCTTACGCAAATACGCTACATTCGCCTCTCCCTGGACGAATGTGATGTGGGGAGTCGAGCTGATGAATGTCTCAGGTCTGTCAATCAATCCGTGCTCAATGAGATACGACCAGAGCTGTCGGCTGACCTGAAACTGCTCGTTGATGGCGACGGCCTTCGACGTCTCGACAGATCCATCCTTGGCTTCAGGCATGTAATTCAGTTCGCAGAGCGCGGCATGCCCGGTACCAGCGTTGTTCCAGGCATTTGAACTCTCCAAGGCGACATCGCCGAGCCGTTCATAGATTCGAATGGACCAGTCCGGCTGAAGAAGCTTGATCAAAGCCCCGAGAGTGGCACTCATGATGCCACCCCCGATCAGAACGACATCGGTGGGGTCCGTAGTTGAGGTCACCGAATTATTCTATCGCGGGCACAGGACACGCGGCCCGCGTGTTCAGTCGTCCATTCTGGCTTCGGTGTATTCCGCTTCCTCCAGCAACTGTTCGAGGCTAGGGCGTTCTACTGGTGGTTCATCTTTCGGTTCGCGATTCGGATCCGGTTTCATGTCGACAGCATATATTCGGCTGCGAAAATGCGCCCGACACAATGCTGTAACCTTCTGTCCGTACGCTTCATTTACCGCCGCCCTGAAAACGGGCATTCTCCCGTGATGTCAGTGAGAGGCAGATAATTGGCGTTGGCTCCGGAAGTGCCCCAGAAGCATCTCAGTTCAGCAAAGCCCTCCCCGTCGGGCACCAGAGGAATTCGACTCGACATCGAGGGCCTCCGGGCCGTTGCTGTACTCTCTGTTCTCATTTATCACTTGAATGGTAAATGGCTACCGGGAGGTTTTGCCGGCGTCGACATGTTCTTCGTCATCTCCGGGTTTCTGATCACCTCCCATCTCCTCGGCGAATCTCGACGAAAAGGCCGGCCTTCCCTCAGGGCTTTCTACGCGCGACGTATCATGCGCTTGATTCCGGCGTCGACGCTGGTGTTGATTGCCACCAGCATCGGTGTAATGGTTGTGGTTCCACGCATCCTGTGGAGTCAGATCGGCACTGACATCATGGCTGCCGGCGTCTACAGCCTGAACTGGTTGCTCGCATCGCAGTCAATCGACTATCTCGCCGAAGACACCATTGCATCACCGGTGCAGCACTTCTGGTCGCTTGGTGTCGAGGAGCAGTTCTACCTGATCTGGCCGCTGCTCATCATCCTTGCGATCGTATGGGCACGCAAATCTCGTCTGGCTCCTCGCGCGACCGCGAACGTCGGTGCCTTGGTCGTATTCATAGCATCGTTCGCTTATGCGCAACACCAAGTCGCTATTGGCGACGTGTCAGCGTATTTCACGACGACGACCCGGTTGTGGGAACTCGCAGCCGGTGCTCTCGTGGCAATCAACATCGGCTGGTTTCGCGGCGCAATCTCTCATAGGTGGTTCGGTGCACTGACGATGGTTGGTCTCGTGATGCTGATCTGGACGATCTTCTTCATCGACAGTTCAGCATGGCCCGGTTTTCCGGCCCTGGTTCCAGTCGTTGCCGTCGCGTTGATTATTCTGGCCGGTGATACGCTCCCGCCCAGCGTCGCTCAGCGAATTCTCTCGATCAGGCCGATGGTATGGATCGGATCGATCTCGTATGCCATCTACCTCTGGCATTGGCCTCTTATCGTTCTCGCGAGCTACAAGTGGCCGAACCGGTCGACAGCTATCAATGTCGGGTTGATTGTGCTCTCCGTCGCACTGGCGTGGGCGTCTTCGCGATTTATTGAGACTCCTCTGCGTTTTGCGAAGTGGTTCAAGGTCAAGACCTGGCGGTCTTTTGTCTTCGGCGCGGTGGCGATCGCAGTGAGCGTCTCACTCGGGGCAGTGCTTTTACTCGCAGGCCCAACGAACGCTCTGAAGCCGCCCGCCGGCGCGGCGCCTGCAGGGGCCGCGGCGCTCCCAGAAACCATCGACCTTTCGTCAACGACCGCCGCGGAATGGGTCTCAAACGTGGCATGGGTTCTTCCCGCTCCGCTCGACGCTGTGCAAGACGTGCCCCCTATCTACGCCGACGGTTGCCAGCAGAGCGACACATCCAGCGATCCCGTCTCCTGCACCTATGGCGACAAGTCGTCCCTCAAGACCATGGTGCTTGTCGGAGACTCCAAAGCGGCTCAATGGATGCCCGCGCTCGACATCATCGCGAAGAAGCACGGCATGAAGCTCGTCACTTTCCTCAAGTCGTCGTGCTCGTTCGCAGACGCGAACGTGACGATCGACGGCCGCTCGTACCCATCGTGCACCGAGTGGAATGCCAAAGTTACGTCCGAGCTCGACTCGCTCAGGCCTTCGCTGGTGGTGACCAGCCAGGTTCGCGCAGCCGCTGAAACTCCGGGCAGTGGGGGCCAAGACACTGATACAGGACGGTCTCTGATGACTCAGGGACTGGAACAGACATGGCAACACCTTCTGTCGAACGGATCAAAGGTGCTTGTCATCGGAGATACCCCGCAGGTGGGTTCTAATGTCTACGAATGCGTCGGAGAGAATCCCGACAATCTCGCTGTCTGCGCCTATCCGCGCCAGAAAGCTGTCGACGCCAGCGCACAACCGACCCAGCGCCTTGCCGTGGCCGCGCTTCATGGCGAAGTCATCGACGCTGCAGAAGATCCTGACTCCCAGTCGACTCCGTCCCAGCTCGCGCTGATCGATATGGATGCTGCGATCTGCCCGTCAGAGACGTCATGCCCCCCTGTCATCGGCAACGTGCTCATCTATCGATCGGGATCACACATCACGGCGACGTACGTCGGTACATTGGCGCAGCGGCTTGAGGCGAACATGCTGAAGGCGTCTCTGGTCGATTGAATCAGCGAACATAGGTCAGCCTCGATCCGGATGACTTTTCTCGCATCACTGTCTTTATACCGAGACCGGCGCTAATCTGATCTAGTAACCCGTTCGGGGGGAAGTTTCTGGGTGGGTCACGGCGTTTGGGGAACGCATCACCTTGCGCTTACCTGTTTGAATACAGCGGGGTCTCGTGAAGTCCTATGTCATTCGTATGGGCGCAGTTGCCGCTCTGGTGCTCGCCTCAATCGTCGCCCTCAGCCCTTTCGACGCTTCGGCCGCACTGGCCGCCACGGTGGCCGGTCCCGGTACCTACGAGAATGACAGTGCTTCTCTGCAGTACACGGGCACCTGGACCACGACGACGTCATCGAACGACAGTGGCGGCTCCTACGCAAGCAGCGGTTCGCCGACCGCCATTGTGTCACTGTCGTTCACCGGCACAAGCATCCAATGGATCTCTCGCAAGACCGCCTCGTCGGGCATCAACGATGTCTACATCGACAACACCAAGGTCGCCAGCGTAGACCGATACAGCTCGGCCGGCCTCTACCAGCAGGTGGTCTACTCCACGACCACCCTCAGCGACACCAACCACACCATCACCATCAAAGCCACCGGCACCCAAAACGCTGCCGCCACCGGCTCTCTCACCACCATCGACGCCTTCCGCGTGCCGGATTCGACGGTGGTCACCGGAGTCAAGGCCACAGCTGACACGGATTCCGTGGCCTTGACCTGGACTGCGGTGTCAAGCGCCACTGGGTACCGCATCTACCGGGGTACCAGCAGCAGCTCGCTCACCTCGATCGCCGATATCACAGCGAGCACCGCGAAGTACACCGACACGAAGTGAAGTCCGGAACCCAGTACTACTACGCCGTAGCCGCCCTCACCAGCGCAGGCGCGGCGTCTAAGTCCGCCACCGTAGCCATCGCCACGGTGGCCGGTCCCGGTCCCGTTCAGAACAACAACACCGCGGTGCAATACGCAGGTACGTGGTCTACCACGTCGTCATCGAACGATAGTGGCGGCTCCTACGCAAGCAGCG